>CAZPJC010000025.1:0-21680 GCA_964586645.1 uncultured Schumannella sp.
CATCCCCGACCCCGGCGACGCGCGTCACTGGATCGCCCGGCGTCGGGATGCCGTGAACGAGCGACTCGCGGACGTCGAAGCGCGCCTCGCGGTCGTGCGCGCCTCGCGCGCGGAGTGGACGGACGAGGAGCATGACCCCGAGGGGTTCGCGCTCACCTTCGAGTGGCAGCAGGCGGAGGGCGCCCGGAGCGCGCACGAGGCCGAGCTCCTCGAGCTGGACCGCGCGCTGCTCCGCGTCGACGACGGGTCATACGGCCTCTGCACCTCGTGCGGGTTGCCGATCCCGCACGAGCAGCTGGAGCTGCGGCCGGCGCGCGTGCTGTGCGTCAGCTGCGCGGAAAGGCGCCCCGAGGGTCCGCGATGAGGGCCTCGAGCGGCATGAGCGCGGCACCGAAGGCGACCGTGTCGCCGCCGAACGCGCTGGGCCGCAGATCGAACTGACCGCCCGGGCGCTGCAGCGCTTCGGCCCGGGTCGCCGCCTCGATGCGGGGCGCCAGCGTCTCCATGAGCCGCAGGCCGACCCAGCCGCCGATCACGATCCGCTCGGGATTGGTCAGGTTGACGAGTCCGCCGAGCGCCGAGCCGAGCGTCGCCACGAGTTCGTCGACGACGCCGACCGCCACCGGATCGCCCGCCCGGTCGGCGTCGAGGAGCTCGCCGATCGCCCGCCAGCCCGAGCCGTCGGGCCTGCCGCCGGCCTCCCGCCACGCGGCGAGGATCGCATCCGCGCCGAGGTAGGCCTCGACGCAGCCGTGCCCGCCGCAGCGGCAGAGCCGCCCCCCGCGCTGGATCTTGAGGTGTCCCCACTCGCCCGCGCTGCTCGTCGAGCCGTGCGCGAGCTCGCCGCCGCTGACGATGCCGAGTCCCACGCCGCGGCCCAGCAGCACGACGAGAGCCTCGTTCAGGCCGCGGGCGGCGCCGTCCCAGAGTTCCGCCATCGCCTGGGTCTTCGCGCCGTTCTCGGCGAAGATCGGGATGTCGTGGCTGATCAGCTCGGCGGTGTCGACAGGCGGCCAGCCGAGGCTCTGGGCGTAGAGGATCTGGCGGCCGTCGGCATCCGTCTCGACGATGCCGGGAAGGGCGAGCCCGACGCCGACGAGTCGATCCCAGGCGGCGGCGTTCCGTTCGCGGAGCGCCGTGAGCGCGGCGTCGAGGTCGGCGCCGATCGTCTCGATCTGCTCCTCGGTGCGCCCGCCGCGGAACTCCCGGTCCACGCGGTTCATCCCGAGGTCGAACAGCTCGACGGCGACGCCGCGCTCCCCGACGTCGGCGCCGAGGAAGTAGGCGCCCGCGGGGTCGGGCTGCAGGAAGGTGACCGGCCGGCCGCCGCGCGACGAGGCGACCCCGGCTTCGACGATGAGGCCCTCGGCGATGAGGTCGCCGACGAGGTTCGTGGCCGATGCGACCGAGACGCCGCATTCGGCGGCGATCGTCGCGCGCGTCGTGCGTCCGGCGCGGATGACGCTGCGCAGTGCCTCGGACACGTTGCGGCGTCGCACGTCGCTCACGTTCGCGGGGCTCGCGGCAGCGGCGCGCGGGCTCATGCTCGGAAACCTATCAAGCCGCACCGGGGTGGATCGTCGCGATCCGCACGTCGGCGGTCGCGGTGACCCGGAGTCCACGCGGCGTCGCCTCGAGGTGGACGTCGACGGGCGAGCCCGCGGCATCCCGCACCACCGTGCCGCGCGGCGACACCTGCTCGAGTTCGAACTCGAGCCAGTCCCCCGGCGCCAGGACGGCGACGAGCTGCTCGGACGGCAGGTAGGGCCGCCCGTCGTCGCCCTGCTGGAACGGGTTCGGGTCGTTGCCGCCGGGATGCGCCCAGGCGAGCGTCACCGCGTCGTCCTCGCGGATCCCGGGCAGCGGTCGTCCGTCGGCGACGGAGTAGGACTCCCCGGGCCCGCGGTACCCGAACCCCCAGGCCGGTACGACGTCGGGCGCGACCCCGGTCACCGCCGCGACGACGCCCGGCTGCCACCGGCACGCCTCGATCGGGAGCGCCGCGAGCAGATCCTCGAGGATGCGCCACGCCTCGTCGCCGTCGAGGGCGCTCGGGTCGGCGATCGCCGCGATCACGCGGTCCCAGCCCGCGGGCGCGACGATCGAGGCGGGGGATGTCGTCGTCTCGATCTTCTTCCAGGGCCAGAGGTTCCAGCCGATGCCGTGGGTCTCGTAGAGCCGGAACGCGGCATACAGCCACTCGCGGGTGTTCTCACCGCCCTCGCCCATGTAGATCGGCAGTCCGAGCCGGTCGCGCGTCTCGAGGAACGCCGCGATCGCCGCGGTGTCGGGCGAGGACCAGTACTTGTGGAACTGCAGGAGCGAGTTCGGGTCCCAGACCTCGGTGAAGATGCTCCAGTTGGTCGCCCAGTGGGCGCCCTCGTAGACGATCAGGTGGTCGCGGTCGACCTCGCGGATGACCGCGGTGAGGTCGCGATAGAGCTCGGCGAGCGCGGCGCCGTGCGAGTGCTGCCACTCGTTCGGCAGCGGCTCGTTGAGCAGGTCGTAGCCCATCACGACGGTCTCATCCGCGTAACGCGTCGCGAGATCGCGCCACAGCCGCAGCGTCAGCTCCCGGTACCGGGGCTCGAGGAACAGCTCCGGCAGGTTGTTCGGCGAGTCGTCGATGTTGGTGCCGGTCTGGCCGCCGGGAGCGCCGTGCAGGTCGAGCAGCACCCACAGCCGGTGACGCCGGCACCACTCGACGAGCGCGTCGATCATCGCGTAGCCGGCCTCGATGGGCGCGCCGTCGGCATCCTGGATCACGCGGCTGTTGATCGGCAGGCGCACGTGGTCGAAGCCGCTCGCGGCGATCAGCGCGATGTCGCGCTCGGTGACGTAGGCGTCCCGGAAGCCGTCCCAGAACCGGGCGGCCCGCTCCGGCCCGACCAGGCGATCGACGAGCGCCTCGATCTCGCGGGGCGACTCGGCGCCCGGGCCGAACCTCCACATGTAGCCCTCCGGCAGCATCCAGTTGCCGAGGCCGACACCGCGCAGCAGCAGCTCACGGCCGGAGCCGTCGACGAGCTTCGCGTCGTGCGCGCGCACGAACCCGTCGAAAGAGGCGGGACGACGCGCGGGGAGGAGGTCGGTCATGCGGGGGTCACTTCAATCCGGAGAGGGCGAAGCCCTGCATCACGTAGCGCTGGAAGACGACGAAGACGAGGAGGATCGGCACGACCATCACCGACGCCGCCGCCATCTGGAGGGACGGGTTCACGGCGAGCTGCTGGTTGAGCAGCGAGAGCCCGACCGAGAGCGTGTACAACTTCTGATCGCTCGCGATGATGAGCGGCCAGAGGAAGCTGTTCCAGCCGGCGATGAAGGTCAGCACGACCTGCACGGCGAGGATCGGCCGCGACATCGGCAGCACGATCTGCCAGAAGATGCGGAACTCCCCCGCGCCGTCGAGCCGCGCGGCCTCGAGCATCTCGGTCGGGATCGTCGACATGAACTGCCGGAACAGGAAGATGCTGAACCCGCCGACGAGGGTCGGCAGCGCGATGCCGACGAGGGTGTTGGTCAGCTTCAGCCCGTTGAGGATCAGGTAGGTCGGGATCATCGTGACCTGGATCGGGATCATCATCGTCGCGAGCACGATGAAGAACATCCCGCGGCGTCCGCGGAAGTCGAACTTCGCGAACGCGTAGCCCGCCATCGCCATGAACAGCAGCCCGAGGAATCCGATGGCGACGACGATGACCGTGTTGCGCAGGTAGGTGCCGAAGTCGAGCTCGGTGAACAGCCGCACGTACCACTCGAAGGTCGGGTCCTGAGGCACGACGGTCGGCGGGAAGTCGATCGACTCGCGCTGCGGCTTGAGCGAGGTCGTCAGCATCCACAGGAACGGGAACGCCGTGATGAGCGCGCCGACGGCGAGCACCGCGCCGATCGCGACGGTCATCCGGCGGGCGCCCGAGCGGGTCCCCGCCCGGCGGTGCCGCAGCAGCTCAGTACTCATCGTCGGCCCTCCGCAGACGCAGCTGGATGAGGGTGATCACGGCGATGATCACGAAGAGCACGATGGATCCCGCACTCGCGTAGCCGAACTGGTTGAGCCGGAAGCCCTCCTTGTAGAGGAAGATGCTCACCGAGGTCGTGGCGCCGAGCGGTCCGCCGTCGGTGAGCACGAACGGCTCGTCGAAGAACTGCAGCCACGCGATCGTCGTCGTGACGGCGACGAAGAAGATCGCGAAGCGCAGCAGCGGGATCGTCACCGAGAACGTCGTGCGGGCCTCGCCCGCGCCGTCGAGGGATGCCGCCTCGAGGTACTCCTTCGGCACGCTCTGCAGGGCGGCGAGGAAGATGATGATGTTGAGCCCGGTCCCGCGCCAGACGGCGACGAGGGCGACCGAGAACTTCGAGAGCCACGGGTCGGAGAGCCACTGCACCTGCTCGATCCCGACGAGGGAGAGCCCGTAGTTCAGCAGCCCGAACTGCGTGTTGTAGAGGTAGCCCCAGATGAGCGAGATCGCGACGATCGCCGTGATCGCGGGGATGAAGTAGAAGGCGCGCAAGGCGCGGAAGAAACGGCTCTGACTGCGATTCAGCAGGATCGCCACGAACAGCGACACGAGCACGATCGCCGGGACGCCGACGATCGCGAACAACCCGGTGTTGCCGAGCGCCTGCCAGAAGTCCGCGTCGGCGAACAGGGCGACGTAGTTGTCGGCGCCGACGAAGTCGACGTTGTCCCAGCTGGCGAACGCCGAGATGTTCATGTTCGTCGTGCTGATCACGGCCGCGACGAGGATCGGCACGATGCCGAAGGTGACGAGCAGCACCATCGCCGGCGAGACGAACAGGTACGGGGCGAGGCGGCTGCGCATCCTGGGTCCTTTCCGGTCGGCGCGGGCGGAGGAGGGTGGGGGTGCGGCGCAGGGACGCCCCACCCCCACCGGTCCTACTTGACGGCGAGCCCGTCGATCTTGGCGTAGAACGCCTCGAGCGAGGCATCCCGGTCGGCGCCGGTCAGCACGATGGCGTTGAGCGCGTTGAGCAGCTCGGTGCCGACGATGCCGTCCCAGCCGGCCACGATCGGCAGCACCTTGGCCGTCGCGAGCTGGTCGGTGTAGACCTTCACGTTCGGGTCGGAGTTCAGCTCGGAGTCCTCGAGCGCCGCGCTCGCGGTCGGGAGTTCACCGGTCAGGTCGTACCACGCCAGCTGCTGCTCCGGCGCGGACACGTAGTCGAGCAGCTCCAGGGCCGTCGTCTTCTGGTCGGTGTTGAACCACACGCCGAGGTTCGAACCCGCGAAGAGCGAGATCGAGCCGCCGTCGCCCGCGGGGAGCGGGGACGCCTGCCACTTGCCGTCGAGCTCCGGCGCCGAGTCGGCGATCCCGCGGCCGAGGTAGGGTCCGCTGACGAGCATCGGCGCGACGCCGGAGACGAAGCCCTGGGTCTGGTCGAAGTCGCCGTTGGTCGGCACCGAGCCGTCGGCGTAGAGACCCGTGTAGAGGTCGACCGCGTCCTGGAACTCGGGGGTGTCGAAGTCGACGTTGCCGTCGGCATCCACGACCTCGCCGCCCATGCTCCAGGTCATCTCGATCGGGAGCGGCGCGTCCCACTGCGGGATGTAGTAGCCGTACTGGCCGTCACCGCGCGCGGCGAGGGTCTTCGCGGCCTCGCGCAGCTCGTCCCAGGTCGCGGGCGGAGCATCGATGCCGTTCTCGGCGAGGATGTCGGTGCGGGTGAACAGCACGCGGGTGTCGGACGTCCACGGCACGCTGACGATCTCGCCGCCCACCGCGGTGGCCGCACCCGAGACGCCCGCCGGGAAGTTCGCCGGATCGAGGTTCGGGTAGTCGCCGATGACGTCGTCGAGCGGGAGCAGCGCCCCGGCTTCGGCGAACGTCGCGAGCTTCGAGAGGCCGATCTGGAGGATGTCGGGGCCCGAGCCGGAGGCGACCGCGGTGGTCAGCTTCTCGTCGATCGCGTCCCACGGCACCGCGACGACCTCGACGTCGATGCCGCTGTCGGCGACGAGCGCCTCGAAGTTGGCGCCGGAGTCGCCCATCACCCAGACGGTGAGCGGGCCGTCGGCCTCGGTCTCCGTCGGCGACGAGCACGCGCCCAGTGCCAGCGCGACACCGACGGCCGTCAGGGCCGCCAGTCCGGTGGTTGCTGCTCTCTTCATTGAGTGTCCTTTTCTTGGGTTGTGGTTGCGGTGGTGCGGGGTGCGTGTCATCCAGGCTCGCACCCGTGGGGTTCAGGTCGACGCAGGGATCGCGGCGGCCTGGTGCTCGGCGGCTCGGAAGCGGGAGATGAGATCGCGGTAGTACAGCGCGCTGTCCTTCGGCGTCCGCGCCTGGGTGGCGTAGTCGACGTGCACGAGGCCGAAGCGCTTGTCGTAGCCCTCGGCCCACTCGAAGTTGTCGAGGAACGACCACACGTAGTACCCGCGCAGATCGACCCCCGCGTCGATCGCGGCGGCGGCTGCCGCGAAGTAGCCGTCCAGGTAGGCGACGCGCTCGGCGTCGTGCACGGCGCCGTCGACGACCTCGTCGTCGTAGCTCGCGCCGCTCTCGGTCACGTAGACCGGGAGGGTCGTGAACTCGCGCGACACCCGGGTGAGCACGGCGCGCAGCGAGTCCGGGATGACCGACCACCCGAAGGATGTGGTCGCGGGTTCGGCGGCGGTGTCGGCGAACCCGAACGGGGCATCGGGGTCGGCTCGGACGGTCACCCGCTGGTAGTGGTTCACCCCGGCGAAGTCGGTCGGCTGCCCGATCAGTTCCAGGTCGCCGTCGCGGATGTGCTCCGCGAAGCCGTAGCGGCCGAGGGTCTCGAGCACGGCGGGCGAGTAGGCGCCGAGGTACACCGGGTCCAGGAAGACGCGGTTGTGGAAGGCATCCAGTCGCACGGCGGCGACCGCGTCGGCGGGGCTGTCGGTGGCCGGGACGATGTCGAGCACGAGGTTCGTCGTGCCGACGCTCGCCTCGGGGCGCACCCGGCGGATCTCGCGCAGGGCGAGGCCGTGCGCGAGGTTGAGGTGGTGCGCCGCGGCGACGGCATCCCGGTAGTCCGTCCGGCCGGGCGCGTGGGCGCCGGAGCCGTAGCCGAGGAACGAGCTGCACCACGGCTCGTTGAGCGTGATCCAGTCGTCGGCGAGATCGCCGAGGGCCTCGACCACGAGACCGGCGTAGGTGCCGAAGAGTTCGGCGGTCCGCCGCACCGGCCAGCCGCCGGCATCCTCGAGCGTCTGCGGCAGGTCCCAGTGGTAGAGGGTCACCAGCGGGCGGATGCCGCGGTCCCGCATGCCGCCGAGCAGCGCCCGGTAGAACGCGACGCCCTCGGGGTTGAGCGGCCCGGTGCCGGTCGGCTGCAGCCGGGTCCAGGAGAGGCCGAGCCGGTAGTCGCGCACGCCCAGCTCGACGAGGAGGTCGAGATCCGCCGGCCAGCGGTGGTAGTGGTCGCACGCGACGTCACCGGTGTCGCCGTTCTTCACGAGGCCGGGCGTGTGCGCGAACGTGTCCCAGATGCTCGGGCCCCGGCCGCCGTCGGTGGCGCCGCCCTCGATCTGGTACGCCGCGGTCGCCAGACCCCAGCGGAAGCCGCGGGGGAAGGCGCGGAGCCAGGCGGCATCCTCGGGTCGGGTCATCGTCGGTCGCTCCGGTGGGACGGGATGGACCGGAGGGACCCGGTCGCGCAGTTCTTACACGACTTATAATAAGTACTGGCGCAACAATGTCAAGGCACTCCGAAACCCGCGCCAGGCGCGGGCTGCGGGCCGGGATCAGGCCGCGGCTTCGGTCGCGCGGTAGCTCGACGTGACGACGATCGGCAGGTGGTCGGACGCCCCGCGCGGGAGGGTCTCGATGTCCTCGATCTCCATGCCGGCGCTCGTCGCGAAGTCGAAGTGCCCGCGCAGCACCTTGTAGCGGGTGTAGGTGCGGGTGTCGCTCAGCGTGAGGTCGTAGCCGCTCGACGTCATCCGGCGGCCGAGTCCGGCCTTGCCGAGCGGGTAGTTGTAGTCGCCGACCATGAGCGCCGGCAGCCCCGGCCCGAGCTCGCGCAGCTGGGCGTGCGCCGAGCTGATCTGGTGCCGGCGCAGCGAGTTGAGCGCCGTCAGCGGCGAGGCGTGGAACGACGCCACGAGCACCTCGCGGTCCTCGGCGACATCCCGCAGCCGGGCGGCGAGGAGTCGCTCGTGGGCGGGGGCGGCGATCCGGTCGTGCAGCCCCTTCTTGAGCGCATACGCCCGGGTCTCGAGCGACTCGAACCGGTCACGGCGGTGGTAGATCGCCAGACCCAGGCGATTGCGCCGGGTCGCGTCGGCGAGGTGGAGCGGCCCGAGCTCGTCGGGCAGCTCGCTCGCGACAGCCTCCTGCAGACAGAGGATGTCGAGGTCGTAGGTCTCCGTCAGGGCCACCAGCTCGCCCGCGGCCTTGTGCTTCTCGAGGTTGTAGCTCAGTGTGCGCACCGCTCCACGGTAGGCCTGTCAACCCGAGCGTGGGGCGGGCTTGACGCGAATATCCTGAAGTTCACAGCAGCCCCGAGGATCCATGCCTTCGTCAGATCTCAACGCCCCGCTCCTCCTCGAGCGGTACCGACCCGACACGCTCATCGCGCGCGGCGGGTCGGCGTCCGTGTACCGCGCCCGCGACGTGCTGCTCGGACGCGACGTGGCGGTCAAGGTGTTCCTCGCCGGCTCGGAGGAGTCGCTCGACCGCGCGCGCGAGGAGCTGCGGGTGCTCGCCGGCATCGGCGGCCACCACGGCATCGTCTCGGTGCTCGACGCGGGCATCGACGAGTCGTCGCCGCACGACCCCCGGCCGTTCCTCGTGATGGAACTCGTGACCGGGCAGAGCGTGCGCGACCTCATCGACGCCGGCGGCGGGATGTCGACCGGCCGCGTCGGCGGGATCGCCTTCGAGATCGCGGAGGCCCTCGAGTACGTGCACCGGCAGAACATCGTGCACCGCGATGTGTCGCCCGCCAACATCCTGCTCGTCGACTACGGCTCGGAGCACTCGCGCCCGCGCGCCCGGCTCACCGACTTCGGCCTCGCGGTCGACGGCGAGACCTTCCAGCCGCCGGACGACGGGTTCGTCGACGGCACCGTGCCCTACCTGAGTCCGGAGCAGGTGCTCGCGCAGCGGCTCACCCCGGCCTCGGACATCTACTCGCTCGGGCTCGTGCTGATCGAGTGCTTCAGCGGGATGCGTGTGTTCCCGGGCTCGGATGCGGTCGCGGCGATGTCCCGCGTCGGCGCGGTCGTCGACATCCCGAAGTCCGTGCCGAAGCCGTGGCGGTCGCTGCTCGCGGCGATGACCGTGGAGGAGCCCGGGAAGCGGCCGACCGCCGTCGACGTGCTCGGGCAGGTGCGGCAGATCCTGCGGCGCACCAGCCGGTAGCCGGTAGCCCCGACCGCCACTAGGGCTCGAGCGACGGCTCGTCGGGCAGCGCGAGGGTGAGGGCCGCGACCTCGACGTGATCCAGGCGCTGGATGTCGGCGGCGAGCTGCCGCAGCCGGATCGCGAGCACCGACTCCGGATCGTCGTCGACGAGGTCGACGGCCGCGATCAGCAGCAGTCGGCCGGGTCCGACGAACTCGAGATGCAGGAAGGTGACGCGCGAGATGGTCGGGTGCAGCAGCAGCTGACGCAGGACCACGGAGCGCACCCGGTCGGGCGGCGCCGCTCCGACGAGGAACCGGCGGTTGCGCTGGATGAGCAGCACGGCGACGACCGCGAGCAGCACGCCGATCAGGATCGACCCGAGTCCGTCGAAGAACGGCAGGCCGGTGACCTGATGCAGTCCGAGGGACACGGCGGCGAGAGCGAGACCGACGAGCGCGGCGACGTCCTCGAAGACCACGGCGCGGAGGGTGGAGTCGGAGCCGTTCAGCACGTAGTCCGCGGCGGCACGATCGACGGCGGCGGAATCGCGCCGCACCTGCCGCAGCGACTGGGTGAGCGACACGCTCTCGAGCACCGCGGCGACGGCGAGCACGACGTAGCCGACCAGGTAGTCGGTCACCGGCTCCGGATCGAGAAGCTCCTGCACGCCGGTCGCGACCGAGAGCACGGCGCCGACGGTGAACAGCCCGAACGCGGCGAACAGGGACCAGAAGTAGACGTCGCGCCCGTAGCCGAGCGGATGCGACCTGTCGCGCATCCGGCGTCCCGAGCGCTCGGCGATGAGCAGGAACACCTCGTTGCCGGCATCCGCCCAGCTGTGCAGCGCCTCGGCGACGAGCGACGCCGACCCGGTGAGGAGCGCGGCGGCGGTCTTCGCGATCGCGACCGCGATGTTCGCCAGGAACGCGATGACGACCGACACGCTCATCCCGCGTTCGTGCGGGCCACGAGTTCGTCGAGGAGCCCCGCCGGGATGCGGTCGCCCGCCATGCCGGCGACGCGCTGGAGCGAGAAGAACGACACCGGCGCGAGCGCCTTCGGGTCGACCCCTGCCTCGGCGAGCGCCTCGCGGATCAGCGTCCCGCCGACGGGATGCTTGAGCCAGGTGCCGACCGAGTCCTTCGTGGTGAGAGTCTTCGCGGGGGCCATGGGGCCAGGCTAGTCGGGGCCCCGTGGCACACTGTCGGCATGCCGGACGGGCCCGCCCTCACCACGCGACTGCTCGACGCCTCGACCTGGCCCGACTTCGCCGCCCTCGTCGAGGCGAACAACGGCGTGTGGGGCGGTTGCTGGTGCATGGGGTTTCACGCCGAGGGTTTCGCCGACCCGCACGACCCCGAGCGCAACCGGGCGGCGAAGGAGGCGCACGCGCGCGCAGGCACCGTGCACCAGGTGCTCGTCTACGACGGCGACGCGTGCGTCGGCTGGGCGCAGTTCGGGCGGCCCGCCGAGGTTCCCCGGGTCAAGAACGCGAAGACCTACGAGGCCGGCCTCGATCGACTGCCGGATTGGCGGATCGCGTGCATCTTCACGGGGTCGAAGCACCGTGGGCGCGGCGTCGCCCGCACGGCCGTCGAGGGGGCTCTCGCCGAGATCGCGGCAGCCGGCGGCGGGCTCGTCGAGGCCTACCCCGAGCAGGAGGAGGGCCGGGCACCGCAGCGCGGCGCCTACTTCCAGACCGGCCCGGAGTCGCTGTACACGGCGTTCGGGTTCGAGCGGGTCCGCAAGATCGCGAAGTGGCGCTGGGTCATGCGCCGGGAGATCTGAGGATGCGGCTGGTCCTGATGAGCGACACGCACCTCCCGGTCGGCGTGTGCGGAAACAACGATCACGGCGCGCTCCGCGAGCGACTGCCCGAGGTGGCCCGTGCCGAGATCGGCGGCGTGCGGTTCGCGGTCGTGCACGAGACGGGTGCGAAGGAGGGTCGCGAGCGCCGTGCCGACCTCGCCTACCCGGATGCCGACGTGCTCGTGTTCGGCCACTCGCACATCCCCTGGGACACGGTGAGCCCGGGTGGCCTGCGCCTGCTCAACCCCGGCTCGCCGACCGACCGGCGCCGGATGCCGCGCGCGACCTTCATGACGGCCGCGGTCGGCGACGGCCGGCTGCGCGACGCGGATCTGATCGAGCTCTGACCTCTAGCGCGCGTTGATCGAATCCCGCCAGGCGATCCACTCGGGGATGCGCGAGAGGTCGTAATCCGGGCCCGTGATGCCCAGGGTGAACAGCGTCGCCCCGTGCGCGCGGAACTCGTCGGCATCCTCGGTGCTCTGCCGTCCCACCTCGACCGAGATCTCGATCTGCGACGTGTCGCGGCCGACGGCCTCGCCGTGCTCGGCCAGGATTCCGAGCTTGCGGTCGAGCGTCGCGACGTCGCTGAAGCTGTGCCAGATGTCGGCGTGCCGCGCGACGATGCGGAGGGTCTTCTTCTCGCCCCCGCCGCCGATCAGCACCGGGATCTTGCGCGTCGGCGCGGGGTTGAGCTTCCCCCAGCGGTCCTCGATCGTCGGCAGGTCGCGGGCGAGCGCGTCGAGGCGCGAACCCGCGGTGCCGAACTCGTAGCCGTACTCGTCGTAGTCGCGCTCGAACCAGCCCGAGCCGGTGCCGAAGATGAACCGACCGGTGCCGGTGCCGTGCGCGCTGATGTGGTCGATCGTGCGGGCCATGTCGGCCTGCAGGTTGGCGTTGCGGTAGCTGTTGCAGTTGACCAGGGCGCCGATCTCGACCCGCCGGGTCTGCTCGGCGAGCGCGGCGAGCATCGTCCAGGACTCGAAGTGCAGCCCGTCGCGCGGCCCGCTGAGCGGGAAGAAGTGGTCCCAGTTGAAGAGGATGTCGACGCCCATCTCCTCGAGCTGCGCCGCGGTGTCGCGGATCTTCTCGTAGGGCGCGTGCTGCGGGGCGATCTGCACGCCGAGGCGGATGGGACGGGTGCGGCGGGAAGTACTCATCCCTGGGGGCAACGTGCCAGGGCGGCCGGACCTTCCCGAATCAGCGCAGCGAGACTGCCGGCAGGTCGAACCAGCGCAACCGATCCAGGTCCGCCCCGAGCACGACGTCGGTCGCCTGCGGGTGGCTGCCGGCATCGGGCAGCGCCGCGAACAGCGCGCGAGCCTCCTCGAGATACCCGGCGAGGGCCGATTCGGGAGCGGTGTCGTCGTGCCGCGGGTACGTCATCCGGCCGTCGGCGTCGTAGCCGACATCGGTGAGCCGCAGCGGCGGTTCGACCGGGCCGTCCTCGTGCCGCCACAGCCCGCTCGCGAGGTCGAACCGGTACTGCGGCACGAGCTTCCAGCCGTGCGACGCGACGAGCTCGACGGCCTCCACGAGGTAGCTGAACACCGTGCCGCTGAGGAAGTAGTTGAAGTTCACCCGCACCCAGCCGGGTTTGATGCCCTCGCAGCCGCGCGCGATCTGCTGCTCGTACTCGTGCGACTGCTCGATGTCGATGCCGAGCAGGCGGTGGCCGTAGGGTCCGGCGCATGAGCATCCGCCCCGCGATTGGATGCCGAACAGGTCGTTGAGGATCGCGACGACGACGTTGTGGTGCAGGTACTTGCCACCCGGCTGCTTGATCGTGAACGAGATGATCGACAGCCGCTCGGCGTCGGGGTTGCCGAGGATCTGGATGTTCGGGTGCGCCTGCCAGGCGGACATCGCCCGGGCCAGGAAGTCGTCTTCGACCGCGCGGATCGTGTCCACCCCGACGGCGTCCTTGAGCCCGAACACGAGCCCCGCGCGGATCGACTCGATGATCGCCGGCGTGCCCGCCTCCTCGCGATGCGCGGGATCGGCGAGGTAATGGTGCTCGAGCTGGTTGACGTAGCGCACGGTGCCGCCGCCGACGACGTCCGGCACCGAGTTGGTGAGGATGCGCCGATGCGCGATCAGCACGCCCGGGGTGCCCGGACCGCCGATGAACTTGTGCGGCGACAGGAACACCGCGTCGAACCCCTGCGTGACGTCGATGTCGACGTAGGGCGCCGCCGCCGCGAAGTCCCAGCAGGCGAGGGCGCCGTGCTCGTGCAGCAGCCGGGTGACGCGAGCGGTGTCCGTCATGATGCCCGTCACGTTGCTCGCGGCGCTGAAGCTGCCGACCTTGAGCGGCCTCGCCGCGTACTCGGTCAGCGCGGCCTCGAGGGCGTCGAGATCGACATGCCCGTCGGCATCCTCGGGGATCGTCACGACGTCGGCGATCGACTCGCGCCACGGCAGCTCGTTGCTGTGGTGCTCGAACGGTCCGAGGAAGACGACCGGGCGCTCGTCGGCGGGGATGCTCGCGCGGAACCCGTACGCGGCGTCGAGGTCGGCCGGGATGCGCAGCCCCAGGATGCCGACGAGCTTGTCGATCGCGGCGGTCGACCCGCTGCCGGTGAAGATGACGACGGTGTCGTCGGTGCCGTGCACGCTGCGGTGGATGGCGGCGCGGGCCTCCTCACGCAACCGCGTCGTCTGCAGCCCGGTGCCCGACGACTCGGTGTGGGTGTTGGCGTAGCGCGGCAGCACCTCGTCGCGGATGAAGTCCTCGATGAAGGTCAGCGACCGGCCGCTCGCCGTGTAGTCGGCGTAGGTCACGCGGCGCGGGCCGAAGGGGCCGGGCATCACCTGATCGTCGCCGATCACCGATTCGCGGATGCGGTCGAGCAGGCTCATGACCGATTATCTCTCCTCGGATGCCCGAGCGACGACCTCGTGCCACTTTCCTGGGGATTCCACCCGTTCCCGCGTCGCCGAGGGGCCCGAGCCCGCCGGTCGACCGTGCCGCGCTCTAATCTGCCGGGCATGCCGCGAATCCTCACCCCTGCCCTAGCGACCGTCGCCGTGTTCCTCGCCCTCACCGCCTGCGCGCCCCCGGTCGCGACGGAACCGACCGTGGACCCCACCGTCGAGATCTCGGCCGAGCCGACGGCGCCCACCGAACCGGACCCGGCATCCTCGAACTCCCTGTGCGAACTCCTCACCCTTGACGAGGCCGGCGTCGTGCTCGCCGCACCGGCGACGATCTCGACCAGCACCTCGTACGGCGACCTCGCGAGCGACTTCGGTGGCCAGTGCGTCTGGTCGAGCGACCCGAGCGGAGACATCTACACGGACGACGCGCGGGTGCTCGAGTTGATCGCCTACGTTCCCGATTCGATGAATCCCGCGCCCGACGGGGCCCCGGAAGTGGGCAGCAGCGCGATCGTCGAGACCGAGAGCGGGGTGCTGTTCGCCGGAGCCGAGCGGATCTTCATGCTCCGACTCAGCGGCGCCGCCAGCTACGACGCTTCCGCGCTGGCCGCGGCCCGCGACCTGGTCCCGTCGATCCTCGGACGCCTCTAGCGGGTCGGCGCGGCCAGCCGGTCGTGGGGCGTGAGCAGCCGGGCGACCAGCGCCGAACGGGAAGGAAGGCCGAAGGCACGAAGCAGCGCGCTGACGTGGGCTTCGACGGCCTTGCGCCCCACCCCCAGTCTCTCGGCGATCTGGTCGTTCGACCGCCCGTCGACGAGGAGGAGGGCGACCTCGCGCTGCCGCCGTGTCATCATCCCGAGCGCGGCGGCATCGAGCTCGCGCGGCAGCGGCACCCCGGCGACGATCCCGACCCGACTTTCGACACCGAGCACGTCGAGGATCGAGGCGATGTGCCCCTCGACGGTGCGCAGCGACACCACGAGGGCGTCGGCGATCTCTTGGTTGCGCGAGCCCCGGGCCGCCAGCCGCGCGACCGCGAGTTGGGCCTGGGTGAGTCGTCGCCAGTCGGGACGGGCCAAGCCTGCTCGACCGGACTCTTTCAGAGCGCGCTCGAGCCAGAGCCGCAAGTCGTCGGGCACGACCTCCTCGTCGCCGACTCGGCGTTCGCGCACTACCGCCGGCAGCGCCGCGAGACTCGCGCGGACACCGACGAGGGCGCTCCCCGCGTCGTGCGCCTGTCTGCTGGCATCCCGCGCGCGACCCGTTCCGGCCACGAAGTCGCCGAACGCGACGAGCACCCTGCCCCTCGACGTCTCGCGCGCCGCCTCCAGTTGGCGGTTGCCCGCCAGATCGAGGGCGTCGAAGTCGCGCAGGGTGCGTTCGGCGAGATCCAGTTGCCGGGCGGCGATCGCCGCCTCCACCAGCATGTCGTAGCCGTAGGCGCGCAGAGCCGGCGGGAGCAGGGTCAGTCGCGGTCCACCGCTCCCGTGCCGGAGGAGGTCGGCGGCCGCTCGTGGCATCCCGCTCGAGGCGAGACCGTAGGCGGCCAACAGGGCGATACCAGAGTGCGCGTAGCAATCCGGTATCGCGACGAGAAGCCGGATGCGCTCCGCCGCAGCGACGGTCGCGCCCGGGTCACCCGACAGACCAGCGACCATCGCGCGCAAGCAGCGAGCCGACTCTCGGGCGAACGGACTCGTCACGTCCAGCTCGGCGGGCTCGAGCGCCGCACCCGCATCGGCCACCCGACCCTGGAACAGCAGTCCGCGCACGAGACCCAAGCGGAGCCAGGCGCGCACCCGACGCGATTCAACGCCCGCGGCGAGCGCCGACTGCAGCAGGGCGACGCAGTCGTCGATGCGACCGACGACGTGCGCCGCCTCGCTGAGGTGGAAGACCGTCATCGCCTCCACGGCGTCGAGAGGTCGCGGGGGTACCGCGAACTCCGGCAGGCAGGTGGATGCCGTGCACAGCGCCTCGATCTGCGCCGCAACGGCGGCCCCGTAGGGCGTCCGGGGGACGGCGCCGAGCAGACCGAGAGCCCCGTCGAAGTCGCCAGAGAATAGCCGCGCGTACGCCGCGACGATCGGGCCGACCGGAACGGAGCCGGTGCGCGTCCGACCCCGCTCCATCACGCCGAGGATGTCGCGCACCGCGCGCGCGTCCCCTGCCGTAGATCTCACCCCCGCATTCTGGCAGCGGAGGGCGCCACTGTCAGCCCGAGACCGCCTCGCGGTGCGGCAGCTTCCAGTTCGGGCGGACGAAGTGGCAGGTGTACCCGTTCGGGTACTTCTCCAGGTAGTCCTGGTGCTCCTCCTCGGCCTGCCAGAAGTCGCCCGCGGGCTCCACCTCGGTGACGACCTTGCCCGGCCAGAGGCCGGAGGCGTCGACATCCGCGATCGTGTCGAGGGCGACGCGCTTCTGCTCCTCGTTCTCGTAGAAGATCGCCGAGCGGTAGCTGCGGCCGATGTCGTTGCCCTGGCGGTCGCGCGTCGACGGGTCGTGGATCTGGAAGAAGAACTCCAGGATGTCGCGGTACGAGATCTCGTCGGGATCGAACTCGATCTCGACCGCCTCGGCGTGGTCGCCGTGGTGGCGGTAGGTCGCGTTCGGGGTGCTGTCGTCACCCGAGTAGCCGACCCGGGTGGAGATCACCCCCGGGCGACGGCGCAGCAGCTGCTGCGCTCCCCAGAAACACCCTCCGGCGAGGATCGCGGTCTCCGTGGCCATCTCTAGGCCTCCTTCGTGGTCGTGAACAGCTTGACGTAGTCGCCGTAGCCCTCGGCCTCGAGCCGGTCGACCGGCACGAACCGCAGGGCGGCGGAGTTGATGCAGTAGCGCAGCCCGCCGTCCTCGACGGGACCGTCGGGGAACAGGTGGC
Source organism: uncultured Schumannella sp. (assembly GCA_964586645.1). Classification (GTDB taxonomy): domain Bacteria; phylum Actinomycetota; class Actinomycetes; order Actinomycetales; family Microbacteriaceae; genus Pseudolysinimonas_A. The sequence goes on from CAZPJC010000025.1 coordinate 16,912, forward strand.
CGAGGTGGCTGTCGCCGTTCGCCGACCGCACCTCGGTGCGGGTCATCCAGAACGAGCGGTCCTCCTTCTCGACGACGTGCGCCTTCTCGAGCGGACGGGTGAAGGACGGCCAGCCAGACCCGCTGTCGAACTTGTCGGTCGACGAGAACAGCGGCTCGCCCGAGACGACGTCAACGTAGATCCCGTCGTCGTGGTTGTCCCAGAACTCGTTGCGGAACGCCGGCTCGGTCGCATCCTTCTGCGTGACGGCGTACTGGTTCGGGGTGAGCGCGGCAACGGCCGCGGGGTCCTTGGTGTACGTGGTGGTGCTCATCGTGCTCCTCCGGTCGAGCCGCTGGCTGCGGCTCACATCCGATTCAACGCGCGATGCCGGGGAGAAGTTCCCGGCGTTCACCGAAGTCTCAGGCGCGCTGCCCGGCTCAGCCGGAATTCACGAAATGAGCCCGTTCCCGCTGGGAGTCCTCATCCAGATGACGCGCTCGTCCAGGGACACCTGGTGGCGCGTGCCGTTGGCCCTCCATCGAGTGATGGATCGCGAGACCGAACTCCACCCCGAGCTGCCCAAGCCATTTCCCGAAGACATGCTCCTTTGTGAGCGAGCCTTCCGAGCCGCAGAACACGCAACGGCGGCCTGACGGCATGTCCGCATTGTCATGGATGACGCGTCCAGATGAGGTCACCGAGGCTGCCAAGCTGCTGCCAGTCGCCACGGATCGTGTTACTGATGCAGAAAAACCCCTGATCAACAGGGGTTTTTCTTGGCGGTACCGGTGGGATTTGAACCCACGGAGGCTATGAACCTCACATGTTTTCGAGACATGCTCCTTCGGCCGCTCGGACACGGTACCGCCGACGAGCTTAGACCAAGATCGGCCGCCGCTTTCCCGGCGGTTCCATAGGCTCGCCCAACACTCCCCCGAGTCGGCGGCACGACTCTCGTGGACATGACAGACACGAAGAACACCGAGGTGCCCCCGGCTTCCGAGCCGGCAGCACCCGTGCAGCAGGCCGCTCCGGCGGTCGTCACCGAGAAGCGGCGGTGGGCGATGCCGCTCGTCTCCGCGCTCGTCGTCGTCGCAGCGCTGGTCGTCGGCGGGATCGGAGGCTTCGCGATCGCGACGGCCACCCACGCCGGCGCCCGGCCGGCGATCGAGCACGTTCGGCTCCCGGGCGGTCCGGGTCAGCCCGGGCAGCAGGGCGGACCCCAGCAGGGTCGGCCTGGCGGCCCCGGCGGGCCTCAGAACGGCGAGCGCCCCCAGCCGCCGAGCGACCCCTCCGACGAGGACGACTCGGACGAGAGCGACTCGACCGAGGGCTGACCCGCGAGACCCGTGGCGCCCGGATCACCCCCGGGCGCCACGAGCGTCGTCACGCCGGCGGGCGGATCGCGAGCGGCGCGACCTCCGGGTGGTTGAGGTCGAACGCCGGCGACTCCGAGCGGATCCGCGGGATCTTCACGAAGTTGTGGCGCGGGATGGGACTCGCCGTCGCCCACTCGAGCGAGCGGCCGAAGCCCCACGGGTCGTCGCGCTGCACCTGCGGGGCGCTGCGCCAGGTGATCCACAGGTTGAGCAGGAACGGGATCATCGCGACCGCCATCAGCGCCGAGCCGATCGACGAGAGCCCGTTCATCCAGGTGACCCCGTCGGACTCCAGGTAGCTCCAGTACCGCCGCGGCATCCCGCTCACACCGATCCAGTGCTGGATGAGGAACGTCATGTTGAACCCGAGGAAGAGCAGCCAGAAGGTGACCTTCCCGAGGGTCTCGTTCAGCATCCGCCCGGTCATCTTCGGCCACCAGAAGTGGATGCCGGCGAACCCCGCGAACACGACGGCGCCGACGAGCACGTAGTGGAAGTGCGCGACCACGAAGTAGGTGTCGGAGACGTGGAAGTCGAGCACCGGCGACGCCAGGATCACACCGGTCAGCCCGCCGAAGACGAAGTTCACCAGGAAGCCGACCACGAACAGCATCGGGGTCTCGAAGGTGATCGAGCCGCGCCACATCGTGCCGACCCAGTTGAAGATCTTCACCCCGGTGGGCACCGCGATGAGCATCGTCAGGATCGAGAAGAACGGCAGCAGCACCGAGCCGGTCACGTACATGTGGTGAGCCCACACGGTGATCGACAGGGCGGCGATCGCGATCGTCGCGTAGATCAGGGTCTTGTAGCCGAAGATCGGCTTGCGGCTGAAAACCGGGATGATCTCCGAGACGATCCCGAAGAACGGCAGCACGATGATGTACACCTCCGGGTGGCCCCAGAACCAGAACAGGTGCTGCCAGAGCAGCGCGCCGCCGTTCGCGGCCTCGAAGATGTGCGCGCCGTAGAGGCGGTCCGCCATCGCCGCGAACAGCGCCGCGGCGAGCACGGGGAACGCGATCAGGATGAGGATCGACGTCACGAACGTGTTCCAGGTGAAGATCGACATCCGGAACATCGTCATGCCGGGCGCGCGCATCGTCATGATCGTCGTGACGAAGTTGACCGCGGCGAGGATCGAGCCGAAGCCCATCAGCGCGACGCCCGCGAACCACAGGGTGTTGCCGAGCGACGGCGAGAAGGTCGTCGTCGCGAGCGGGAAGTAGGCGGTCCAGCCGAAGTCGGCGGGCCCCTGCGGCGTGAGCAGCCCGCCGGCGACGATCAGCGCGCCGAACAGGAACAGCCAGAACGAGAACGCGTTGAGGCGCGGGAAGGCGACGTCGGGAGCTCCGATCTGCACCGGCATGATGACGTTCGCGATGCCGGTGAAGAACGGCATCGCGAACAGCAGCAGCATGATCGAGCCGTGCATCGTGAACAGCTGGTTGTAGACCTCGGCCGACACGATGGTCAGCCCCGGCGCCGTGACCTGCGCCCGGATGAGCAGCGCCATGAGGCCGCCGACGCCGAAGAAGACCCCCGACGAGATGAGGTACAGGTAGCCGATCCGCTTGTGGTCGGTCGTCGTCAGCCACCCGACGACGGATCCGCCCTTGCGCGTCGTGGGCGTCGTGGCGACCTGCAACGTCTGTCCGGGCACGGGCGCACTCCTTCTGCGCGACCGTCAGGGGTGCGCCCGCGCCCTCGCAATCTAGGAATCGCGCCTCGATGACGGAGGGGTCGAAAGTCCCCTCGGATCCGCGCTACGGGCGTCGGCATCCCGATCAGTGGACGACCCGCCGGGCCGTGCGGAGTGCGACCGGGACGGGGGGCGAAGCCGTCCCCCGAAACCGGGCCCCTCGGGTCGCGCGTCCCCCGGCCGGCTCCGGGCGGGACGCCGTCCACGGCCGAGGGGTGGCATCCGGGCGGCGTCGCCGGTCGCGCCTAGGCTGACCGCATGGCCCGCCCGACGACCCCCGGATTCGTGTGTCGCGAGTGCGGCTGGACGACCAACAAGTGGGTCGGCCGCTGCGGCGAGTGCCAGGTCTGGGACTCCCTCGTCGAGCAGGGCGCCCCCACCGTGAAGGTGTCGGCGGTCGTGGTGAGCGAGGCCCGGGCGGCCCGGCCGATCACGCAGATCTCCACGGAGGAGAGCACGCACCGCCCGAGCGGCATCGGCGAGTTCGACCGGGTGCTCGGCGGCGGGCTGGTGCCGGGCGCCGCCATCCTGCTCTCCGGCGAGCCGGGGGTCGGCAAGTCGACCCTGCTGCTCGAGGTCGCCGCGCGCATCGCGCAGCGCGGGGCCCGCGTGCTCTACGTGAGCGCCGAGGAGTCCGCGTCGCAGGTGCGGCTGCGGGCCGAGCGCACGGGTGCGCTTTCCGACGAGCTCTACCTCGCCGCCGAGACCGACCTCGCGACGATCCTGGGCCAGGTGGATGCCGTGAAGCCCCGGCTGCTCATCGTCGACTCGGTGCAGACGGTGTCGTCGGCGATGTCCGACGGTGCGCCGGGTCAGCCCGCGCAGGTGCGCGAAGTCGCGGGCACCCTCATCCGCGTCGCGAAGGAGCGCAACCTCCCCCTGCTGCTCGTCGGTCACGTCACGAAGGACGGCACAATCGCCGGCCCCCGCATGCTCGAACACCTCGTGGATGTCGTGTGCAGCTTCGAGGGCGACCGCCAGACCGCGCTGCGCTTCGTGCGGGCGCTGAAGAACCGGTTCGGCCCGACCGACGAGGTGGGCTGCTTCGAGATGACCGGCGACGGCATCGCCGAGGTGCCCGATCCGTCGGCGTTGTTCCTCTCCCGGTCGTCGACCCCGGTGAGCGGAACGTGCGTGACGATCGCGCTCGAGGGCAAGCGGGCGATCCCGGTCGAGGTGCAGGCGCTCATCGTCGGCACGACCGCCCCGCAGCCGCGCCGGGTCGTGAACGGCGTCGACTCCGCCCGGGTGGCGATGATCCTCGCCGTGCTCGAACGGCGATGCGGCCTGCGGGTGTCGACCTCCGACGTCTACGTCTCGACGGTCGGCGGCATGCGGCTCACCGAGCCGGCGACCGACCTCGCCATCGCTCTCGCGATCGCGTCCGCGGTGAAGGACATCGCGCTGCCGCAGACGCTCGCCGCGGTCGGTGAGATCTCGCTCGCGGGCGAGATCCGGCCGGTCGCGGCCGCCCGGCAACGACTCGGCGAGGCGAAGCGGCTCGGCTACTCGCAGATCGTCGACGGGGATGCCGGGTCGGTGCACTCCGCGATCGGCGTCGCGTTCGCGGCAGCACCCTCCGAGCGGGCCGCCGTCCCCGCCTTCTGACTCCCCTTCGGTGGTCGAGGAGCACCCGCAGGGCGCGTGTCGAGACCTAGTTGTAGTTCCCCGTGAGGTTGTGAACGCGGGAGGCTGGTGTTGATCCG
>CAZPJC010000026.1:0-21304 GCA_964586645.1 uncultured Schumannella sp.
CGGCGGGTGCCGTCGCGGTGCGGCTCGGGCCCGAGGTGCTGCGCACGTCGACCGCAGGCCCCGCGGCGCTCGCCGTTCTCAACGCCAGGCTCGGTCGGTGGTAGCCGGGCCGCCGACCGGACCGGTCGAGGTGCCCGACCTCGTGCGCGCGTTCGCCGAGCGCGTCGACGACGTGGTCTGGGCGAACGAGATCGGCGGCTTCACCTTCGTCGCCGGCGACCGGTACCTCAAGTGGAACCCGCTCGGCAGCGGCGTCGACCTCGAGGACGAGCGCGCACGGCTGCACTGGGCGCGCACGATCGGGCACCCCGTGCCCGAAGTGCTCGATCTCGGCCGGGACGACCACGGGCAGGTGCTCGTCACCCGCGGTCTGCCCGGCACCGGCGCGGTGGCGGGGGACTGGCTCGAGCGTCCCGAGGCGGCCGTGCGCGCGATCGCCGCCGGACTGCGGGCGCTGCACGACAAGGTGCCGCCCGCGGCCTGCCCGTTCCGCACCCCGTGGATCCCCGCGGACGCCCCGCGCCCCGACGACGGCGCCGTCGTGCTGCACGGCGACGCGTGCGCCCCGAACACGATCATCGGCGCCGACGGGCGGTTCGCCGGGCACGTCGACCTCGGCGCGATCGGGGTCGGCGACCGCTGGGCCGACCTCGCGGTCGCGAGCATGAGCCTCGACTGGAACTACGGCGAGGGGTGGCAGGACGAGTTCTTTCACGCTTACGGCGTAACCCCGGATGCCGAGCGCATCGCCTACTACCGGGCCGCCTGGGACGCGGCCCCGTAAACTGGGAGCATGTCCGAGCCCACCGTCTTCGAGCGCATCGTCGCGGGAGAGATCCCGTCGACGAAGGTCTTCGAGAACGAGCGGGTGCTCGCCATCCGGGACATCGCGCCGAAGGCGCCCGTGCACCTGCTCGTCTTCCCGAAGACCGCGACCTACGCGAACGTCGCCGAGCTCGCCGCGGGCGACCCCGGCCTGCTCGCCGAGATCGTGCAGATCGCGCAGCAGCTCGCCGACGAGCACTGCGGCGGTCAGTTCCGCCTCGTCTTCAACACGGGGGCGGATGCCGGCCAGACGGTGTTCCACATCCACGCGCACGTGCTTGGCGGCCTCACGGAGGCGTCCCTGTGACCGACGCCGCGCACGCGGAACTCGAGGTCGACGGCGTCGCGATGGTCCGGTTGCTCGGACCGCAGGACCGGCTGCTGCGCACGATCGAGCAGCGGTATCCCGAAGTCGCCGTGCTCGTGCGCGGCAACCACGTGACCCTCGAGGGTCCCGACGAACAGGTGCACGCCGCCGAGCGGCTCGTGCAGGAGCTGGTGGCGATGGTGAAGAACGGCGTCGACCTCGGACCGTCGGACGTGACGACGGGCGCCCGCATCCTGGAACGGGGCGAGGGCAGCCCGGCCGAGGTGCTGTCGCAGGCGATCCTGACCAGCCGGGGCAAGAGCATCCGGCCCAAGACGCTCGGGCAGAAGGCCTACGTCGACGCGATCGACCAGAACACGATCGTCTTCGGCATCGGGCCGGCCGGAACCGGCAAGACCTACCTCGCGATGGCGAAGGCCGTGCAGGCGCTGCAGCGCAAAGAGGTCGAGCGCATCATCCTGAGCCGGCCGGCGATCGAGGCGGGGGAGCGGCTCGGGTTCCTGCCCGGCACGCTCAACGACAAGATCGACCCCTACCTGCGGCCGCTCTACGACGCGCTCAACGAGATGATGGATCCCGAGCTCGTGCCGAAGCTGCTCGCCGCCGGCACCGTCGAGGTCGCCCCGCTCGCCTACATGCGCGGCCGCACCCTCAACAACGCGTTCGTCGTGCTCGACGAGGCGCAGAACACGACGCCCGAGCAGATGAAGATGTTCCTCACCCGCCTCGGCTTCGGCACCCGGATGGTCGTCACGGGCGACATCACCCAGGTCGACCTGCCGACCGGAGCGTCGGGCCTGCAGCTGGTGTCGAAGATCCTCGGCGACATGGAGGACATCCATTTCGCGACGCTGACCAGCGAGGATGTCGTGCGCCACTCGCTCGTCGGCAAGATCGTCGACCGCTACACCGCGTACGACGCGCAGCAGCAGGCCCGCCGCTACGCGCGCGAGAACCCCGCCGAGGTGAACCCCGAAGGACTGAACCGCGCCGAGCGCCGCGGGCACGCCCCTCAGGACCGCAAGGCCCCCGGGCCCGAGAAGCGCCCGCAGCGGCCCCGACGGAACGGCTGAGTCGTGAGCATCGAGATCAACAACGAGTCCGGCGTCGAGGTCGACGAGTCGTCCCTGCAGCGCCTCGCGACCTTCGCGCTCGACCACCTGCACGTGCATCAGGATGCCGAGCTGGCGATCCTGCTCGTCGACGAGGCGGCGATGGAGCAGCTGCACGTGCAGTGGATGGACGAGCCCGGGCCGACCGACGTGCTGTCGTTCCCGATGGACGAACTGCGTCCCGGCAGCGAGGACGAGATCACGCCCCCGGGGCTGCTCGGCGACCTGGTGATCTGCCCGCAGGTCGCGATCGCCCAGGCCCAGGATGCCGGCCACTCGCCGTCGGACGAGATGCAGCTGCTCACGGCGCACGGCATCCTGCACCTGCTCGGCTACGACCACGCCGAGCCCGACGAGGAGCGCGAGATGTTCGACATCCAGCGGGAGATCCTGGTCGGCTTCACGCTCTCCGAACGAAAACGATAGGCACGCGATGATCGGGGTCTTCGTCGCGATCGCGGTGCTGCTCGTCGCCTTCGGCGGCCTGCTCGCCGCCGCCGACGCGGCGCTGGGCACCCTGAGCCGGATCGACCTCGCCGACCTCGCGGCCCACAGCCGGTCGAGGCGGTCGCTGCTGGCGATCGCCGCCGACGCCGGCCCGCACGTGACGGCGATCAACTTCATGCGCGTGCTGTCGGAGACGACCGCCGCGGTGCTCGTCACCCTCGCCTTCGCGACGATCCTCACCGACTGGTGGTGGGTGCTGCTCGCCGCCGTCGTCGTGATGACGGCGGCCACGTTCGTGCTGGTCGGGTCGAGCCCGCGGTCGGTGGGGCGGGCGCACGCGCGGCCCATCCTCGCCTTCGCGGCGCCGATCGTGCACTTCCTGCGGGTGCTGCTCGGCCCGCTCGCGGTCGGGCTCGTGCGCCTCGGCAACCGGGTCACCCCGGGGCGTCCGCCGGTCGTCACCTTCTCGAGCGAGGAGCAGCTGCTGAGCATGGTCGACGAGGCCGCCGAGGCCGACGTGCTCGAGCAGGACGACCGCGAGCTCATCCACTCGATCTTCGAGTGGGGCGACACCGTCGTGCGCGAGGTCATGGTGCCGCGCACCGACATGGACACGATCGACGACGACGCGACCCTCGACGTCGCGATGCGCGAGTTCCTCCGCACCGGCCACTCCCGCATCCCGGTCGTCGGCAAGGACGCCGACGAGGTGTTCGGGGTGCTGTACCTGCGCGACGTCGCCCGTCTCGCGTTCGAGCGACCCGCGGACGCGGCCACCGTCACGGCGCGCGAGCTCGCCCGCGAGCCGGAGTTCGTGCCGGAGTCGAAGAAGGCCGACGACACCCTGCGGCAGATGCAGCTGAAGAGCATCCACCTCGCCCTCGTCGTCGACGAGTACGGCGGCATCGCGGGACTCGTGACGCTCGAAGACCTCATCGAGGAGCTCGTCGGCGACATCTCCGACGAGTACGACCGCGAGACCCCCGACGTCACGCATCTCGGCGGCGGCGTCTTCCGGGTCAGCGCACGGCTGCCGCTCGACGAGCTGGGCGACCTGTTCGGCATCGAGCTCGACGACGACGAGGTCGATTCGGCCGGCGGCCTGCTCACCAAGACGCTCGGCCGGCTGCCCGAGACGGGATCGACGGTCGAGGTCTCGGGACTCACGCTCCGGGCCGAGCGCATCGAGGGCCGGCGCAAACGGCTCCGCACGATCGTCGTCGAGGCCGACCAGGCCCTGCTCGACGCGAGATCGGCGTTCGACGCCGAGCAGAAGGAGGCCGCAGGATGAGCACCCCCCACCGTTCCGGGTTCGCGTCGTTCGTCGGCCGGCCGAACGTCGGCAAGTCCACCCTCACCAACGCGCTCGTCGGCGAGAAGGTCGCGATCACCTCGTCCAAGCCGCAGACCACGAGACGTGCGATCCGCGGGATCGTGCACGGGGTCGACGGGCAGCTGATCATCGTCGACACCCCGGGCATCCACCGGCCCCGCACGCTCCTCGGACAGCGGCTCAACGACGTCGTCACCTCGACGCTGGGGGATGTCGACGTCATCGGGATGTGCATCCCGGCCAACGAGCGGATCGGCCCGGGCGACAAGTTCATCAACGAGTCGCTCGACGGGTTCCCGCGCGCGAAGAAGGTCGCGATCGTCACCAAGATCGACGCGACCTCCCGCCCGGCCGTCGCGCAGCAGCTGCTCGCGGTGAGCGAGCTGCGCGACTGGGAGGCGATCGTGCCGGTCTCGGCGACCAGTCGCATCCAGCTCGATGTGCTGCTGAAGGAACTCCTGGCGCTGCTGCCGGTCTCGCCCGCCCTCTACCCCGACACCGAGCAGCGCACCGACGAGACCCTCGAGGCGCGGATCTCGGAGCTGATCCGCGAAGCCGCGCTCGAAGGCGTCAGCGACGAGCTGCCGCACTCGCTCGCCGTCACGATCGACGACATGGTGGAGCGCGATGACAAGGACCTCGTCGAGGTCTACGCGAACCTCTGGGTCGAGCGCGACAGCCAGAAGGGCATCGTGATCGGCCACGGCGGCGAGCGGCTGCAGGAGGTCGGCGCCCGCGCCCGCGCGCAGATCGAGCCGCTGGTCGGCAAGCACGTGTTCCTGTCGCTGCGGGTCAAGGTCGCCAAGGAGTGGCAGCGCGACCCCAAGCAGCTCGGCCGCCTCGGTTTCTGACCCCTGCTTGCGGATGACCGACGGTCACTCCGCGGGCTGATGCCCCGGTGCGGCAGCGCGCGTAGCGTGAAGGCATGGCCGAGCGGAATGTCCTGGACCGAGTCGAGGAGTGGCTGCGCGCCTTCGTCACGCGCGACAACTTCGTGAAGCGCCGCCCCGTGATCGAGATCGCCGCCGCCGTCGTGTGGTTCGTGCTGCCGCTGCCGCACGTGGCGAACTGGGGTGGCGCGCTCGGGATCATCTCGCACCTGCTGCTCGCGGCGACGCTCATCGCCTACCGGATGCAGCCCATCGTCGCGCTCACCCTCGGGGCGATCGGCACCCTCGGCCTGCTCGGGTCGGGGTTCCTCTGGTCCACCAACTACTGGTGGATCTTCCTGCCGTTGCTCGCCGTCTTCTTCGGATCGGCGGCTTACGGGCGCTCGCCGACGCGCTGGCTGGGTCTCGCCGGCACCCCGATCGCGGCGATCGCGATCGTCGCGGGGGTCGGGTCGTACTACCTGGCCGCCGGCATCCTGTTCTTCCTGTTCCTGCTCGCGATCTTCGCCCTCGCCTGGGTGGGCGGGATGCTCGTCTACGTCAACCGCTCGCGCCGGGCCGCGCAGACCGGGGAGATCCGCGCGACGGTGAAGCTCGGCGAGGTGACGCAGGTCGCGACCCTCGAGCAGGAGCGCAACCGGGTCGCCCGGGACGTGCACGACATCGTCGCCCACTCGCTTGCGGTCGTGATCGCGCAGGCGGACGGGGCCCGCTACGGCGCGAAGAACGTGCCGGCCCCCGTCGTCGAGGCGCTCGAGAACATCGCGTCGACGGCGCGCGGTGCGCTGACCGACGTGCGGGTGCTGCTCGGCGAACTGCGGCACAACCAGGAGCAGGGGCCGCAGCCGGGGATGAACGACCTCGACGCGCTCGTGCGCGGCTTCCGCGACTCGGGTCTCGAGGTCGAGTGGAACAGCTACGGCAAGGCCGTCGAGCTGACGGATGCCCCCGCGCTCGCCGTCTACCGCATCGTGCAGGAGGGGCTCACCAACGCCCTCCGGCACGGCGACCGCGGTCAGCCGGTCGAGCTGGTCTTCGACTGGGGGAGCACGTCGCTCGCGGTCATCGTGACGAACGGCATCCCGCGGGGCACGACGGTTCCCGCCAACGCGGCCGGCCACGGCATCCCCGGGATGCGCGAGCGCGCGACCCTCGCCGGCGGCGAGCTCGAGGCGAGCGACGGTACCAACGGCCGGTTCCGCGTGCGGGCGACGATCCCGTTCACGCGCGAGCCCGTGTCGGCATGACGGGGGCGAAGATCCGGGTCGCTCTCGTCGACGACCAGCCGCTCTTCCGCGGCGGACTGCGGATGCTCATCGACTCGCAGGACGACCTCGACGTCGTCGGCGAGGCGGGCGACGGTCTCGAGGCGCGCGCGATGGTGCGCGACGCGAAGCCCGACGTCGTGCTCATGGACATCCGCATGCCGGGGGCGGACGGCATCCAGGCCACCGAGTGGATCGTCGCCGACGCGGGTGAGAAGGCTCCACGGGTGCTCGTGCTCACGACGTTCGACCTCGACGAGAACGCCGCGAAGGCGATCCGGGCGGGCGCGAGCGGCTTCGTGCTGAAGGACGCCGAGCCGGAGTTCCTGCTCGCCGCGATCCGCACGGTGCACGCCGGGACGGCCGTCATCGCCCCCGCGGCGACGACCGAGCTGTTCCAGCACTTCGGGGAGCGCGCGCCGCAGCCGGGCGACCCCGACGAGCACCTCACGGGCCTCAGCGCCCGGGAGCGGGAGATCTTCCTGCTCGCCGCCCGCGGCCTGTCGAACTCCGAGATCGCAAAAGCCGAATTCGTGAGCGAGGCGACGGTGAAGACGCACATCTCCCGGGTGCTCGCCAAGCTCGGCCTGCGCGACCGCGTGCAGCTCGTCGTGTTCGCGTTCGAGCGCCGCCTCGTCTGACGCGGTCAGGCCGGGATGTCGCGGAACGCCGACTGCACCACGACGACATCCGGTCCGTACACCTCGTCGAGGTAGCCCTGGATGGTGCCGTCGTCGTAGTACACGGTCGCCCAGAGGTAGCCGTTCTCGGGGTACGAGCTCAGGACCGTGACCGACGTCCAGGCCGACAACTCCTCCTGCACGCGGGCCAGCAGCGCCTCGTCGTTCGAGCCGGCGTTGGCGGGGTCGGCCCGCGGGTCGGGCTCCGGGCGGATGGGGTCGTACAGGGCGAGCGGGATCACCATCTCGCCTTTCGTGAACACCGATCCGTCCCACGTGCCGGAGATCGCGTAGGCGCCCCAGGTGACGCCGTTCGACGACTCCGACATGCCGTCGTCGGGCCACTCCCAGCCGAGCAGCTCCGGTCCCGAGCACTGCGGCGGGTACGACTCCATGATCGGCCCGAGGCAGAACTGCGCCTCCTCGCCGTCCTTCTGCAGGACGGTGCCCTGGCCGACGACGACGCCGGATGCCGCGATCGGGTTCGGCTCGCCCGCACCGCCGGGCACGACGTCGCCGCCCTCACCGGGATCGGCCGGGGTCGCGCACCCGGCGAGCAGGAGCACGGGGATCGCGAGGACGAGGAGGGCGCGCGGGAAGGTCATGGGTCAAGTCTCGCGATCGCCGGTGCCGAGAACCAGCCAACGTTTCGCGCGGGTCGGACGTCAGATCATCCGCTCGTCGCACCGCCGTCATCCCCCCGCCGGACGCCCCGCCGCCGGTGCCTTCGTAGCGTCGAGACATGACCGAGACCGCCTTGACCGAACACCTGGCCGCCCGCGTGCGGAACCTGACGAAGACCTACGGCCGCGACAGTGCCGCCGTCCACGCGTTGCGCAGCGTCGAGCTCGACATCCGCCGCGGCGAATTCACCGCGATCATGGGTCCGTCGGGGTCCGGGAAGTCGACGCTCATGCACATCATGGCCGGCCTCGACGCTCCCACCTCGGGCGAGGTGTGGCTCGGCCAGGTCGAGATCGGCCGGATGCCGGACGCCCAGCTCACGCTCGTGCGGCGGCGGCGGGTCGGGTTCGTCTTCCAGTCGTTCAACCTCGTGCCGACCCTCGACGTGCGGGGCAACCTGCTGCTGCCGTTCGAGCTCGACGGCCGCCGGCCCGACGTGCGCGAGGCGGCCCTGCTGGAGACGCTGATCGACTCGCTCGGCCTGCGCGACCGGCTGACGCACCGGCCGCACGAACTCTCCGGGGGCCAGCAGCAGCGGGTGGCGATCGCCCGGGCGCTGGTCACCGCCCCCGAGGTGGTGTTCGCCGACGAGCCCACCGGCAACCTCGACTCGAAGACCGGCCGTGACGTGCTCGGGCTGCTCCGCCAGGCGGCCACGGCCGGGCAGACGATCGTCATGGTGACGCACGACCCCGTCGCGGCGAGCCACGCCGACCGCGTCGTCGTGCTCGGCGACGGCCGGATCGTCGCCGATCGCCCGCGGTCCACCGCCGAGGAGATCTCGGCGTTCATGCTCTCGCTCGAGGTGCCGGCGACCGAGGTGCCGATGACCGAGGTGCAGTCGTGAGGGGCGCCCGCGGCCACGGCGCGAGCATCCTCGTCGCGGCGCTCGGCTCGGCGTTCGGCGTCGCGCTGCTGCAGATCACCGGTGCACTCGCCGCGGTGATCGCGGCCGACGACGTCACCGGGAGCAGCGCCGTCGTCGCGCTCCTGCTGCGGATCCTCGCCTTCGTGTTCATCGTGATCTCGGTCTACGTCGCCGCCGTCGTGACCGCGAACACCTTCTCGACGATCGTCGCCGGCCGGGTGCGCAGCATCGCGCTGCTGCGCCTGCTCGGCTCGTCGGCGAGCCGGGAACGGGGACGCATCGCCCGCGAGGGGCTCGTCGTCGGAGTCGTCGGGTCGCTCCTCGGCGCCCTCGCCGGGACGGCGGTCGCGGTCGCGACCGAGCGGATCGCCGTGGCGACGGGAACCGTGCCGGATGCGGGCTACACGTTCACCGATCCGGTGATCCTCATCCCGGTCGTCGGCGTCGTGCTCACCACGTGGGCGGCGTCGTGGGTCGGGTCGCGGCGGGTCACGACGGTGACGCCGCTCGAGGCGCTCGGCCGCAGCGAAGAGCTCAGCCGCGAGGAGACGTGGGCGCGTCCGGGCCGCAACCGGACCGCTCTCGTGCTCGCGATCCTCGGGTTCGCGCTGCTCGCGGCGGCGGTCGTGCTGGGCTTCGTGCACCCGGCCGCGATCCTCATCGGAGTCGGCGGCGGCATCCTCTCGTTCACCGGCATCGTGCTGGGAGCGGATGTCGTCATGCCTCCCGTCCTCCGGCTCGCCGGTCGGCTGGCGGGCCGGTCGGCACCGGCCCGGCTCGCCGCCGAGAACGCCGTCCGGCATCCGCAGCGGAGCTCCCGGGCGACGATCGGTCTGGTCATCGGGGTCACCCTGGTCACGATGTTCGCGGTCGCGATGGCGGGGTTCGAGGCGTCGATCCGTGAGGCGCAGGCCCAGAACCCTGCGGCCTACGAGGGCGTGGACCCGATGCTTGCCGCGACCACGGCGGTGTTCTCGGTGCTCGTCGGCTTCAGCGGGCTCATCGCCGCCGTCGGCCTCGTCAACAACCTGTCGCTCAGCGTGCTGCAGCGTCGCCGCGAACTCGGGCTGCTCCGCGCGCTCGGCTTCACCGTGCCGCAGGTGCGCCGGATGGTGCTCGCGGAGAGCGCGCAACTGACCTTCTCGGCCGTCGTGCTCGGCCTCGTGCTCGGTGCCGTGTACGGCTGGGCGGGTGCGCAGTCGCTGCTCGGGAAGGCGGCCGGCGGGATCGTCATCCCCGGGATGCCGTGGCTCGTCCTCGGCCTCGTCGTGCTGGCCGGCGCGGCGATCACCGCGATCGCCTCGTGGGCGCCGGCGCGGACCGCGGTGCGGGTGTCGCCGGTCGAGGCGCTCGCCGTCGACTGAGTGGAGAACGCGACGCGGGGCGCTCGGGATGTCCGGGCGCCCCGCGTCGTGCCGTGAGTGCTACTTGCCGCCGGCGGCGCGACTGATCGAGGCCTGGAACGAGCGCGCGAGCACGTCGTACACCGCGCCCGGGTCGTCGTCGCCCGCGATCTGCGCGCGGAGGTACACGAGATGCGTGTTGCCGGTGTCGACGCCGACGATCGCGAAGCCCTCGGTGTCGGTGCCGCCGCAGTTCTCGAAGCCCGCCTGGTAGCCGACGTAGAAGCCGTCGTCGTAGGCCGGATCGGAGTCGATCTGGTCGCAGTCGCTGAGGAAGTAGTTCGCGACCGACTTCAGGAAGCTCTGCAGGGCCTCCGGCGTCACGCCGTCGGGCAGCGGCTCTCCGGCGAACTCGACACCCGAGACGTCGTAGCTCTGGAAGTACGTCTCGATGTCGGTCGAGGCGACGAGCGACGCCCACTCCTGGCCGTCGTCGGTCGTGAACGGCGCGCCGTCGACATCCGTCCAGTCGGCCGGCACCTGCAGCGACAGCACGTTGTAGTCGTCGGTGAGGCTCGTGAAGCCCTCGGTCGCCGGCTCGGTCGGCTCGACCGGGACGCCGGTCTCGATCGGCTCCGGGTCACCGCCGATCGAGCCGAAGTCGGGCTCCGGCTTGGGGGTCTCGCTGACGACGGGAGCGGCCGGTGCGCCGCAGCCGGCGAGCAGCAGGGCGGAGCCCAGCACGGCGGCGCCGAGCGCGGAGCGGAGCAGGGTGGTGGAGCGGGACACGGTGCCTCCTGATGTGCTGTCGAGCGAGTGCTCGGGAGAACCCAGCTCCCGAACGGTGCTCACCTTAGCGGGGGAGCCGCCCCCGGCAGGGAGAGGGGAATGTTGCGATTCGGTTGCGGTGCTACCCTGGATCCGTGCGTTTCGGCCTCCTCCTTCTTAGCCGCCGCGACGAGGTCTAACTCTTAGCCTCCCTCGTCGCGGAGTTTCGTCGTCGGCTGATCACGACAAAGCGACTTGAGAGAAGCAGGACCATGAAGAACACCCAGCAGCCCTCCGGGATGCCGATCCACCGGTACCGCCCGTACGCGACCCAGTTCGCGACCGATCTGCCCGACCGCACCTGGCCGTCGAAGGTCATCGACAAGGCCCCCCTGTGGTGCGCCGTCGACCTCCGCGACGGCAACCAGGCGCTCATCGACCCGATGAGCCCCGAGCGCAAGCGCATCATGTTCGACCTGCTCGTGAAGATGGGCTACAAGCAGATCGAGGTCGGCTTCCCGTCGGCGAGCCAGACCGACTTCGACTTCGTGCGCCAGCTCATCGAGGACGACCTCATCCCCGACGACGTCACCATCCAGGTGCTGACCCAGGCGCGCGAGGAGCTGATCGCGCGCACCTACGAGTCGATCCGGGGCGCCAAGCAGGCGATCGTGCACCTGTACAACTCGACGAGCGTGCTGCAGCGCGACGTCGTGTTCCGCGCCGACAAGGAGGGCATCAAGGAGATCGCCCTCCAGGGCGCCCGCTGGTGCACGCAGTACGAGGCCACGGTGCCGGGCACGCAGGTGTACTACGAGTACTCGCCGGAGAGCTACACCGGCACCGAGCTCGAGTACGCCCTCGAGGTCTGCAACGCCGTGATCGAGCACTTCCAGCCGACGCCCGACCGCAAGATCATCATCAACCTGCCGGCGACGGTCGAGATGGCGACGCCGAACGTCTACGCCGACTCGATCGAGTGGATGTCGCGCAACCTCGCCCGTCGCGACAGCGTGCTGCTCTCGCTGCACCCGCACAACGACCGCGGCACCGCCGTCGCCGCCGCGGAGCTGGGCTTCCAGGCGGGGGCCGACCGCATCGAGGGCTGCCTGTTCGGCAACGGCGAGCGCACCGGCAATGTCGATCTCGTCGCGCTGGGCATCAACCTGTTCACGCAGGGCATCGACCCGCAGATCGACTTCAGCGACCTCGACGAGATCCGCCGCACCGCCGAGTACTGCAACCAGCTGCGCGTGCCGGAGCGCTCGCCGTGGGCCGGCGACCTCGTCTACACCGCCTTCTCGGGATCGCACCAGGACGCGATCAAGAAGGGCTTCGAGGCGATGGATGCCGAGGCCGCCCGGCAGGGCAAGCCGGTGTCCGAGATCGAATGGGCGGTGCCGTACCTCCCGGTCGACCCGAAGGACCTGGGTCGCGGCTACGAGGCCGTCGTGCGGGTCAACTCGCAGTCCGGCAAGGGCGGCGTCGCGTACCTGCTCAAGGCCGACCGTTCGCTCGACCTCCCGCGTCGCCTGCAGATCGAGTTCAGCGGCGTCGTGCAGGCCAAGACCGACTCCGAGGGCGGCGAGGTGACGAGCGACCAGATCTGGGAGATCTTCCAGGACGAGTACCTGCCGGCGCCCATCGACGACGCCAAGTGGGGTCGCTACGAGCTGCTCGGCACGCGCACCGCGAGCGACATGGACGGCGAGGTCTCGCTCGAGGTCAAGCTGCGCGTCGACGAGGAGGTGCAGGCGGCGACCGGGAACGGCAACGGACCCATCGCCGCGTTCCTCGGCATCCTGGGCGACCTCGGGCACGACATCAAGCTGTACGACTACGTCGAGCACACGCTCTCGGCGGGCGGCGACGCACAGGCGGCCGCCTACGTCGAGCTGCAGGTCGACGGCAAGCGCCTCTGGGGCGTGGGCATCGACGGCGACATCTCGACGGCATCCCTCAAGGCCGTCGTCTCCGCGGTGAACCGCTCGGTGCGCGCCGACGCGGGCGACCGGGAGCTCATCTCCGCGGGTTGAGTGCCGCCGCAGGCGGCGTATCGAAACCTAACCGAGCACGAACAGCACGCGGCGCGCGCCGGCAGCGGTGCGCGCCGCGATGTGCTGCTCGTCGGCGAGGAACGTGACGAGCAGCCCGTCGGGCGCCATCCATTCGTCCATCCCGGCGAGCACGGCCCGGAACGGGTCGAGCCCGTCGGCACCGCCCGCGACGGCGCGCTCGGGTTCGTGGTTCCGGTAGTCGCCGGCGATGCCGCTCAGCCGGCCGGTCGGCACGTGCGGGAGGTAGGCGACCGCGAGGTCGACCCGGCCGCGCAGCGTGCGGGGGAGCGCCTGCCACCAGTCGCCGAGGTGCGCCTCGAAGCCGTGCCGGCGCCCGTTGCGGGCGGCGTAGCGCAGCGCCACCGGGTCGATGTCGACGCCGTGCACCTGCGCGTGCGGGAGGCGGCGGTGGAGCGCGGCGGCGATCGCGCCGGAGCCGCAGCCGAGGTCGACCACGATCCGGGCGTCGGGGGCGGCCGCGACGGCGTCGTCGACGAGCGGTTCGGCGCGCAGCCGAGGCACGAACACGCCCTCGCCGACCTCGACCTCCACTCCGGCGAACCGCGCGACGCCGAGCGCCTGCTCGAGCGGGATGCCGGCCTTGCGGGCGGCGACCACGGCATCCGCGGCCGTTTCGTCGTCGCCGTGCACGCGCCGGATCTCGGCCGCCTCGTCCTCCGCGTAGACGCAGCCGACGGCCCGCAGCCGGGCGACGAGCCGGTCGGTCATTCCGAGTCCGTGGTGCGGCGACGGCGGCGGCGGATGGCCACCTGCTCGGGCAGGCTCCAGCGGAACAGCACCGCGAGGATGCGCACCACGAAGGTCACGACGACGCCGACGATCGCGGCGATGTTGCCCTCGACCCCGACCCGGACGAGCACGACGAGCGCGGTCGCTCCCGCGATGGCGGCGACCGCGTAGAGCGAGCCGACGTGCATGAGCGCGATCGGAACGTTGAGCAGCAGGTCGCGCAGGATCGAGCCGCCGACCGCGCTGATCGCGCCCACGAACACCGCGGGCACCTCCGGCAGCCCGGCGGCCAGGGCGGCGGTCGTGCCGATCGCGCCGAACAGGCCGATCGTGAGGGCATCCAGTGCGGTGATGACGGCCTGAAGGCGCGCGAACAGCCGTTCGAGCAGCATCCCGAGCAGAGCGGCGACGGTCGCGACCGGCAGGTAGGCGTTGCTCTCCAGCGCGCGGGGCACGTCGGCGAGCAGGAGGTCGCGGATGATGCCGCCGCCGAACCCGGTCGCGATGCCGATGATCGCCACCCCGAGCAGGTCGAGGCGGCGATCCCGGAACTGCGCCGCGAACGTCGCCCCCTGGAGCGACCCGATGCCGACGGCGAGCAGGTCGGCCCAGAGCGGGATCGTGAAGGCGGTGGTCACGCCTCCATTGTGGGCCTCGGACGCCGCTCGTGACGGAGGCGCACGAGCGCGACCACCAGCAGGGCCAGGGTCGCGACGGGTTGACCGATCGTCATCAGCAGCACGACGGTCGCGACGGGCGGCGAGGCGTCCTCGACGTGGTGGAGATGGAACCAGGCGTGCGGCACCGCGAAGGCGAGAACCGCCAGCAGCGCCGGGATCACGAGCACCGATCGCGGGAAGGCGGTCGCCGCGATCAGCACCACGGCGGTGCCGAGAGTCGCGCCTCCGTAGTCGCGGGCGTAGTGCTCGGCGAACGGCGGGGTGAGTGCGACGCCCGGGAAGTTCGCGTAGAAGTGCTCGGGGAAGAACTGGTTCCAGACGCCGATCATGACGGCCGTCGCGGCGAGGACCCCGAGACCGACCCGCAGCACGGCGGTCACTTCACGGCTCCCGACGCGAGCCACTGGTCGAAAGTCTGGGTGCCGTAGCCCGGAAGGCCGGCGAGGTGGCGCCCGGCCGCGAACGCGGCGAACGCCCGGCCGGGCAGCATGATCGACAGCACCCGCTTCGGTGCGCGCCCGGCCGCCTGCAGCCGGTGCAGGACGTCGGTCGCGTCGAGGATCTCCGGCCCGCCGATGTCGGCGACCCGCCCGGACGGGGCACCGGTCGCGAGCTCGGCCAGGCGGTCGGCGACGTCCTCCACGCCGATCGGCTGCACGCTCACGCCTTTCAGGAACAGCCGGTTGCCGAACATCCCGAGGATCTCGCCCGGGAACGAGTGGAACTGCGTCGCCCGCAGGATCGTGAACGGGATGCCGGACGCCGCGATCGCCTTCTCGCTCGCGACCTTGTCGTCGTAGTAGCCGTACGGGATGCTGTCGACGCCGACGATCGAGAGGAAGACGAGGTGCCCGGCTCCCGCCGCCGTCGCAGTCGCGAGCAGACGCTCGGTGTCGGGGAGGTCCTTCCGCCGGTTCGTGGCGAGGTGCACGACGGTGTCGACGCCGGCGAGCGCATCGGCAAGGCCCACACCCGTCGCGAGGTCGCCGACGTGGTGGCCGTCGCCCGGCGTGCGGCTGAGGATGCGGACGTCGTGCCCCGCGGCGCGGAGCCGTTCGACGGTCGGCCGTCCCGGGCCCGAGGTGCCGCCGGTGACGAGGATGGTGCTCATGTCTCTCTCCTTCTGGGTGGGTTCCCTAGCTGAGAGCGACCGGCCCTCCGAAACGTGACAGCTTCCGCGGATTCAGCACCATGAAGATGCTCTGGATGCCGTCGGACGCCGCGTCGATCGTCCAGATCGCGATCGCCGACCCGTCGGGTCGCACGGCGAGCACGGCCGGCTCGCCGTTGATGTCGACGGCGCGCGCCGACATCCCCTGCCCGTACTTCTCGAGGACGCCGAGCAGGAAGTGCGCGACGCGCTCGGGTCCGGCGACGATCTTGCGGGCCGCCGGCACGACGCCCCCGCCGTCGGAGATCGACACGATGCCCGCGGCGAGCACGCCCTCGAGGGTCTCGAGGTCGCCCTGCTGGGCGGCCGCGAGGAACGCGGCGAGCAGGCGCGCGCGCTCGGCGGGTGCCACCGGGCGCGGGCGGGCGTCGTCGAGGTGGCGGCGGGCTCGGGCGAACAGCTGCCGGGCGTTCGCCTCGCTCGTCTCGAGCACTTCGGCGACGCGGGAGTGCGGGTAGTCGAACGCCGCGTGCAGCACGAACGCCGCCCGCTCGGCGGGGGAGAGTCTCTCGAGCAGCACGAGCACCGCGATCGACAGCGCCTCGGCCCGCTCGGCGCCCAGCAGCGGATCGGCCGAGGTGTCGACGGGTTCGGGCAGCCACGGGCCGACGTAGGACTCGCGGCGGGCGCGCGCACTCGTCAGTTCCGCGATCGAGAGCCGGGTGACGACCGTCGCGAGGTAGGCGCCGGGCTCGGCCACGGCATCCCGATCGGTGCCCTGCCAGCGCACCCACGCGTCCTGCAGCACGTCGTCGGCCTCGGTGGCGGAGCCGAGCATGCGGTAGGCGATCCCGAACAGCCGGGGGCGCACCTGTTCGAAGACGTCCACCTCCACATCTTCACAGGGCATCCGGGGGAGACTTGTCACCATGCCCGGGATGACGTACCGCGACGAGGCCGTCGTGCTGCGCACCCACAAGCTGGGCGAGGCCGACCGCATCGTCACGATGCTCAGCCGGCAGCACGGCAAGATCCGGGCCGTCGCGAAGGGCGTGCGACGCACCGCCTCCCGGTTCGGCGCACGGCTCGAGCCGTTCATGGTCGCCGACCTGCAGCTCTACCGCGGGCGGAGCCTGGACATCGTGCAGCAGGCCGAGTCGATCGGGTCCTACGGCGCCGACATCGTCGACGACTACCCGCGCTTCACCGCCGCGACCGCGATGGTCGAAGCCGCCGACCGGCTCACCGACCACGACGCCGGGCTCCAGCACTACCTCCTGCTCGTCGGTGCCTTGCGGTCGCTCGCGAAGGCCGAGCACGCCGCGGGGCTCACCCTCGACTCCTACCTGCTGCGCGCGCTGTCGATCGCGGGGTGGGCGCCGTCGTTCGTCGACTGCGCCGTCACGGGCGAGGCAGGTCCGGGGCACACCGCCTTCGTCGTGCAGCTCGGCGGCGTCGTGAGCGACGCGGTCGCCCCGCCCGGGTCGCCGCGGCTCGACCCGCTCACCCTCGAGGTGCTCGGCGCGTTGCTCGCCGGCGACTGGCCGACGGCGGAGGGCGCGGACGAGCGCACCCGCGCGCAGGCGTCGGGCGTCGTGGCCGCGTATACGCAGTTCCACCTCGAGCGGGGGCTGCGCTCGCTCACCCACGTCGATCGGACCCCGGCATGACCGCCGATCAGACGGGCTACGGCGGCACCGGCACGGGGCTCCCGGTCGACTGGACCGGGCTCTACCCGCCGGCGCTGCCGCTCAGCGCGGTGCCGAAGCACGTCGCGATCGTCATGGACGGCAACGGGCGCTGGGCGAACCGCCAGGGCCTCTCCCGGGTCGAAGGCCACAAGGCGGGCGAGGCGAGCCTCCTCGACGTCGTCGCCGGCGCCATCCAGATCGGCGTGACCCACCTCTCGGCCTACGCGTTCTCGACCGAGAACTGGGCCCGCAGCCCCGACGAGGTGCGCTTCCTGATGGGCTTCAACCGCGACGTCATCCGCCGTCGCCGCGACCAGCTGCACGAGTGGGGCGTGCGCGTGAAGTGGGCCGGTCGCCGCCCGCGGCTGTGGCGCTCCGTCATCGCCGAGCTCGAGGTCGCCGAGCGGATGACCGCGGACAACACCGGCCTCACGCTCACGATGTGCGTCAACTACGGCGGGCGCGTCGAGATCATGGATGCCGTGCGCCAGATCGCGGCGGATGTCGCGGCCGGGCGCATCAAGCCCGATCGCATCAGCGAGAAGACCCTGCAGAAGCACCTCTACGTGCCCGACCTGCCCGACGTCGACCTGTTCGTGCGGTCGTCGGGGGAGCAGCGCACGAGCAACTTCCTGCTCTGGCAGTCCGCCTACGCCGAGATGGTCTTCCTCGACACCCTGTGGCCCGACTTCTCGCGCGAGGACCTCTGGCACGCGATCGAGATCTATGCGGGCCGCGCGCGGCGCTTCGGCGGAGCCGTCGACGCGCCTCAGGCCTGAGCCTGGCCGGTATCCTGAGCAGGATGTCTACGCCCACCCCCCTCGACTCGATCATCTCGCTCGCGAAGCGCCGCGGCTTCGTCTTCCAGTCCGGTGAGATCTACGGGGGTTCCCGGTCGGCGTGGGACTACGGCCCGCTCGGCACCGCGCTCAAGGAGAACATCAAGCGCGAGTGGTGGAAGTTCATGGTGCAGACCCGGGACGACATCGTCGGCATCGACTCCTCCGTCATCCTGCCCAAGCGGGTGTGGGAGGCGTCGGGTCACGTCGCGGTGTTCTCCGACCCGCTCGTCGAGTGCCTGCACTGCCACAAGCGCTACCGCCAGGATCACCTGCTCGAGGCCTTCGAGGAGAAGAAGGGCCGCGCGCCCGAGAACGGCATGGGCGACATCGTCTGCGAGAACTGCGGCACCCGCGGGCAGTGGACTGAGCCGCGCGAGTTCAGCGGCCTGCTGAAGACCTACCTCGGCCCGGTCGACGACGAGGCCGGGCTGCACTACCTGCGCCCGGAGACGGCGCAGGGCATCTTCGTGAACTTCGCGAACGTGCTCTCCAGCGCGCGCATGAAGCCGCCGTTCGGCATCGCCCAGGTCGGCAAGTCGTTCCGCAACGAGATCACCCCCGGCAACTTCATCTTCCGCACGCGCGAGTTCGAGCAGATGGAGATGGAGTACTTCGTGCGTCCGGGCACCGACGACGAGTGGTTCCAGTACTGGATCGACCAGTGCGAGCAGTGGTTCCTCGGCCTCGGCATCACGCCCGAGAACCTGCGCCGCTACACCCACCCGCAGGAGAAGCTGTCGCACTACTCGAAGGGCACCGTCGACCTCGAGTACCGCTTCGGCTTCACCGGCTCGGAGTGGGGCGAGCTGATGGGCGTCGCGAATCGCACCGACTTCGACCTGTCGACCCACTCGCGCGAGTCGGGCGTCGACCTGTCGTACTTCGACCAGACGACGAACGAGCGCTGGACGCCCTACGTCATCGAGCCGGCGTTCGGCCTGACCCGCGCGCTCATGGCGTTCCTCGTCGACGCGTACAGCGAGGACGAGGCGCCCAACACGAAGGGCGGCGTCGACAAGCGCACCGTGCTGCGACTCGACCGCCGGCTCGCCCCGGTCAAGGCCGCCGTGCTGCCGCTGTCGCGCAACGAGCAGCTCTCGCCGATCGCCAAGGAGGTCGCCGCCGACCTCCGCCAGGACTGGATGATCGAGTTCGACGACGCCGGGGCGATCGGCCGCCGTTACCGCCGCCAGGACGAGATCGGCACCCCGTTCTGCGTCACCGTCGACTTCGACACCCTCGACGACAAGGCGGTCACCGTGCGCGAGCGCGACACGATGGAGCAGGAGCGCGTCTCGCTCGACCGTCTGCACGGCTACCTCGCGGAGCGGCTCCGCGGGTAGTTCCCGCCCAACGGAAGCGGCGCTGGACAACTACCTATGACGATAGGTAGTGTGTCTCGCGACGACGATGTCGGAAGGAACGCATCCCTCATGGCGAACTACACCCCCGCCCAGCTGCTCGAGGACTTCTCGCTCGAGATGACCGGCAAGGACGTCCCCGGACTCCTCGAAGCCGCCCCGCTCATCCCGAAGGGCACCCGCATCAATGTGACGTTCCTCGGGAACGAAGATCTCCAGATGCGCCTGGTCGCCTCGAAGGCGGTGCTGGATGGCGGCTTCCTCCCGGTCCCGCACATCTCGGCCCGACGCCTGTCGTCGCAGGCGCAGCTGGAGGAGTACCTCGGCGCGCTGCAGGCGCAGGGCACGAGCGAGTACGTGTTCTCCGTCGGCGGCGACCCGTCGACCCCGGAAGGCCCGTACGAGGACTCGCACGAGGTGATCAAGACCGGGCTGCTGCAGCAGTACGGCGCGAAGGACATCTCGATCGCCGGCTACCCGGAGGGTCACCCCGACATCTCCGACGAGAAGCTGTGGACGGCCATCACCGGGAAGCACGCGACGCTCACCGAGCAGGGCACGACCGGCACGATCCTCACCCAGTTCGGGTTCGACGAGGACCCGGTGATCGCCTGGATCGAGAAGGTCCGCGCCGCCGGCATCCCGTACGAGATCCGCGTCGGCGTCCCCGGCCCCGCCGGCATCAAGCGTCTGCTGTCGTTCGCCGCCCGGTTCGGGGTCGCCTCGAGCGCCGGGATCGCGAAGAAGTACGGCCTCTCGCTGACCAACCTGATGGGCACCGCCGGCCCCGACAAGTTCATCAAGCGGCTCGCCAAGAAGCTCGACCCGGCGAAGCACGGTGTGGTGAAGTTGCACTTCTACACCTTCGGCGGGCTCACCGCGACGTCCGAGTGGATCCGCGACTTCAAGGAGAAGCTGTAACCATGCCGACGACCCAACTCGCTCCCGCCCCGGCGCCGCAGCTGGACGCCTACGCCGACCAGGCGGTGCTCATCGTGCACGGCAAGGACCAGCCCGGGATCGTCGCGGCCGTGTCCGCCGTGCTCGCGCGGATCGGCGCGAACATCGTCTCGCTCGACCAGTACTCCGACAACCCGGAGGGCGGCCGGTTCTTCCAGCGCACGGTCTTCCACCTGGCCGACCTGAACGTCGCCGTGCCCGCGCTCGAAGCCGAACTCGGCGAGGTCATCACGAAGGGCTTCGGCCTCGAGTGGAAGCTCTCGCAGCGCTCGGTCGCCAAGCGCGTGGTGATCATGGCGTCGAAGTCCGACCACTGCCTGCTCGACCTGCTCTGGCGCCAGCGGCGCGGCGAGATCCCGATGACGGTGCCGATGGTGATCGGCAACCACACCGAGCTCGCGGATGACGTGCGGGGCTTCGGCATCCCGTTCCTGCACGTGCCGTCCAAGCCGGGCCCGGACAAGTCGGAGGCCGAGGCGAAGATCCTCGACCTCATCCAGGGCAACGCCGACCTCGTCGTGCTCGCCCGCTACATGCAGGTGATCAGCGAGGACTTCATCGAGAAGGTCGGCGTGCCGATCATCAACATCCACCACTCGTTCCTGCCGGCGTTCATCGGCGCGGGTCCGTACCGGAAGGCGAAGGAGCGCGGCGTGAAGCTGATCGGCGCGACCGCGCACTACGTGACGGCCGAGCTCGACGAGGGCCCGATCATCGAGCAGGACGTCGTGCGGGTCACGCACGCCGACACGGCCGCGGACCTGCAGCGTCGCGGCGCCGACGTCGAGCGCGCCGTGCTGTCCCGCGCAGTGCTCGCGCACTGCGAGGACCGGGTCATCCGCGCCGACCGGGAAACGATCGTCTTCTAGACCACCACGGGGTCTCAGGACCCTTTCACACCCACCCAACACCTATATCCATAGGTATTCAACGAAGAAGGAACCAATGGCTGAGAACCTCCAGAGCAAGATCGACGCGGCCGGGAGCCCCGTCGAGCTGCTCCGCAACTCGCAGATCGGGTCGTACATCTACCCGGTCGTCCCCGCGGACTTCCAGAACTGGATCAAGGAGCAGCAGGCGTGGCGCAACACGGCCGTGCTCTACGACCAGTCGCACCACATGGACAACGTGTTCCTCAAGGGCTCGGACGCCATCAACCTGATCCGCGACACGGCCATCAACTCGGTCGAGGTCTTCCCGGTCGACCGCGCCAAGCAGTACGTGCCGACCACCGCGTCGGGCCACGTCATCGGCGACGGCATCCTCTTCCGCGAGGCCGAGGACGAGTACGTGTACGTCGGCCGCGCGC
>CAZPJC010000027.1:0-3777 GCA_964586645.1 uncultured Schumannella sp.
GGCGAACGCGAGGTCTCCTGCTCGGTCCTCGTCAACGCGACCGGCACCTGGGGGGCCCCGTTCGTGCCCTACTACCCCGGCATGAACGACTTCCGCGGACGCCATCTGCACACCGCCGAGTACAAGGATGCCGAGGAGTTCCGCGGCAGGAACGTCGTGGTCGTCGGCGGCGGCACGAGCGCGATCGGCTTCCTCATGGAGCTCGAGGAGGTCGCCGCCTCGCTCACCTGGGTGGCCCGCCGGCCGATCGAGTTCCTCGAGGACCAGGATCTCAACATCGAGGGCGGTCAGTCCGCGGTCGCGCTGCAGGACGAGGCGGCACGTGCCGGCGCGGCCCTCCCGAGCATCGTCAGCACGACGGGGGTGCCGCGCAGCCGCCGCATCCAGGCCGCGATCGATCGCGGGCTGCTGCACGCCCGGCCGATGTTCTCCTCGATCGAGGCGGACGGCATCCGCTGGTCCAACGGCGCGTTCCGCCCGGCCGACGCGATCATCTGGTCGACGGGTTTCCGCCCCGAGCTGCGGCACCTCGCCCCGCTCAAGCTGCGTGAGAAGACCGGCGGCATCGTCGTCGGCAAGAACGTGTCCTGGAAGAACCCGCGGCTGTTCTTCGCGGGCTACGGGCCGACGGCATCCACGATCGGCGCCAACCGTGCGGGCCGTGCGATCGCCCGCCAGGTCGTGGCGACGCTCAGCACGATCGCGAGCGAGCGGCGCGGACCCCTGGCCCCCGACACGGGCCCGCGCGCCGACACGATGGAGTCGCGTTTCCTCGACGACTGACGTGGTCCCCTTCTGGTCCCCATGTCAGGTGACCATCGCTCGCCGCTAGTGTCGCGAACAACACGGGACGGTGTCGTCGGATGCTGCCCTGTGAACCCGTTCCTCGAGCTCCAGGGAGAGCCCGTGTACCGTCGTCTGCCCGCCGTCATCGCCTCGGTCCTGGCGCTCTTCCTCGTCGCGACCGGAGCCGCTGCCCCGTCGTTCGCGGACGATGAGCCCCACGCCCAGATCGTCGGCACGATCCTCGACGAACACGGGGCGGGGGTGGAGGGCATGACCATCTCGGTGTCGGCGACGGCGGGCGACCAGTACCAGCAGGACACCACGGACGCCGACGGGCATTACGCCCTCTCGGGCCTCACCCCGGCGACTTTCAATCTCAACATCAGCCGTCCGTGGAGCATCCCTCTGGCGGAGTGGCCGTACCGGTCGTTCGGCTTCCAGCAGGTGACCGTCGTGGCGAGTGACGCGACGATCGTCAAGGACCTCCAGCTCCTGCTCATCCCGACGGGGACCGCCTCAGTCTCGGGCGTGCTCAGGGACCATGTCACCGGTGACCCTGTGGCTGGTGCGACCGTGCGCCTCATGTTCTCGTCGGACGGCTACTACATGAGCCAGTTCCCGACGACGACGACCGGCTCCGACGGCGCCTACTCGTTCACGAATCTTCCGCCGAGCGACGTCATGCCCGCGCCGACGCTCACGTTCGAGAAGCCGGGCGCGTACTTCACGAAGAATCTGACGGTGCGTTTCGGCTCCGAAGCCGTCGTCCGCAACACCACCGTCATCCCGGTGGTGTCGGGAACGGGCTCGATCGCCGGAACGGTGAAGTTGTCGAACGACGCCGAATTCGGGTGGGGGAGCATTTCGCTGATGACGGCCGGATGGCGTCCGGTGGGGAACCCGGTCCAGCTCAGCTCGTCCGGCTCCGGAGAGGCGAGCTATTCGTTCGGCAACCTGCCCACCGGTGCCTATCAGCTCTCGGTGTTCACGGAGGGGAGCGCCTCGAAGATCGTGTCGGCGAATGTCGTCGACGGGGAGATCACGCCGCTCGACATCACGGTGGCGGCCTATGAGACCGGTGACGCCGTCGTCTCCGGCACGGTCATCGACGTCCGTACGGGTGAGCCGGTCGCCGGCGCCCCGGTGTTCCTCGCGCCGGAGTACGGACAGAACTCCGCGTCGCAGAACACCTACTCGGACGCCGACGGCTTCTGGGAGTTCACGGGCGTCGCCGATGGCAGCTACTACGCAAACGTCTCGGTCTGGCAGGTCTCCCCGCCCGACGGGACGCTCGGCTGGGAGGGGTACACCCCGCAGGCGCAGATCGAGGTCGTCGACGGAGTGTCGGTGACCGATCAGGAGTTCGAGGTCCGCTCGTTCGTGGGCGGCGACGCCGTGCTGGACGGGCGGATCCGCGACGCGACGAGCCACCTCCCGGTTGCTGACGCGACGGTGTCGCTGGTGCGTTCGGCGAGCGGGACGCCCCTCGGCGAGTGGCAGACCGACGAGTCCGGGACGTTCGCGGTCGAGGGGCTCTCCAACGGCGACTACTACGTCAGCGTCGCGAAGGACGGCTACAAGACCGGGAACGCGAGCGTGCTGGTCGTCGATGGCCACGCTTCGATCGTCATCCCGATCACGCGGCTCAACCAGTCGTCCGGGACGTTCGCGGAGGGAGAGATCTCATTCACGGTCTTCGACAGCGACGGGCGTCGCATCGACGACGCGACCATCGACGGCTCGCAGCCTGCGCTCGACGCCGACAACTGGGTGTCATTCAACGAACCTGTGGACGAACAGGGTGAGCTCACGGTCCGCGACCTCCTCGCCGGCCACTGGGTGATCTGGGTCAACGCGCAGTCGCCGTCGGGGTCGAGGATCTTCGCGCCCGTGCATGTCGACATCTCGGAGTCGAACCCGACGGCGGAGATCGAGATCCATGAGTCGGTCGGGTCGCGGATCACGGGCCAGGTGGATCTCAACGGGTTCGCCGCGAACGAGCTCGTGATCGCCGCCTACGACGAGGCGGGCCTCTGGTTCTCGACGGGCACCGTCCTCGAAGACGGGACCTACGAGATCTCGGATCTGCCCGAAGGCGACTTCGTTCTGGCGCTTCAGGGCGGCGAGATGGGCAGCTGGGGCTCGAGCATCTCGACCTCCGAGATCTGGGCGACGCCGGTGTACTCCACCGGCGGCGGCACCGGCCAGACGCCCGATCTCGACCAGGCGGATGCGATCGAACTCACCGGCGGGCAACTGGTCACGGGTGTCGACTTCACCGCGGTGGCCGGCGGGTCGGCGCGGGCCACGGTCGCCCTCCACAGCGCAGGGGCGAACGCGCCGCTGCCGGCCAGCAGGTGCATCGAAATGACCGTGTACCGGCTGACCGGCGGAGAGTGGAGCGCGTACGCGCCCGGCTGGAAATACTCCTGCGGCGATTTCCCGCTGCTGGCCGGGGGGCTGCCGTCCGGGCAGTACAAGTTCGAGATCGCCGACACCCTGTCGGGGAGCACCGCGTTCCGGACCACCTACAACGGCGATGCGCTGACGCTGGCCGCCGCCCCCGCGGTGACCGTTGTCGCCGGGGAGCTGAAGAACCTCGGCACGATCACCGTTCGCGTTCCCGAACCCGATGAGGGCTCCCTCGAGGCGCTCGACCTCGACTTCCTCGCCTCGGATCCCGACTTCGACCTGTCCGCGTACGAGGACCAGGTGACGGCCGACGGCGACCCGACGGCCGGCGAGGAGACGGAGGTCGAGGTCGGCGAGGAGTTCGCCGGGCAGTGGGTCAACGTCTCTCTCAACTCGACCCCGGTGGTGGTCGGGGAGGCGTGGCATCAAGTGGCTGCCGACGGAACGGTGACGGTCACGCTGCCGAGCGATCTGGATGGGAGCCACCGTCTCGCGGTCGGCGACTCCTCCGGTCAGCTGATCGGCTGGACCGCCGTCGAGATCGCCGAGGGCACCGGATCGACGAGTGGCGGGTCGACG
>CAZPJC010000027.1:3877-15596 GCA_964586645.1 uncultured Schumannella sp.
GGCTCGACGGCGGGAGGCACGTCGGGCGGTTCGACGAGTGCGAAGCCTGCTGCGAAGCCGTCGGGTGGATCGTCGGCCCCCGCCGCCGAGCCGATCGCGACGCCGACGGCATCCCCGACCCCGAAACCGGTCGCGACCGAGGAGCCGGAGGCGGCTCCCGAGACGGTACCGGAGCCGACGGCATCCGACTCGCCTCAGGGCGACGGCGGCTGGATCCTCTGGGTGGTCGGCGGCGGGCTCGTGGTGCTGGTCGGCGCCGCGGCCGTGTTGATCTTCCGCAGGCGGCTGGCGTAGCGGCGGTCGTGCTCAGCGCTGGCGGATCGCGCTGAGCACGGCGATCGACGAGGCGGCGCTCCAGCCCTGTGGGCGGCACGCGGCCGGGTACGGCACCGGCGCCGGTGCTGCGGCGGAAGCATCGCCGGAGTACAGCTCGGGAATGCGGTAGTCGAACGCGGCGGCCGCCCGCAGCAGACCCTCGGCGAGCTCCGCGGCCTCGTCGGTGAAACCGGACGCCGCGAGGCCGCGCACGGCGATCGCGGTGTCGTGGGTCCACACCGAGCCGACGTGGTAGCCGAGGGGCCAGTAGCCGTCGGCGCCGGTCGAGAGGGTGCGCAGCCCGAAGCCGCTGGAGAGCGACGGCGAGACGAGTTTCGCGGCGACAACCCGCTCCTCGTCGGCGGAGAGCAGGCCGGTTCCGAGGAGGTGGCCGAGGTTCGAGGTGAGGGTGTCGACGGGGCGCTTGGCGCCGTCGAGCGCGATCGCCGGGTAACGCCCTTCGGAGGTTTCCACCCAGAACGATGCGCGGAAGGCATCCGACACCGTCTGCGCCCAGGCCCGCCACGGGGCCCCGTCCCCGCCGAAGGCGTCCAGCAGCGCAGCACCGCCGAGGGCCGCTTCGACCGCGTACGCCTGCACCTCGCACAGCGCCACCGGGCCGGTCGCGAGCGTGCCGTCGCGCCACTGCACCGAGTCGCCCGAGTCCTTCCAACCCTGGTTCGACAGGCCCTGGCCGCTCTCGTCGATGTACTCGAGCAGCCCGTCGCCGTCGCTGTCGCCGAAGTCGCGCATCCACGTGAGGGCCGCTTCGAGGGCCGGCTGGAACTCGCGCAGCTCGTCGAGCGGA
This sequence comes from uncultured Schumannella sp., assembly GCA_964586645.1. Taxonomy (GTDB): domain Bacteria; phylum Actinomycetota; class Actinomycetes; order Actinomycetales; family Microbacteriaceae; genus Pseudolysinimonas_A. Next base: position 5,001 of record CAZPJC010000027.1, read on the forward strand.
TGCCCGGCGCGGTGCAGGTCGACGAGCAGGCAGATCCACAGCGCTGTCGCGTCGATGGTGCCGAAGTAGCGCGGCGGCAGCACGACGCCCTCGCCGGGGATGCCGAACTCGCCGCGCCGCAGCTCGTGCAGGATCTTGCCCGGCTGCTCGGCGGTCATCGGATCGGTTCCGGTGCCCTGCATCGCGGCGAGCGTGCGCAGGGTGCCGAGCGGGATGCCGCTGCCGAGCGGGACGAGGAAGCGCGCGACCCAGAGTGCGTCGCGGCCGAACAGGGTCAGGAACCACGGGGCGCCGGCGGCGACGAACTCGGCGTCCGGGGTCGCGGTGGTCGACAGCCGCAGGGCGTCGAGATCGGTGAGCGACCGGTCGACCCAGCGGCGGAGACGATCGTCGCCGGGTGCGACGGGGGCGGTCCACGGCGCCGGGCGGCCGGGGGCGGTGACGACGGCGGCCGCATCCACCGCCGCGACATCGAACGCGACGGCGACCGAACCCCGGGCCGGCACCTCGACGTCCCAGGTGAGTTCGAGCACGCCGGACGAGTGGTCGAGGGTCGCCCCCGCGGCGCGGAGCTTCGCGGCGATGCCGTCGCCGCCCCAGGTCGCGGTCTCGCCGTCGACGGTCACGACGGGGAATCCGCCGGCGATCCCGGCCTTCACGACCTGCACGTCGTCGAGCGACGGCGCGAGCAGGAACCTGATGCGTGCCGACACGGGGTGCGCGAGTCGCGAGGCGAGCTCGAACGTGTGCGCGGCGCCGGCGGCGGTGACATCGCGGGTGAGGGTGCCGCGCACGTCGGGGTCGGCGCCCGGGCCGTCGAGGGCGCGCACGACGCTCACGAAGCGCGTGCGGTCGGCGGCGTCCTGCAGGGTCGCGATGTGCTCGATCGGCCGGTCGTCGACCGTCACCGTGAGCTCCCGCAGCACCCGCACGTCGGAGACGTAGACCCCGTCGATACCGGCACCCGTCGAGGGGGCGCCGCCCATCGAACCGTCGGGTCGCGACCAGGCCTGGGCGGGAGCGCGCAGCGTCGCGACGGCATCGTGGAGGAGGGGCTGGAGAGCCGGGCTCGGCGTGTCTGCCTGCATCCGAAGAAACGACCTTGTGAATCGGCGTCGGGCGAGAAGTCGATTGACAGCACCCGTCAGGGAGGTAACCTAGCATCCACGGTTTGATCGTTCAAACCCCTTTTCGCAACGAACTTGAACGATCAAGCTGAGCGGCGCATCCCTCGCCCCGAACGGCCAAAGGAGGTCTGAGTCGATGGCATCACTCCCCACCGTCGACGATGTCGCGCGGCTTGCGCAGGTCTCCCGCCAGACCGTCTCCAACGTGCTCAACTCGCCCGACATCGTGCGGCCCGAGACCCGGGAGCGCGTGCAGAACGCGATCGGCGAACTCGGCTACCGGCCCCACGCGTCCGCCCGCCGGCTCCGCGCGGGCAGCTCGTCGACGATCGGCATCCGGCTCGACCCGATGTCGAACGGCATCTCGGGCTCGATCCTCGACCGCTACCTGCACGCCCTCACCGAGGTCGCCGACGCGCGCGGCATGCGCGTCACCCTGTTCGTCGCGACCGACGTCGACGACGAGATCCGGCACTACGAACGGCTCCGGGCCGACGCCGACGTCGACGCGATCGTGCTGACCGCGACGCAGTACGACGACCCCCGCATCGCCTGGCTCGCGCGCGAGCGCATCCCGTTCGTCGCCTTCGGCCGCCCGTGGGGCGCCGACGACCTCGACGACCCCACCCGGCTGTGGGTGGATGTCGACGGTCAGGCGGGCGTCAACCAGGCGACCCGGCACCTCATCGGCCGCGGGCTGACCCGCATCGGCTACCTCGGCTGGCCGGCCGGCTCGGGAACCGGCGACGACCGCCGCCGCGGCTGGGAGACGGCGATGACGGATGCCTTCGGCCCCGCCGAGCGCGACGACCTCGTGACCGTGGCCGAGGAGGGCGTCCCGTCGGCCCGGATCGCGATCGAGCGGCTGTTCCGTGACGGCACCGGCCTCGAGGGCCTCGTCTGCGCGTCCGACTCGCTCGCCCTCGGCGCGATGATGGCGGTCCGCGAGGCGGGCCACCCGCACTTCCCGGTCATCGGCTTCGACAACACCCCGGTCGCCTCGGCGGTCGGTCTGTCGAGCGTCGACCAGCGGCTCGGCGACGTCGCCGCCGCGACCCTCGAACTCCTGATGGGGCCGAGCGGGCAGCGCGTGCTGCCGCACGGCTTCGACTCCCGCGAGGCGAACCACCGCCTCATCACCCCCCAGCTTGTCGTGCGCCGGTCGAGTCACCTGGCGCCCGTCGAGGAAGACGCCGGTGGCACCGAGACCGGCAATCGCAACGGACAGTAAAGGAAGAAACACATGAGAAGGAAGATGCTGAGCGTCGCGGCCATCGCCGGCGGCGCGGCACTGGTGCTCGCCGGGTGCTCCGGCGGCGGCGGTGGTGACTCGACGGAACCTCTGACCGTGCTCATCGGCACGAGCGGGGACGCGGAGACGGCGGCGGTCACCGCGGCCGCCGACGCCTGGTCGGCCGAGAGCGGGGTGGACGTCGAGGTCAAGGTCGCCGCCAACCTCACCGAGGAACTCGCCACCGGATTCGCGGGCGACGACCCGCCGGACCTGTTCTACATGTCGTGGGACCAGTTCCAGACCTACGCCGGCAACGGCTACCTGGAGTCCTACGGCGACGACCTGACGAACGCCGACGCGTTCTTCCCCACCTTCAAGGACGAGTACACCTTCGACGGCGAGTTCGTCTGCGCGCCGAAGGACTTCTCGACCCTCGGCCTGATCATCAACACCGACATGTGGGCCGCCGCCGGACTGACGGATGCCGACATCCCGACCGACTGGGACAGCCTGACCGCGGCGGCGACCGCGCTCACCACGCCCGAGCACGTCGGACTGTCGTTCGGCCAGGAGTACGCCCGCATCGGCGTGTTCATGGCGCAGGCCGGCGGTCAGATCGTCGACGGCGATGAGATCGTCGCCGACAGCCCCGAGAACCTCGAGGGCCTCGAGTACGTGAAGTCGCTCTACGACGCGGGCGTGCTGCGCTTCCCGTCCGAGATCGACGCGGGCTGGGGCGGCGAGGCGCTCGGCGCCGGCAAGGCCGCGATGGTCATCGAGGGTCCCTGGATCAAGGGCATCGAAGGCGACTTCCCGGACACGAACTACGCCTCCTACGAGCTGCCCGCGGGCCCGGGCGGACCGGCGACGTTCTCGTTCACGAACTGCTGGGGCATCCCGGAGGGCTCGCCCACCGCGGATGACGCCGTCTCCCTCGTCGAGTTCCTGACGAGCGACGACCAGCAGGTCGAGTTCGCCAACGCGTACGGCGTGCTGCCGTCGAGCGAGGCCGCCGCGGCGACCTATGCCGACAGCAACCCGGCGATCGCGGGCTTCGTGGCCGGAGCCGACTACGCCGTGACGCCCGTCGCCTTCGACGGGGCCGCCGCCGTGGTGAGCGAGTTCAACGCGCGGCTCGCCGACTTCGGCACGGCCGACTTCGCGGGCATCCTGGCGGACTTCCAGTCGCAGCTCGAAGCGGCGTACGCCGACGCCAACGGATAAGTAGCACGGACGCGAGGAGACGCCGATGGTGAGAAACAACATCCGGGGTGGTGAGGCCCGGGCGGGCTGGCTGTTCACCGCACCCGCGGTCATCATCATCGGCGTCTTCCTCGTGCTCCCGATCTTCCTCGCGGTGTTCGTGAGCTTCAGCGACTGGAACGGCCGCGGCTCGCCGATCGGCAACGCCGAGCTGGTCGGCGGCGACAACTACGCCGCGGTCCTTCTCGAAGAGGGGCTCTCGCAGCGCGACTTCGGCACCGCGGTGCGCAACAACCTGTACTACGTGCTCGCGGTCGTGCCGCTGCAGACGGCACTCGCCCTGTTCCTCGCGGTGCAGGTCAACCGGCGCATCCTCAAGGGCCGCGGGTTCTTCCGCACCGCCTTCTACTTCCCGTCGGTGACCTCGTCGATCGCGATCACCACGATCTTCATCTTCCTGTTCGCCGGCTCCGGGGCCGTCAACGCCGTGATCTCCTGGTTCGGCGTCGAGGGACCCAACTGGTTCTCCAACCCGACCGGGCTCGGCCACATGATCCTCGGAGCCCTCGGCGTCGGCCCGGCCGGCCCGATCGCCGACGGCGGCGCACTCGGGCTCACCTGGTACGACTGGCTCTCCGGCCCCTCGGTCGCGATGTGCGTGCTCATCATCCTCGCGGTCTTCACGACGTCGGGCACCTTCATGCTGCTGTTCCTCGCGGCGCTGCAGAGCATCAGCCAGGAGGTGCAGGAGGCGGCGGCGATCGACGGCGCCGGGCCGCTGCGCACCTTCTTCTCGGTGACGCTGCCGCTGCTCAAGCCGACGCTGTTCACCGTGCTGACCCTCGGCCTGATCGGCACCTGGCAGGTGTTCGACCAGGTGTACCTGACCGGCGGCGGCGACCCCGGCAAGACCACCCTCACGCCTGCGTACCTCGCCTACCAGTCGTCGTTCGAAGACCTCGACTGGGGCGAGGGCACGGCGATCTCGTTCCTGCTGTTCGTCATCATCGTGATCTTCACCCTCATCCAGCGCTGGGTGCTGCGCGACCGCGACCTGGGCCGCTCCGGCATCCGGCGCGAGAAGCGGGCGGTGCGGCAACTGCAGAAGGATGCCGAGGCGGCGCGGGCGTCGGCCGGCACGACGGGAGACGGACGATGAGCACGACATCCCTTCCCGGGCGCTGGAAGCTGACGCCGCGCGCGTTCACCGGGCTCGCCTTCGGGTACGCGCTGCTGATCGTGCTCGCGCTGATCTACATCTACCCGTTCCTCATCTCGGTCTCCGGCAGCTTCAAGACCGACGCCGACGCGACCCAGAACCCGCTCTCTCTGCTGCCGCAGACCTGGTCGTTCGCGGCCTACGAGCGCCTCTTCACCCAGGTGCCGCTGCTGCAGTGGGCGGGCAACTCGGTCATCGTCACGATCTGCATCACCGCCGGACGCGTCTTCTTCGACTCGCTCGCCGGGTACGCGCTCTCGCGCCTGCGGTTCCCGGGGCGCGGCGTCATCTTCGCCGGCCTCATCGCCGTCATGGCGGTGCCGCCCGTCGCCCTGCTCATCCCGCGCTTCCTCGTGCTCAAGCAGTTCGAGATGTTCGACACCTACGCCGGGATGATCATCCCGATCATGATCGACGCCGCCGGCATCTTCATCATGAAGCAGTTCTTCGAGTCGATCCCGGTCTCGGTCGAGGAGGCCGCCCGCATCGACGGCGCCGGCGTCTTCCGCACCTTCTGGTCGATCGTGCTGCCGATGGCCCGGCCCGCGCTCATCACCCTGTTCATCCTGAGCTTCCAGGGGTCGTGGAACGAGTTCTCGTACTACCTGATCGCCCGGCAGGACGCCGACCTTCACACCCTCACCACCGGCGTCGCCACCCTCACAAACGGGCAACTCGGGCAGGGCAATCAGTTCCCGCTGAAACTCGCGGCCGCGGTGCTGATGTCGATCCCCGTCGCGGTGCTGTTCTTCATCTTCCAGAAACGGATCATGTCGACGTCCGAGGGCGCCGAGAAGGGCTGAGCTCCGCTTCGCACTCCGTCACCGACCGCCTCCCTCGGGTGTCTCAGCCTCCGGAGAAGAGCAGGAGTCCGACGAACCAGCCGGCGGTCGCGGCGGCGAGGCCGAGGGCGAGGTTCAGGGCGACGGATGCCGCGGCCGCGCGCCAGCGACCCTCCGAGAACAGCTGCACGGTCTCGACGCTGAAGGTGCTGAACGTGGTCAGGCCGCCGGCGAGGCCGGTCACGGCGATCGGGGCGAGGTCGGTGTGGATGGCGACACCGGCGATCAGCGAGCCGGCGACGTTCACCGCGAGCACGGGCCACGGCCACGACGCGCGTGCCCCCGCCCGGCCGACGAGGTAGCGCACGAGCGACCCGACGGCACCCGCGAGGAGGGTGAGGATCACGACGAGCGGGGTCACTCGTCGGGTCCGATCGGCGGGACGGGGCGCGAGGAGCCGAGGCGGAGACCGAGGGCCGCCGCGGCGATGCCGCCGATCACGGAGGCGACGACGTACACGACGGCGGATGCCGCGACGCCGGAGGCGGTGAGCTCGACCGCTGACACCGCGAGGGCGGAGAACGTCGTGAACGAGCCGAGCAGTCCGGGGCCGAGACCGGCACGCAGCCACTCGGGAGCGACGGGCCACACGCGGGAGACCAGCATCCCGAGCACGAACGACCCCGCGAGGTTGACCAGGAACGTGCCGAGCGGGAACGTGGTTCCGCCGTGCGGCAGCACGACATCCACCGTCAGCCGCGCCGCGGTGCCGAGCGATCCGCCGACGAGGACGGCGAGGATCGGCTTCACCCCTTCGGCACCGGGGGAGGGCCGTCGCCGCGCAGCGGCTCGCGCTTCACCGGACGCGGCCGCACGGGCTCGCCGCGACGGTCCTGACCCGGCAGCGGACGCGAGCGGCGTCCGTAGATGAGGTCGGAGGAGTCGAGCAGCCAGGGCACCAGGGTCACCGCGACGCCGTGCACGAGCATCAGCTTCTGGCGGATGCGGCCGGCCTTGTGGTTGTGCAGCAGGCGCTCCCACCAGTGGCCGACGATGTACTCCGGCAGGTAGACGGTGATCACCTCGGAGCCGTGCTTCGCGCGCCGCGCCTTCAGGTACTTGATGAGCGGCGCGCTGATGTCGCGGTACGGCGACTCGATGATGTGCAGCGGCACCTTGATGTTCTGCGACGCCCACTCGAGGTCGAGCTTGTCGGCCGCGTCGTCGTCGATCGCGATGTGCACGGCCTCGATCGACTCGTGCCGGGCGGCGATCGCGTAGTCGAGCGCCTTCAGCACCGGCTTCTGCACGCGGCTGACGAGCACGATCGCGTGGTCGCCGGTCGAGCCGAAGGTCGTGTCGGCATCGACGGCGATCTCGCGGTCGACATCCCGGTAGTAGCGGTTCACGCCGAGCATGAGGAACCAGAGGATCGGCATCACGAGGAAGACGATCCAGGCGCCGTGGGTGAACTTCGTGATCGTGACGATGATCAGCACCGCGGCGGTCATCGAGGCGCCGACGATGTTGATGATCAGGCTGCGGATGATCGAGCCCCGCCCGGCCGCGCCGCGCCGGAGGAGCCGGATCCAGTGCTTGACCATGCCCGACTGGCCGAGCGTGAACGAGACGAAGACGCCGATGATGTAGAGCTGGATGAGGGTCGTCAGGTCGGCCTGGAAGATCACCAGGATCGTGATCGCCGTCACCGAGAGCGCGAGCACGCCGTTGCTGAAGATGAGCCGGTCGCCGCGCGTCGACAGGGCCTTCGGCGCGTACTTGTCGGCGGAGAGCACCGAGCCCAGCAGCGGGAAGCCGTTGAACGCGGTGTTGGCGGCCAGCAGCAGCACGATCGCCGTCGCCGCCTGCACGACGAAGAACGGCACCGAGAAGTCGCCGAAGGTCGCCGCGGCCATCTGCGCGATGAGGCTGCGCTGCGGACTCTCGCCGCACTGCGCGACCGCGGCGTTCACCGCCTCGGTGCAGTCGAGGTAGTGCACCTGGCCGATCAGGGCGATCGTGGTGAGTCCGGCGAACAGCACGATCGCGATGCTGCCCATGATCACGAGCGTCTTCTGCGCGTTCGAGATCTTCGGGCGCCGGAAGGCGGGCACGCCGTTCGAGATCGCCTCGACACCGGTGAGCGCCGCACATCCCGAGGCGAACGCGCGCAGCAGCAGCAGCACGAACGCGGCCTGGGTGAGCGACTCCCCTTCGGGGACGAGGTCGGCGCTCTCGGCGATCGGGGCGTCGCCGAGCAGCGTGCGCACGAGCGCCGTGATCACCATGACGGCGATCGAGCCGATGAAGAGATAGGTCGGGATGGCGAACGCCTTGCTCGACTCGCTCACCCCGCGCAGGTTCACGGCGGCGAGCACGACGACGAAGATCACGGCGAGCCAGACCCGGTAGGGGTCGAGGAAGGGGAGCGCGGAGATGATGTTGTCGACCCCGGAGGCCACCGACACCGCGACGGTCATCACGTAGTCGACGAGCAGGGCCGACGCGACGATCAGGCCGGCCTTCTCGCCCAGGTTCTTGCGGGCGACCTCGTAGTCGCCGCCGCCCGACGGGTAGGCCTTGATCAGCTGCCGGTAGGAGAGCACGACGACGAGCAGCAGCACGATGACGGCGAGCGCCACCCATGGTCCGTAGGCGAGGAAGCCGAGCCCGCCGATCAGCAGGATCATCAGCAGCTCCTGCGGGGCGTACGCCACGGAGGAGAGCGGGTCGCTCGCGAAGATCGGCAGGGCGAGGTGCTTCGGCAGCAGCTGCCCCTCGAGGCGATCGGAGGGGAGCGGCTCGCCGATCAGCAATCGCTTGGCGATCCGGGCGCTGCCGGCGGTCTCGGCACGGGATCTGTCGGGAGGCTCCTGATCGGGCACCCCGTCACGTTACTCCCGCACGGGCCGTCCTAAGATCATGCGGTGACGAGAACGCGGCGGCGCCGCTGGCCCTGGGTGGTCGCCGGAGTGCTCGCGCTCGTCATGGCGGCCATCGGGATCGTGCTCGTGCCGATCCTCACCCATGTGGATCAGGGTGGGGCGAATCAGGAGGAGGCGGCCGTCGAGTGGCCGCTCGAGGCCACCGCGATCGGCGACGACGGTCGCGAACGGCACCTCGAGATCCTGTCCGTCGAACCCGGCGGCACGGTCGACACCTCGGCGCTCGTCCCCGGCGACCGCTTCGTGGTGAGCGGCACCGGCTACGACCCGGCGCGGGGGATCTATGTCGCGATCTGCGCGATCCCCGACGACCCGACCGTGAAGCCCGGACCGTGCCTCGGCGGGGTTCCGTCCCAGGATGCGGCGGCGGCCCCGGAAGGCACCATCCAGTTCGCCCCGAGCAACTGGGTCAACGACGACTGGGCGTGGAAGCTGTTCGGCGCCCGCTCGTACGACGACCGCGACTCGGGCACCTTCACCGCCTACCTCGAAGTGCCGGCGACGGCCGACGACAAGGTCGACTGCCGCGAGGTCGCCTGCGCCCTCTACACGCGCAACGATCACACAGCGGCGGGCGACCGGGTGCAGGACGTCTACATCCCGCTCGGCTTCGCCGGCTGACGCGCGCGACCCTAGCCGCGCGGCGGGAGGCCGAGCCCGAGTGAGCGGCAGAAGTCCTCGTCGTCGACCTTCTCGAGGTTCGGGAAGACCCCGAGGCGGAGGTCGGGGAGTTCGCACGCCGTCGGGTCGGGGCTCTGGACTCCGTTGAAGCCGTAGAGGTACGTGCAGGCCTCGAGAGCGGCATGGACCCGGTCGGCGCCCTCGTGGGCGAGGCCGTCGAGGGCGCTGATGCTCGCGACGGTCGATCCCGGGTTGTCGACCGGGAAGCAGGAGAAGACGGTCTCCTGGACGGCGGGCGGAGCGGTGGCGACCCCGATGCCGGCCGCCGAGAGCGCCACCCCGACCGTGACGGCGCCGGCGGCGATCGTCAGTCGGATCTGACGACGGCGGCGGGCTCGCGCCGCGACGATGCGCGCCGAGATGTTGTGACCCATCATCGTGATCTGCGCGTGGCTCGGCCCGAGCTGCGGGGCGCTCATCGCTGCTCCCTCGCGGCGCCGAGAGCGAGCCGTAGCCCCGCACGGAGCCGTGCGAGTCGGTTGCGCACTGCCCCGTGGCTGACGCCCATCGCGATCGAGGCCTGCTGGTAGCTGAGGCCCTCCTCGATGCAGAGCAGGTAGACCGTGTAGTCCTCGTCGCTGAGCTCCGCGAGAGCGTCGTCGATCGCCTCGCGCAGCGCGCGGTTGCGCACCCGGTCCTCGACCGACATCGAATCCGGCGGCAGCGCGACCAGTCCGTCGACGTGGATGCGGGCGTTGCTGCGCGCGAGCGCGCGCCGACGGTTCAGGCAGAGGTAGCGGGAGGTCGTGAGCAGCCAGGGTAGGAGCGACCTGTCGACGATGCGCACCGTCGAGATCTTGTTCCAGAGCGTCACGAAGACGTCCTGCGCGATCTCCTCGGCTTCGCGGCGGGTGCCGAGCAGGCTGTAGGCGTGACGGTAGACGACCGTCACATGCCGTCGGTAGATCGCATCGAAGGCGAGCGAGTCGCCGTGCGCGGCGGCCTCGAGATCCACCCGGTCGTCGGCGAAGCCGGACGGGTCGTCGGAGGCACCCGACGCCCGTCGCTCCTCGCGTCCCCGATCCATAGCTGAGTAGTGTCTCGCGCTTCGGCTTCGTCTCGCACCCCGGGGAGCACTTGCCACGTCCCGGGCACGGGAGAAGGGTGAGCACCCAGCCGCCCCATCGGGGGGCGGCTCGATGACAAGTCTGGGAGACAACGTGATCAGAAGAACCTGGCGCCCGCTCGGCCGTTCCGTGGCGCTCGCCTCATCTCTCGTCCTACTCGTGCTCGGCGTCGCGGCGCCCGCGCACGCCGAGACCCCCGAGGAGCACTGCGTGATCCTGCTCGGCGACGATGACGCCGCCGCCGCCGAGGCGGTGGTCTGCGCGGACACGAGGGAGGCCGCGCTCGAGGCGTTCACGGCCGAGACCGGATACACCGTGGTCGAGACCGGATCCGCCGC
>CAZPJC010000027.1:15696-17362 GCA_964586645.1 uncultured Schumannella sp.
GTGGGTCTCAACGACGCGGTGAGCTCGTTCCAGACCTACTCCACCTGCACGGTGCGGCTCTACGCCAACGCCAGCTACGGCGGGTCGACGTACGGCTGGGCGACGAGTCAGTCGAGTCTCCCGACCTTCAACGACACGGCGTCGTCGGCGCGGGTCCGCTGATCGGGGGCTGAGAACCGCCGGGGCGCCCGGGCTCACCCCGGGCACCCCGGTCAGCCTCGCAGCTGCTCGACGATGCGGCGGCGCAGGTCGCCGAGCCCCGCCGTCAGCGTCTCGACGACGTCCGCGCCCAGCGCGCCCGCCGCCACCGCGGCGCGCAGCTCCTCGCGCATCTCGCCGCGGAACTCGGTGAGCGCGGCCTCGGCCTCGTGCAGCCGGGCCCGGGATTCGGCGCGGGGATCCCCGGTGCGCCGCTCCGCTCCGTCGTGCTCGGTCGCGGGCGCCTCCGCGCGGGCCTCCCGGGCCGCCGCGGCAAGATCGGCCTTGAGCGTGCGCATCGCGTCGTTGACGGACGCGCGCACTTCGTCGGCGAGCCGGCGCACGGAGTCGGTGAATTCGCTCTCGATCCCGGCGAGTTCCGGCTCGCGCACCTCGAGTTCGGCGCGGCCCGCGTCGGTGATCGCGTAGACGGTCTTGCGGCCGTCCGCCTCCTTCGTGACGAGGCCCTCCTCTTCGAGCTTCCCGAGGCGGGGGTAGATCGTGCCGGCGCTGGGCGCGTACGTGCCGCCCGACTGGTCGGTGAGCGCCTGGATGATCTCGTACCCGTGCATCGGGCGGTCGGCGAGCAGCCGCAGCAGGTAGAGCCGCAGGTGCCCGTGGCCGAAGACCGAGGGGCTCACGGCGCGGGCGTCTCGGCTGCCGCGTCGGCGCGCGCGACGTGGAGCACCGTGATGTCGCTGCTCACCGAGTTCACCCGCAGGTCGGTCCACCGCCCGTCGAGTTCGCGGTACTTGCCGGTGAAGCGTCCCCGGGGGCGGAACGACGCGTCGTCGAGCTGCAGCTTCCCGCCGACCGTGTTGACCGCGTAGGCGGTGGGCACGTCGGCGCCGAGCCGCACCGCGATGTCGCCGCTCACGGTGTTGATCTTGATCGAGTCGGGGACCCCGGCGAGGTCGAGGAAGACGTTGCCGCTCACACCGTCGCTCGAGAACGAGGTCGCCGGTCCGGTCGCGGTGACGTCGCCGCCCACGGAGTGCACGCTCACCCGGCCCTCGTGGTTGCGGACGGTCAGCTCGCCGCTGACGCCGTTGACCTGAAGGGCGCCGACGAGACCGTCGGTCGAGATGTCGCCGCTCACGGTGCTGAGGTCGGCGGCGGCGCGCAGCCCGCTCACGAGGGCGCTCGCGCTGACCACCCCGAGTTTCAGCTCGGTCTCGCGCGGAACGAGGATGCTGACGTCGGCACGTGCGGCGCCGGGCGCGAAGTTGCGGAAGACGTCGAGCCAGTTCTCCCAGGAGAGCTGCGCGTGGTCGATCTCGAGCCGATCGCCCTCGGCGGTGATGCGCAGGTCCTTGCCGCTCACGCTGTGCACTTCGACCCGCACGACCGGTTCGTCGTGCGCGATGACATCCACGTGGCCCGCCACGAGTCCCACCTTGAGCCGGCGGATGCCGTCGATCTCGATCGTCTTCGGCCCGTCGACGAGCCACTTCTGCTGGGACATCCC
>CAZPJC010000027.1:17462-21281 GCA_964586645.1 uncultured Schumannella sp.
TGCGCGGCCTCGATCCGGCGGGCGACGAGGCGCAGGCCCTCGCCCGGCGGCAGTTCGAGTACCTCGCGGGCATCCCGGGGGTGCCCCGGGGCCCGAAAGGCCTCGCGAAGGAGTACTTCACGGGGCTGGGCGACATGTACGTCGCCGACCCGCGGTTCGCGAAGAACTACGGAGGGGAGGCGGGCGCGACGTTCGTGCGCGACGCGATGCACGCGTTCGCGGAGGCGAACCTGTAGCGCCTAGCGGGAGCCGGCGAGCGGCGACCACCGCTCGCTGAGCTCCCGCTCGAGGCGGTCGGGCAGCGCGAGTCCGTGGTCGGAGCAGTACTCGAGCGTCGAGTCGGAGAGCGTCGTGACGGCCGGCGCTCCGCCCGGAACCCGCAGCAGCGGCAGCGTGACGTTGACGATGGGGCCGATGAGCAGGGCGAAGGCGAGCGTGCCGATCCCGACCTGGCCGCCGAGCACGAACCCGACGATCAGCACGGCGACCTCGATCCCGGTGCGCACGATCCAGATCGGCCAGCCGGTGCGGGCGTGCAGTCCGGTCATCAGCCCGTCGCGCGGCCCCGGGCCCAGGCGCGCGCCCACGTAGAGCCCGGTCGCGACCCCGACGAGCAGCAGGCCGGCTGCGAACACGAGTCCCTGCAGGATCGGCTCGTGCTGCTGCGGGACGACCGCGAGCAGGAGCTGCGCGAACGGCCCGATCAGCAGGACGTTGGCGACGGTTCCGATCCCGGGCTTCTGCCGGATCGGGATCCAGAGCAGCAGCACGAGCGCGCCGACGATGTTGACGACGACGCCGAACGGCAGGCCGGTCTGAGCGGTGATGCCCTGCGCGAGCACGTCCCAGGGCGCGACACCGATGCCGGCGCGCACCATGAGCCCGATGCCGAAGCCGTAGAAGGCGAGACCCACGACCAACTGGACCCCGCGACGGGTCCAGAGGAGAGCGGATGAAGGGGCCGGTGCGAGCATGTGGCCTATCGAACTCCCGAATTGGACCCCGAGCAAGGTGCCAATTCTGCTAGCGTGGCCGGATGGCATCCCTCTCGGCCCGTGCCCTCGCCCTGCTGATCGCCGGCTGGCGCGACCTCGCGCAGGGCCCCGCGTACGCGGCGCTCGCCGACCGCATCCGACTGCTGATCCTCGACGGCCGCGTCGCCCTCGGCACGCGCCTCCCCGCGGAGCGCGAACTCGCCGCCCAGCTCGGGCTCAGTCGCACGACGGTCTCGGCCGCCTACGCCGACCTCCGTGAGAGCGGGCACCTCGACAGCATCCGCGGATCGGGCAGCGTCGCGCGTCTGCCCCGCCGCGAGGGCGGCAGCTACGACGTGCTCGCCACCGACGCGCTCGACTTCAGCAAGGCGATGCTGCCGGCGCATCCGGCCGTCGCCGACGCGGCGCAACGGGCCGTCGCGGTGCTGCCGAGCTTCCTCGCCGAGTCGGGATTCGACCCGTACGGCGCCCGCATCGCCCGCCAGGCGGTCGCCGACCACTACGCGGCGCGCGGCCTGCCGACCGACCCCGACGAGATCCTCATCACGATCGGCGCCCAGCACGCCATCACCCTGCTCACCCGCACGCTGCTCTCCCGCGGCGACCGGGCGATCATCGAATCGCCCAGCTACCCGCACGCGGTCGAGGCGATCCGGGATGCCGGCGCCCGCCTGGTCACGGTGCCGGTCACCGCCGAGGACGGCTGGGACGAGTCGGCGCTCGAGCAGGCGTTCCAGCGCACCTCGCCGGTGCTCGCCTACCTCATGCCCGACAACCACAACCCGACGGGCGCCTCGATGCCCGCCCACCAGCGGGAGCGCGTCATCCGCCTCGCCGCCGACCAGGGCACCACGCTCGTGATCGACGAGACGATCGGCGGGCTCGAGCTCGACGGCCAGGACCGGCCCGCACCCTTCACCTCGCTCGGTCGCTCGGTCATGCTCGGGTCGTTCGGCAAGTCCGTCTGGGGCGGCCTGCGCATCGGCTGGATCCGCGCCGATCGCGAACTCATCCAGCGCGTCGCCCGGCAGCGCTCGACGATCGATCTCGGCACCCCGCTGCTCGAGCAGCTGATCCTCACCGAGCTGCTGCGCGACTTCGACCGCATCCTCGCCGACCGTCGCGACTACCTGCGGGCGAGCCGCGACCACCTCGTGCGGCTGCTCGCCGAGCGGATGCCGGAATGGCACGTGCCGCACGTCGCCGGCGGCATCACCACCTGGGTCAACCTCGGCCTGCCGATCTCCTCCCAGCTGGCCCTCGCCGCGCGCAGCGAGGGGCTCGTGATCGCGGCCGGCTCGCGGTTCGGGGTGGAGGGGCTGTTCGAGCGGTTCATCCGCATCCCGTTCACCTATCCGCCCGACGTGCTCGACCGCGGGGTCGACGCCCTCGCGAACGCCTGGCGATCGGTGACCCGGTCGCCGATCCAGGTGACCGACCGCGACTACGCGCAGATCGCCTGACCCGGCTGCGCGTCCCCCGGGGCGGGGGACGCGCTCCCAGGGTTCTGCCAGCTCCGTTCATCCCCCGGGAGTAGGGGACGGTCGGGCGCGGTTGGGATACTGACGCGAGGGCACTCCGGCGTGCCTCCCTTCACAGCCCTGAGGAGACCGTCCGTGCACCTGTTGTCGGTGTTCAGCCTGCGCAACCGCGCGCTCATCGCCCTGCTCACGATCGTCATCGGCGTGTTCGGCGGCATCGCCCTCACCTCGCTCAAGCAGGAGCTCTTCCCGTCGATCTCGCTGCCGAACCTCACGGTCATCAGCACCTATCGCGGCGCGAGCCCCGACGTCGTCGAGAACGACGTGTCGACGCCGATCGAGTCGGCGATCCAGGGCATCGACGGACTCGAGTCCACCTCGGCCACGTCGGGGGCGGGCGTCTCGACGATCTCGGCGTCCTTCGCCTACGGCACCGACCTCGCCCGCGCCGAGCAGAAGATCCAGCTCGCGATCAACCGCATCCAGGACACCCTCCCGGCCGCCGTCGACACCCAGGTCGTCGCCTTCTCGCTGAGCGACCTGCCGGTCGTCGTGCTCGCCGTCACGAGCGATCTCGAGGCCGACGAGCTCTCCGCCCGCCTGCGCGACGAGACGATCATCGACCTCGCGAACCTGCCCGGCGTCGCCGAGGCGTCGCTGTCCGGCGCGAGCGGCCAGCGGGTCACGATCACCCCCGACACGACGAAGCTGTTCGCGAACGGGCTGAGCAACCAGTCGATCCGCGACGCCCTCGACGCCAACGGCGTGCTGCTCGCGACCGGCGTCATCGACGAAGGCGACCAGGAGCTCACGGTCCAGGCGGGCAGCCCGCTCGAGTCGGCCGACGAGATCGCCGCGCTGCCGCTGCTCGGCGGCGACTCCGCCCTCACGATCGGCGACGTCGCCGCCGTCGAGATCGTGTCGAACCCGGTCACCGCCATCTCCCGCGTCAACGGGGAGCCGTCGCTGACGATCTCGATCACGAAGACCGCCGCCGCGAACACCGTCGAGGTGGCCCGGCAGATCCAGACCGCGTTGCCCGCGCTCGCCGAGTCGCTCGGCTCGAACACCGAGTTCACGACGGTCTTCGACCAGGCGCCGTTCATCCAGCAGTCGATCGAGAGCCTCGCCACCGAGGGCGTGCTCGGCCTGATCTTCGCGGTCATCGTCATCCTGATCTTCCTGTTCTCGATCCGGTCGACGCTCGTCACCGCGATCTCGATCCCGGCGTCGGTGCTCGTCACCTTCATCGGGATGTGGGCCACCGGCTACTCGCTCAACGTGCTGACCCTCGGCGCGATCACGATCGCGATCGGCCGCGTCGTCGACGACTCGATCGTCGT
>CAZPJC010000028.1:0-21218 GCA_964586645.1 uncultured Schumannella sp.
TCGTCGAGCGCAACTACGGGGATGCCGAGGGGCTCAGCTTCCACGAGGTCGACGTGCGGTTCTCCCGCGACGTCGAGGTGCCGGGCCGCGAGACGCGCGACGAGGTCGCCGCCCGGGTCGTGCCCGAGCTGCAGGCCCTCGCGGCCGAGCATCCCGGCGAGTCGCTCGTCGTCGTCAGCCACGGCGGCGCGATCCGTGCGGCGCTGCTCGAGGCCGAGCCCGACGGCGGCTTCGGCCCGATCACGAACGGCTCGGTGCACAGTTTCCACGTCGACGGCACCGACCTGCGACTCGTCGCGTTCGACGACCCCATCGAGCTCGCGGCGATCGATCCCCGGGCCGGGGATCTCGGCGTCCAGAACGCCGTCGAGGCGCGCGAGGCGTAGCGCGTCAGCTCGCGGCGTCCTCCGGGCGGGCCTTCAACGCCACGCGGCGCAGCACCTCGGCGAGCACGTCGGCGGACGCGTCCCAGTCGAAGAGCGCCGCCTGGGCTCGCGCGGCCGCCGAGCGCCGGGTCCACTCGGCGGGCACGTCGAGCAGCGTCACCGCGGCGGCGAACGCCGACGGGTCGTGCGGGTCGGCGTAGATGCCCGCGGATCCGCCGATCTCGCGGAAGATCGGGATGTCGCTCACGACGATCGGCGTGCCGACGCTCATCGCCTCGACGAGCGGGATGCCGAAGCCCTCGTCGAGGGACGCGTGCACGAGCGCGTGGGCGCCCTCGAGCAGGCGGGCGTAGTCGGCATCCGTCACGCCGTCGTGGAACTTTAGGCTCCCCGTCGGGGCGAGCGCCTCGAGGCGGGTGCGCTCCGCCGCGGGGACCCGGCTCAGGAGGTGCAGGCGGTACCCCGGAAGGTGGTTCATCGCGCTGACGAGGGTGGCGACGTTCTTGTAGGGCATGAACGAGCCCATGTAGACCAGGTCGCGGGACGTCCCCGGCTTCCGGGACCGCGGGTGCGCGCCCACCGGATCGGCCGCGTTGCGCACGACCGTGACCGGCCGGAGCGTCAGCCGGTGCTCGGCGATGAGCGCCTTCGTCGTCTCCGAGACGGTCACGACCTCGTCGGGCGTGTTCAGCGCCCGTCGCTGCGGCACGTAGGTCAGGTGATAGAGCCACCAGCCCACCCGGATGTACCAGGGCAGGTTCTTCGGCGGCGTCCGGTGGCGGTGGTAGATCAGGTCGTGCAGCGTGAGCACGAGACCGTACCGGCGCCCGGCGGAGCCCATCGTCTGCAGCGGGCTGAAGACGGCATCCGGCTTCAACGGATTGATCTGCCGCGCGACCCACGGCTCGCGCAGGCTCGTCTCACTCGAGATCAGGTGCCACGGCAGGTCGGGCAGCAGGGCGAGCTGGGCCTCGTCGCTGATCAGCATCTCGACGGGCATGCGCCGGGAGAGCGCCTCGACCAGACGCGCCGAGTAGCGGCTGATGCCGTCGTGGTGGCCGGAGCGCACGACGTAGCGGCAATCGAAGAGGATCACGGCGTCCCCGAGGGCCGGAGCTTCGTCACGAAGGCCCGCACGGCGTGGGCGGCCGCCTCCGGCGTCTCGTAGTGGATGAGGTGACCGACACCCGGGATGACGTCGAGCCGGGCATCCGGGAAGGCGTCGAGCAGGGCGAACTGCCCGGCGAGCGGTGCCACCTCGTCGCGCTCGCCCGCGATCAGCAGCACCGGCTGCTCGATCCGCTCCGCGACGGCCGCGACGGTCGTCGAGAGCGAGGCGTCGAACCCCTCGACGACGCTCGCTCGCGATCCGAACGCTGAGAAGTAGGCGTGGTGCTGACCGTGGATGAAGCGCCGCAGCGCCCGGTCCCGGGTCTTCGCGAGGGTGACGCTCATCCCGCGGACGACGAGCCAGTTGCTCAGCCAGGCGCGCGCGGCCCGCTCCGGGAGGCGCCGGCCCACGGCGTAGAAGAACTTCGTCGCGCCGATCCCGGCGACCTTCGAGGGGTCGTCGGCGATCGGGTTGATCAGGATGACGGCCTTCGCGGGCAGCCCGCCGGCCACGGCGTGCGACACGACGATCGACCCGAACGAGTGACCGAGCAGGACGTACTCGGGTTCGGGACCGGCCGTCAGCCCCAGCTCGTCGAGGAACGCCCGCAGCCAGAGCCCGTACCCCGCGATCGAGTGCGGCTGCTCGGTCATCGGCGTCGACTCGCCGAAGCCCGGCAGGTCGGGCGAGATGACGTGGAAGTCCTCGAGGAGGTTCACGACAGGTTCGAGCCCGTGGTGGTCGCCGCGGTAGCCGTGCACGACGACGATCGTCGGCCCGGTCTGCGGGGTGCCGTACTCCCAGTAGCGCGTGCGGCTGCCGAACAGTTGCAGGTCGGTGGCGACGATTCCCATGGCTCGTCGAGTCTACGGAGCTACTTAGACTCGATCGGTGACCTTCACCGCCCCGATCACGTTGCCCGGCCTGGCTCTGGACCCGCAGTGGTATCGCCGTTCGGTGTTCTACGAGGTGGTGGTGCGCTCGTTCGTCGATTCCAACGGTGACGGGTCGGGCGATCTCGGTGGACTGATCTCGAAGCTCGACTACCTGCAGTGGCTCGGCGTCGACGCGCTCTGGATCCCGCCGATCTTCAGCTCTCCGCTGCGCGACGGCGGGTACGACGTCGCCGATTACACGACGATCCTCCCCGAGTTCGGCACCCTGGAGGAGTTCCGCGAGCTCGTGACCAAGGCGCACGAGCGCAACATGCGGATCGTCATCGACCTGCCGCTCAACCACACGTCGGATGCTCACGAGTGGTTCCAGCAGTCGCGTTCCGACCCCGAAGGGCCGTACGGCGACTTCTACGTGTGGAGCGACACCGACGACAAGTACCCCGACATCCGCATCATCTTCACCGACTACGAGGACAGCAACTGGGCTTTCGATCCGGTGCGCCGCCAGTTCTACTTCCACCGGTTCTTCTCGCACCAGCCCGACCTCAACTTCGAGAACCCGGCCGTTCACGACGCGGTCTTCGCGATCATCAGGTTCTGGATGGATCTCGGGGTCGACGGCTTCCGGCTCGACGCCATCCCCTACCTGTACGAGTCCGACGGCGGCACCGGCGAGGGCGAGCCCCCGACGCACGAGTTCATCCGGGCCGTGCGACGGATGATGGACGCCGAGTATCCCGGGCGGGTGATGATCGCCGAGGCCAACCAGTGGCCCAAGGAGGTCGTCGAGTTCATGGGCACCAACGACGCCCCGGAGTGCCACATGGCGTTCGACTTCCCGGTCATGCCGCGCATCTTCTACTCGCTGCGGTCGCAGTCGGCGGCCGAGCTCGAGCGCGTGCTGGCCGACACCACCGAGACGCCCGAGGGCGCCGGCTGGGCCGTCTTCCTGCGCAATCACGACGAGCTCACCCTCGAGATGGTGTCGGAGGAGTACCGCCAGGCGATGTACGGCTGGTACGCGTACGACCCTCGGATGCGCGTCAACGTGGGCATCCGGCGTCGCCTCGCGCCGCTGCTCGACAACGCCCGCCAGGAACTCGAGCTCGCGCACGCGCTGCTGTTCTCGCTGCCGGGGTCGCCGTTCCTCTACTACGGCGACGAGATCGGGATGGGCGACAACATCTGGCTGCCGGACCGCGACGCCTCCCGCACGCCGATGCAGTGGACGCCCGACCGCAACGCGGGCTTCTCCACCGCCGATCCGGGGAAGCTGTACCTCCCGGTCGTGCAGTCGCTCGTCTACAACTACGCGCTCGTCAACGTCGAGTCGCAGCTCGCGCAGTCCCGGTCGCTCCTGCACTGGGTGCGCAACGTCATCCACGTGCGCAAGGCGCATCCGGTCTTCGGCCTCGGGTCGCTGCGGATGCTCACGACCGACCACGAGTCGGTCCTCGCCTTCGTCCGGGACTACGAGGGATCCGGCACGGCCCACGGCGACCGGCCCGAGCAGGTGCTGTGCGTGTTCTCGTTCGCGCACAACCCGGTCTCGGTCACGATCGACTTCGACGGCTGGTACGGCGCACCGCTGCGGGACCTGTTCGGCGGCGGCGACTTCCCGGCCGTCGACGACGCGGGCCGGCTCACGCTGACCCTCGGCACCCAGTCGTTCTACTGGCTGCACATCGGCGACGCGACGCGCTGATGTCCTCGGGTTCCCGGGAGTCGTCGTAATCTGAACCGATGGGGACGTGGCAAGGCCGCCTGGGCGTCGTGGAGTTCGCGACGTCGGGCACCGATCTGGACACCGCGCGCATCGTCGCGGCGCGGGTCGCGATTCTCGCGCCCGACGGCGGCGAGGAGGCGCGCTGGGACTGGGGGTCCGACCGGGCCGAGGCGGTCGTCGGCGAGGTCGCCCAGACCCTCCGCACCCTGGTCGCGGTCGGCATCCCGATCGCGACGTTCGATGCCGCCGCGGGGCTCACGGTGCTCGACCGCGAGTGCCGGCGCCGGCAGATCGCGCCCTGGGACGTGTTCGCCCCCGTGCTCGACCCGCTCCTGCTCGACGAGATCCTCGACCCGGGCTTCGACGGCCGCCGCACGCTGAACGCGATGGCGGAGCGCTATGAGGTGGCCCCGGGATCGCTCGCCGCCGGGCGCATCGTGCGCGCGATGCTCGACCGGGAGCTCCTCGACGGCTCACCCGCCCAGCTGCACGACCGTCAGCGCCGCCTCGACGACGAGTGGCCGGTGGAGCCGCTCGACGACATCCGAATCATCGAGGACACCCAGCCGATCCCGGCTCCCGCACTCCGGCCGAGCGACACCGTGCCGATGCTCGATTTCACCGGCAGCGTCCCGATGCAACTCGAGATCGAACCACCGGTCGCGGATGCCGATCCCGCCGGGTTCGACCCGGCCCCGGTGTCGGAGGAGCCCGCCCACCCCGGTCCGGCGAGACCGGACGCGCCGCCCGTGTCGCCGCGTCGCATCCACGTGGCCGCGGCGATCGTGACCGACAGCGCGGGGCGGGCCGTCGTCGTGCGCAAGCGCGGCACGACCGGCTTCATGCAGCCCGGCGGCAAGATCGAGCGCGGCGAGAGCGCCCTCGCGGCCCTCATCCGCGAGTTGCGCGAGGAACTGGGACTCGAGGTGGATGTCGACGCCACCGAGTTCCTCGGCTCGTACGAGGCGCCCGCGCTCAACGAACCGGGCCGCACGGTGCGGGCGGAGGTCTTCGCCCTCGTCACCGACGCCGAGTTGCGCCCGGCGGCCGAGATCGATGCGATCCACTGGCTCGAGTCGCCGTCCGACACCGAGGCGGTGGAGCTCGCGCCGCTCACGATCGACGTGCTGCTGCCGCTCTGGGCGTCGCGGCGACCGGCTCTGTTCTGATCCGCGGGAACGACGAAGCCCCGCACCGGATCGGCGCGGGGCTTCGGACGGACTCGGGGTCGGCTACTTCTTCTCGCCGAAGCCCTTGAATCGCTGGTTGAACTTCTCGACGCGGCCGGCGCTGTCCATGATGCGCTGCTTGCCCGTGTAGAACGGGTGCGACTCGGACGAGATCTCGACGTCGATGACCGGGTAGGTCTCCCCGTCGAGGTCGATCGTCTTGTCGCTCGACACCGTCGACCGGGTGAGGAAGGTGGCACCGCTCGCGAGGTCGCGGAAGACGACCGGCGCGTACTCGGGGTGGATCTCGGACTTCATGGCGCTACCTCAAGAGAAGAAGAAGGAAGAATGCGGCCGAACGGCCAAGGATCGACTTTATCAGACAGCGTCAGGCGGCGCGAGCCGCGAAACGGCCGTTCGCACTCGTCAACTCGATCGGCAGGCCGAACGTCGTCGTCAGGTTCTCGGCGGTGAGCACCTCGCCGATCGGTCCCGCCGCCGTCACTCCCCCGCCGGCCAGCAGCAGCACGTGCGTGAAGCCCGGCGGGATCTCCTCGACGTGGTGGGTGACCATGACCATCGCGGGCGAGTCGGGGTTGCTCGCATAGCCGCCGAGCAGCTGGAGCAACTCCTCGCGGGCGCCCAGGTCGAGGCTCGCCGCGGGCTCGTCGAGCAGCAGCAGTTCGGGGTCGGTCATCACCGCCCGGGCGATCTGGACGCGCTTCTGCTCCCCGTCGCTCAGCGTGCCGAAGCGACGCTGCTCGAACGACGAGAGCTTCCATTCGCCGAGCACGCGCCGGGCGCGGCTGACGTCGACGTCCTCGTAGACCTCGTTCCAGCGCCCCGTGACGGCGTAGGCGGCGGTGAGCACGACATCCAGCACCGCCTCGTCGCCCGGGATGCGCTTCGCCATCGCCGACGAGGCCAGCCCGATCCGCGGCTTGAGTTCGGAGGTGTCGGTCTTGCCGAGACGCTCGTCGAGCAGCGTCGCAACCCCGCTCGTCGGGTGCAGGGCCGCGGCCGCGACCTGCAGGAGCGTCGTCTTGCCCGCCCCGTTCGGACCGAGGATGACCCAGCGCTGGTCGGACTCCACCGCCCAGTTCACCTGGTCGAGGATGCGGGTGCCCCCTCGAGTGACGGACACCTTCGAGAAGTCGAGCACCGGGGACATGGTTCCCCCAGCCTACTTCGCCGGGCGGCTCTCCTTCGCGCCGACGAGCTCCGCGTAGATCGCGCGGGTGCGCTCGGCGATCGATCCCCAGCTGAATTCGGCCTCGGCCCGCTGCCGGCCGGCGATGCCCATCAGGCGGGCGGTGGCCGGGTCGGCGACGACGGCGGTGAGCGCGGCCGCGAGATCGGCGACGAACTGCTCGGGGTCGACCGGGGTGCCGGTGCCGTCGTCGACCTGACGGATCGGCACGAGGCGCCCGGTGATGCCGTCGGCGACGACCTCGGGGATGCCCCCGGTCGCCGTGCCGACGACGGGGAGACCGCAGGCCATCGCCTCGAGGTTGACGATCCCGAGCGGCTCGTACACCGACGGGCAGACGAACGTCGTCGAGGCCGACAGCAGGGCCGCGAGTTCGGGCTGCGAGAGCAGCCTGTCGATCCAGATGACCCCGGAGCGCTCGGCCTGCAGCGCGGCCACACCGGCCTGCACCTCGGCGAGGATCTCGGGGGTGTCGGGCGCGCCCGCGCAGAGGATCAGCTGCACCTCGGGCGGGAGACGGCGCGCGGCGGCGAGCAGGTACGGCAGGCCCTTCTGGCGCGTGATCCGGCCGACGAAGATGACGCTCGGCCGGGTCGGGTCGACCCCGAATCCCGCGACGACCTCGGGCTCGTCGACCGGGAACCAGCGCTCGAGATCGATGCCGTTGTGCACGACCCGCACGCGCGCCGGATCGATCGCCGGGTAGCTGCGCAGGATGTCGGCGCGCATCCCGTGGCTGACCGCGATGACGGCGTCCGCCGCCTCGAACGCGGTTCGTTCGATCTCGCTCGAGATCCGGTAACCGCCTCCGAGCTGCTCGGTTTTCCACGGCCGCAGCGGCTCGAGACTGTGCGCGGTCACGACATGCGGGATGCCGTGCAGCAGCTGGGCGAGACGACCCGCCCCGTTTGCGTACCAGGTGTGCGAGTGCACGAGGTCGGCGCCCTCGACGTCCTGCGCGATCTGAAGGTCGACTCCGAGGGTCGCGAGGGCCGGGTTCGCGGTCGTCAGCTGCGGCGGCACGAGGTAGGCGTGCACGTCGGGCTCGTCCCGCGGCATGCCGAAGCACCTCACCACGACGTCGGTCGCCGCTCCGTCCGTCGGTGCGCGGAGGGCGGCGACGAGTTCGGCCACGTGCACGCCGGCGCCCCCGTAGACCTCTGGCGGGTACTCCCGGGTCACCACGTCGACTCGCATTCTGTGAACGCTACAACACGGTCCCGCGCGCGGCCTTACTGTTGACCCATGGCGGCGAAGAAGGTGTTCGGGATCGTTCTCGCGGGTGGCGAGGGCAAGCGGCTGATGCCCCTGACCGCCGACCGGGCCAAGCCCGCCGTGCCGTTCGGCGGCGGCTACCGGCTGATCGACTTCGCCCTCTCGAACCTCGTCAACTCGGGCCTGCGCCAGGTCGTCGTGCTGACCCAGTACAAGTCGCACTCGCTCGACCGCCACGTCTCGCAGACCTGGCGGCTCTCCGGGCTGCTCGGCTCCTACATCGCCTCCGTGCCGGCCCAGCAGCGCCTCGGAAAGCGCTGGTTCTCCGGGTCGGCTGACGCGATCCTGCAGAGCCTCAACCTGTTGCGCGACGAGAAGCCCGACATCGTCGTGGTCGTCGGCGCCGACCACGTCTACCGCATGGACTTCGACCAGATGGTGGATGCCCACATCGAGTCCGGTCAGGGGGTCACGGTCGCCGCGATCCGGCAGCCGATCGCGCTCGCCGACCAGTTCGGCGTGATCGAGCTCGATCCGAGCGACCCGCACCGCATCGCCGCGTTCAAGGAGAAGCCGAAGGATGCCGTCGGCCTGGCGGACTCCCCCGGCGAGATCCTCGCCTCGATGGGCAACTACGTGTTCGACGCCGACGTGCTGATCGACGCGGTGCAGCGCGACGGCGAGCGGCCCGACTCGAATCACGACATGGGCGGCGACATCGTGCCCGACTTCGTCGCCCGCGGCCAGGCGGCCGTCTACGACCTCCAGCGCAACCAGGTGCCCGGCTCGACCGATCGGGACCGCTACTACTGGCGCGACGTGGGCACGATCGAGTCGTTCTTCGACGCGCACCAGGACCTCATCTCGGCGCTGCCGGTCTTCAACCTCTACAACCGCGACTGGCCGATCTTCAGCCAGCAGCTGAACTCACCGCCGGCGAAGTTCGTGCGCGACGGGCAGAACGCCGTCGGCACCGCGATCGACTCGATCGTGTCGCTCGGCTGCGTCGTCTCCGGAGGGCATCTCGAGCGCAGCGTGCTCGGTCCGTGGGTGACCGTGGGGTCGGGCGCGAAGGTCGTCGACTCGGTCGTGTTCGAGCGCGTCCACATCGAAGATCGGGCCACCGTGCAGCGCGCTATCCTCGACAAGGACGTCGTCATCGAGTCCGGGGCCACCGTCGGTGTCGACCACGACGCGGACCGGCGCCGTGGCTTCACGGTCACCGACTCGGGCATCACGGTCGTAGGCAAGGGCGTCGTCGTCTCCCCGTAGCTCCCGTCCCAGAAGGGCCCTCCGCGCCGCATGGCCCGCTTCCTGGTCGTCCTCGACGTCGACTCGACCCTGATCGAGAACGAGGTCATCGAGCTCCTGGCCGACGAAGCCGGTTCCGGCGAGCAGGTCGCCGAGATCACCTTCCGGGCGATGAACGGCGAGCTGGACTTCGAACAGAGCCTGCGGGAGCGCGTCGCGACCCTGGCCGGGCTCCCCGAGTCGGTCATCGAGACCGTGCGGTCGCGGGTCACCGTGACGCCCGGGGTGCCGGAGCTCATCGCCGGCGTCCAGGCCGCGGGCGGGAAGGTCGCGGTCGTCTCCGGCGGGTTCCACGAGATCATCGACCCGCTCGCGCGCGAACTCGGGCTCGACCATTGGCGGGCGAACCGGCTCGCCGTCGCCGACGGAAGACTCACGGGCGACGTCATCCCGCCGGTCATCGACGCGGGGGCGAAGGCCCAGGCGTTGCGCGAGTGGGCCTCCGCGGCCGGCATCCCGTTGGGTCAGACGGTCGCGGTCGGCGACGGCGCCAACGATCTGCCGATGATGGCGATCTGCGGTCTCGCCGTCGGGTTCGACGCGAAGGCCCCGGTGCGCGACCTCGCGCACGTGCTGCTCGACGACCGGGACCTGAGCACGCTCCTCGCGGTGCTGGGGCTCGGTCGGCCCTAGTCGTCTCCGCCGGCGCTAGTGCCCCATGCCGAGGCCGCCGTCGACCGGGATCACGGCGCCGGAGATGTAGGCGGCGTCGTCGCCCGCGATCCAGGCGACGACCTTCGCCACCTCCGCCGGCGTCGCGAAGCGCCCGGCCGGGATCGACTTCTTGTACGCGGCCTGGGTGTCGTCGGAGAGTTCCGCGGTCATGTCGGTCTCGATGAAGCCGGGGGCGACGACGTTGGCGGTGATCCCGCGGCTGCCGAGCTCCCGGGTGATCGAGCGGGCCATGCCGACGAGACCCGCCTTCGACGAGGAGTAGTTGACCTGGCCCGGGCCGCCGAACAGGCCGACGACGCTCGAGATGAGCACGATCCGGCCGAATCTCGCCTTCATCATGCCCTTGGTGGCGCGCTTGACGACGCGGAACGATCCGCCGAGGTTGGTGTCGACGACGGTGTCGAAATCCTCCTCGGTCATCATCATGAGCAGCTTGTCGCGCGTGATCCCCGCGTTCGCGACGACGACCTCGACCGGACCGAGCTTCTCCTCGATCTCGGTGAACGCGGCGTCGACGGCGGCGGTGTCGGTGACGTCGGCGCGGACGGTCAGCGAGCCCTCGGGCCCCTCCCCGCTGCGCGCGGTCACCGCGACCCGGTGGCCCTGGGCGACGAATTCGGCGGCGATCGCGTGGCCGATGCCACGGTTCCCGCCGGTGACGAGGACGGTACGAGAGGTCATCCGGCAAGCCTAGCCAGCCGAGCGCGCGTACCCTGAGGACGAGACCATGCGCACGCCACCCCCCGCCGCCCTGACCGAGCTCCCGCCGTCGCCGGAGGAGGAGCAGTCCGCCCGGATGCGGCGCTATGCGATCACGATGGGCATCCGCATGGTGTGCGTCATCGCCTGCCTCTTCGTGCCGGGCTGGTGGCTGCTGATCCCCGCCCTCGGCGCCGTCTTCCTCCCCTACGTCGCCGTCGTGTTCGCGAACGCCGTCTCGACGCGGGGCCGGCGCACGGTCGAGCGCCCGGGCGCGATCGAGCCCCGGGACCGGGTGTGATCGGAGCCGACGCCGCCGTCCAGTGCTCCGCGGCGGGCTGCTCCTCCACGGCGGCGTGGCGGGTCAACTGGCGCAACCCCCGCATCCATCCGGCCGATCGGGTCAAGGTGTGGCTCGCCTGCGACGCCCACCGCGCCACCCTCGCCGACTACCTCGGCACCCGAGGCTTCCCCGTGCTGGTGTCGGCGCTCGACTCCCCCGTCGAGACCGTCCCGGACGCGCAGGCGTCGTGACCTGGCTGCGCCGCTGGGGCGGCTACCTCGCGCTCGTGATCGTCTTCGCGATCGCCTGCGGCTTCCTGTCCTGGTGGCAGTGGTCGCGCCGCGCCGACGCGGTCGCCGAGATCGACAAGATCGAGGCCAACTACGACGCCGCGCCGGTGGCCCTCGACGACCTCGTGCCGGAGCTCGACGCGCTCGAGGACGCCGCGGAGTGGCATCCGGTCGCCCTCACCGGCGAGTACCTGGTCGAGCACCAGCTGCTCGTGCGCAACCGGCCGCGCGACTCCGAGGCGGGCTTCGAGGTGCTCGTGCCCCTGCTGCTCGCCGACGGCACGGTGTTCGTCGTCGACCGGGGCTGGGTGCCGGCGGGATCCACCCCCGAGGCGCCGGACTCGGTGCCGGCCGCCCCGGAGGGCGAGGTGTCGGTCGTCGTGCGGCTCAAGCCGGGCGAGCCGGAGATCCCCGGGCGCGGGGCCCCCGACGGGCAGCTGGCGACCGTGCGACTGCCGGATGTCGCGGCGCTGCTCGACGCGCCGACCTACACCGGGATGTACGGGCTCCTGGTCTCCGAGGATCCCGCCGTCGCCGAGACGCCGCTCGCGGCGATCCGCCCGGTCGAGGACGAGGGACCGCACCTGTCGTACGCGCTGCAGTGGATCGCGTTCGGCATCCTCGCGTTCGTCGGCCTGATCTGGGCCGTGCGGCGGGAGCGGAAGATCGCCGCCGGCGAGATCATCATCGTGCGCAAGGAGCGCGACGCCGAGATCGAGGACGAGCTGCTGGACCGGCAGAGCCTCGACGCGTAACGGTCGGGGCAGGGGTCAGGCCAGCGCGATGAGGTCGGCGTACCCGGGGTTCCAGTGGTCCTCGACGCCGTCCGGCAGGATGAGCACCCGCTCGGGATTGAGCGCCTCGACGGCGCCCTCGTCGTGCGAGACGAGCACGACGGCCCCCGAGTAGCCCGCGAGGGCGCCCAGGATCTCCTCGCGGCTCGCCGGGTCGAGGTTGTTCGTCGGCTCGTCGAGCAGCAGCACGTTGGCCCCCGAGACGACGATCATCGCCAGGGCGAGTCGCGTCTTCTCGCCGCCCGACAGCACGCCGGCCGGCTTGTCGGCGTCGTCGCCGGTGAACAGGAACGACCCGAGCACCTTGCGCGCCTCGGTCGCGTTCAGCTGCGGGGCGGAGCTGAGCATGTTCTCAAGCACCGAGCGCTTGACGTCGATCGTCTCGTGCTCCTGCGCGTAGTACCCGATGCGCAGGCCGTGGCCGGGCTCGACCTGCCCCGTGTCGGGGGTGTCGACGCCCGCGAGCATCCGCAGCAGCGTCGTCTTGCCGGCGCCGTTGAGCCCGAGCACCACGACCTTCGAGCCGCGGTCGATCGCGAGGTCGACGGCCGTGAAGATCTCGAGCGAGCCGTAGCTCTTGGAGAGGTTGCTCGCGGTGAGCGGCGTCCTGCCGCAGGCGACGGGGTCGGGGAAGCGCAGCTTCGCGACCCGGTCGACCGCGCGCACCTCCTCGAGCCCGGAGAGCATCTTCTCGGCCCGCGCGACCATCTGGTGCGCGGCGGCCGCCTTCGACGCCTTCGCCCCGAAGCGGGCGGCCTGCAGCTGGAGTGCCGTCGCCTTCTTCTCGACGTTGACGCGCTCCTTCTTGCGGCGCTCCTCGTCGGCCTCGCGCTGGCGCAGGTAGTGCTTCCAGCCCATGTTGTAGACGTCGATGACCTGCCGGTTGGCGTCGAGGTAGAAGACCCGGTTGACGGTCTCCTCGACGAGGTCGACGTCGTGGCTGATCACGATCACGCCGCCGTTGTACTGCTTGAGGAACTCGCGAAGCCACACGACTGAGTCGGCGTCGAGGTGGTTGGTCGGCTCGTCGAGGATCATCGTCTCGGCGCCGGAGAACAGGATGCGGGCGAGCTCGATGCGCCGGCGCTGGCCGCCCGAGAGCGTCTTGAGCTGCTGGTCGAGGATGCGGTCCGGCAGCGCGAGGTTGGAGGCGATCGAGGCCGCCTCCGCCTCCGCCGCATAGCCGCCGAGCGCGAGGAACCGGTCCTCGAGCCGCCCGTAGCGGTCCATCGCGGCCGCGCTGACCTTCTCGTCGGGGCTCGCCATCTCGTCCGTCGCGGTACGGAGGTCGAGCACGATGCGGCCGAGACCACGGGCGTCGAGGATCCGCGTGCGCGCGGTGTCCTCCGGATCGCCGGTGCGCGGATCCTGCGGCAGGTAGCCGATCTCGCCGACGCGGTCGATCTTGCCCGCGCTCGGCAGGCTCTCCCCCGCCAGCGTCTTCGTCAGCGTCGTCTTGCCGGCGCCGTTGCGGCCCACGAGGCCGATCTTGTCGCCCTTCTCCACGCGGAAGGTGACGCCCTCCATGAGCAGGCGCGCGCCGACGCGGATCTCGAGATCGTGCACGGCGAGCACAGCGATGCCCTTCGGATTCGTGAGGTTTGTGTCAAAGGTGCGAGTGCACCAGCCCGCTAGTCTAACCGGAGCGCCGCCCGCGCCATTCCGACCGTCGCGTCTCTCCGAAGCCGCGTCTCTCCGAAGCAGAGGATCCCACCGCATGTCCGCCGTCGTCCCCGCCGCTCCCCGTCTCGTGCTCGCCGACCGCGTCTTCGGCCGCAGTCTCCCCCTCGACGTCGTCCTGGTCGCGGCCGGCGCGGCGCTGACGGCGCTCCTGGCCCAGGTGGCCGTGCCGCTCTATCCGGTTCCGATCACCGGCCAGACCCTGGCCGTGCTCCTGGTCGGGGCGACCCTGGGGGCCGCGCGCGGGGCGATCTCGCTCGCGCTGTACGCCGTGCTCGGCGTCGTCGGCCTGCCGGTCTTCAGCGACTACGCCAGCGGCGTCGACGTGATCCTCGGCCCGACCGGTGGCTACATCGTCGGCTTCATCGTCTCGGCGGCCCTCGTCGGCTGGCTCTCGGAGCGGGCCTGGGAACGTCAGATCCTCAAGGCGCTCGCGACCTTCGCGGCCGGCACCCTCGTCGTGTTCGCCGTCGGCCTGCCGTGGCTCGCGGTCGCGCTCGGCCTCGACCTCATGCAGACGCTCAACGGCGGGCTGTTCCCGTTCCTCATCGGCGGCGCGATCAAGGCCCTCATCGCCGCGGGCCTCCTCCCGCTCGCCTGGTGGGGTGCCGACCGCATCGAGAAGCGCCGTTCGGCGGAGTCGGACGCCGCCTGACCGCGCGGCGTTCCGCCCCGCCCCGCCCTTTCCGCTCTACGATTCAAGATCATGGAGCCTGTACGCCGCGCTGTCGTCATCGAGGATGACGACGACATCCGCCACCTGCTCGAGACCGTCTTGAACCAGGCCGGCTTCGAGGTGACGGCGCGATCCAACGGCTACGACGGCATCGAGGCGGTGCGCACGGTCGTGCCGACGGTCGTCACCCTCGACGTCAACATGCCGGGCATCGACGGGTTCGAGACCGCGAAGCGCATCCGGGCCTTCTCCGACGCCTACATCGTCATGCTGACGGCTCTCGGCGAGGAGATCGACACCCTCCAGGGTCTCGAGTCCGGCGCCGACGACTACATCACCAAGCCGTTCCGCCCGCGCGAGTTGCGCGCCCGTATCGAGGCGATGCTGCGGCGTCCCCGCGCGGCTGCTCCCGCCGCGCCGGCCGCTCCCGCGCCCGGGGCTCCCCGGCCGGCGGAGGCTCCGGCCTACACGGCCGTGGTGCCGGGCGGTCCAGCGGGGCCGTCGGGCTCTCCCGCCGCTCCCGCGCCGGGCGTGCCCGGCGAACGGCTCGAACACCTCGGCCTGGTCGTCGACCTCG
This sequence comes from uncultured Schumannella sp., assembly GCA_964586645.1. Taxonomy (GTDB): domain Bacteria; phylum Actinomycetota; class Actinomycetes; order Actinomycetales; family Microbacteriaceae; genus Pseudolysinimonas_A. The sequence continues at coordinate 14,699 of CAZPJC010000028.1, forward strand.
GCACCCGCGTGGCGATCGCCGACGGTCAGGAGGTCCCGCTCACGCGCAGTGAGTTCGACCTGCTCGCCGCGCTCCTGCAGTCCGGCCGCCGCGTTCGCACGAAGGCCGACCTCGCGATCCTGTTGCGCAACGAGAGCTACGTCACGAGCAACTTCGTCTCGGATGCCGACAAGCGGGGCATCGAGGTGCACATGGGCAACCTGCGCAAGAAGATCGGCGAGAACTCGGTGACGCCGCGCTGGATCGAGACCGTCCGCGGCGTGGGCTACCGGATGACCGGGGTCGACGGCGCGGTCTAGCCTCGCGAACGCGGGGCGTCAGCTGGCGACGCGCCAGCCGGCGGCCGCCTGGCGGAGTTCCTCACACGACGCCGCGCCGATGCGGGCGAGTCGGTCTGCTCCCCGCGGCGGGACATTGCCGAGCGATCGCGCCTCGGAGTGCAGCTCACGGGCGGCAGCGCTCAGCGAGTCGGCGCCGACCATCGCGCTCGAGGTCGCCAGGGTGAGCAGCGCGGCGAGGGTGTCGTCGATCGCCCCAGCGGCGTCGACGGCGTGCAGCACGCGCGAGCGGCGCTGCTCCCACGCGTGCAGGAAGTCGTCGACGAATCTCAGGCACGCCTCGACATCGTTCGCGAGCTCGCGCGCGAGCGCGGTCATCCGCGCGGCGTCGATGTGCTCGTAACTCACTGGTGCTCTTCCTCGTGGGGCGGGCGCGCTCCGGGCGGAGGCGCAGCCTTTCCAGTCTTCCGGCTGGTGGCGTCGGTCGTGCTCAAGGACTGATCAGTTTCGGGTCAGATCTGCGTCAGGATGCCGCCGGTGCGCGCGTCGTCCGCCGCGCGGATCTCCTCCCGGCCGGCGCGGACCGCGTCGGTGGCCGCCCGGATCAGGTCGTCGTAGCGGGCCCCGCTCGTGCGCGTCGTGGCGATGCCGCAGAAGACCGAGGCCCGGAAGCGGTCCTGGTCGTCGATCGGGGTGCTCAGCACGGCGTCGGCGATGCGGTCGGCGATCGCCTCGACCGAGTCGTTCGTGGGGAGCTCCATGAGGATCGCGTACCGGCGGGGCGACACGTGCCCGATGAGGGCCGCCGTCGGGGCGTGGACCAGCGCGATCCGTCCCGTCGTGCGGAGCGCGGCATCGCCGGCCGCACGACCGAAGGCGACGTTGACCTCGGAGAGGTCCGCGACCTCGACGAGCAGGAGCACGAGCGTCAGGCGTTCGCGGATCGAGCGCATCAGCCAGGTCTCGGCGAGTTCCCGGAACGTCTCGCGCACGAGCACGCCGTCGATCGCGACGCGGGCGCCGAACTCGGCCTGGGCGATCGCGGCCTGACGGAAGCGGTCCGCCTGGATCCCCGACAGGGTCAGGGTGCCGAGGACGGCGACCGCGATCTCGAAGAGCGACGAGCTGCTCGCCCCGAAGAACGACTGGAAGCCGGGATCCTCCGGTCCGAGAACGAACAGGGCGACCGCTCGCGAGCTGTAGTACAGACCCGCGAGAACGAGCAACGTCGCGAGCAGCCGCCCGCCCGTGAGCCGGCCGAGGTCGGCACGGAAGCACTCGGAGGCCGCGAGCGCGAAGAAGATCGCCGCCCCGAGGTACATCTCGAAGGAACCGCTCGAGCTCGCGCCGTCGGGTCCCGCGATGAGCCGCGCGAGGATCACGAGCGCGCCGATCAGCACGGGCACGGGCAGGAGCGACGAGCGTCGCCGGTTCGCGAGCCGGGTGCCCGCCCAGACGAACCCGAGAGCCGCGACGTAGAACCCGTGGCCGATCGCGTAGGCCCACCAGGCCGACGGGCTCGAGTTGCCGACCAGCATCCCGAACACCGCGAAGATCGCTCCGACGTAGAAGACGCTCCACATGCGGCCGACCTGGTCGTTGCGGCGCAGGAGGGTCTCCATGATGAAGAACACGCCCGTGACGCAGATCACGAGCCCGCTGACGATGAAGAGCGTGGTGGGGTCGAGGAGATTCATGCGGCCACGCTCCCGGCGAGGTTGGGGGCCGAGGATTCGCGCTCGGTCGGGACGGTGAGGCGGAAGGTCGTGCCGATGCCGAGCTCGCTCGTCACCGACAGCTCGCCGCCGTGGCGGTGGATGATCTCGCGCGTGATGTTGAGTCCGAGCCCGGTCCCGACGGTCGCCGACGTCCGCGCGGCGTTCGTGCGGTAGAACCTGTCGAAGATCCGTGGGAGGTCGGCTTCCGGGATCCCCTGACCGGTGTCGCGCACGGCGACGCTGACGCCGGCGTCCTCGACGTCCACCCGGACGGTCACCGATCCCCACTCGAGGTTGTACTTGATCGCGTTGGTGATGAGGTTGTCGAGCACCTGGCGCATCCGCATCGGATCGATCGTCGCGACCGCGGTCTCGGCTCCCTCGATCAGGAGTTCCACTTCGCGCTCGTCGGCCATCACCTGGTGGGCCTCGACCGAGTCGCGGGCGATCTGGGCGAGGTCGGACGGGGTGAACGACATCGCGAGCTGCTTGTCGGCGTCGCTCGCGGCGCGGAGCAGATCGGTGACGATGACCAGGAGCCGCTCGGAGTTGGAGTAGGCGACCTCGAGCATGCGCCGAGTGTCGTCGGCCATGTTCTCGTCGTCGCGGGCCAGGTCGAGATAGCCGAGGATCGAGGTGAGCGGTGAGCGGAGCTCGTGCGACACCGATCCGATGAGGTCGTCGCGCGCCCGCACGGCCTCGAGCTCCTTCGTGATGTCGGTGAGCACGATGACGCCCCCGTCGTAGTCGCCGTCGCGGTCGTGCAGGATGCGGGAGCTGACGGCGTGCGCCGCCCGTCGCTCGCCCGGCTCGCCCACCCAGATGATGAGGTTGTCGAACGCCTGCCCGCTCAGCGCCCGGGTCAGGGGGCGGTCCTCGTCGGTGTACCGGGTGACCCCGTCCGCCTGGTACACGACGGGGTGGATGTTGGCATCCGGATCGGTGCCGAAGTCGCTGAGGTACTGGCGCTGCCGGCGGTTCACGAAGGTGATCGTGCCGGTGCGGTCGAAGGCGAGCACGCCGAAGTCGACGGCGTTGAGGACCTCGATGAGGAGACCCTCCTGCCGGCTCGCCTTCTCGAGCGCCGTCTGCACCATCGCCGAGTGCTGACGCAGTAGCGCCGCCTGGGCGCGACCGCGTCGCGAACCCATGTAGACCGCGCCGGCGACGAAGGCGACGAGCACCGGGACGACGACGAACGTGATGAAGTCGGCGGTCGACAACGGGACGCCGCGCGCCAGGCGCAGGATCCACATGCCGAGGATCGTCCCGACGGTCCCGACGATGGTCAGCACGCGCCCGAAGGTGCGGGCGATCCAGATGATCGGCAGAACGACGAGCAGGCCGATGCCGGTGCCCGGGGCGAACTCGCGCAGCAGCAGGATGCCGACGATGTTCACGAAGGGCAGGATCGTGCCCCAGTTGCGGTTGATCGAGTCCCACGGTGCGAGGGCCGCGACGGCGGTCAGCACGAAGAAGAAGGCGACGACGCCGAACATGATGGGTGACGAGTAGATCGAGGGCTCGACCAGCACGGCCGCCACGATCACGACGAGGATCGGGCCGGAGATCAGCAACTGGGCAGAGAGGATCCCCGACGCGACCCTTCCGCGCTTGCGAGGCCCTGCTGCGGGCCGGTCTCCCCCCGACACGCTCTCAGGGTACTCAGCCCCGGAATTCCGCGCGTCACCCCGTCAGGGTGCCCTCACAAGTGGGGACAGACGTCCCCGTCCGATCTGCCGCGTCGCGTCAGATGCTGAAGCCGACCCGGCTGCCGCCGGCGCGATCGGTCGGCCGCCATCGGCGCCCGACATCTGCCGCGTCGCGTCAGATGCTGAAGCCGATCGCGCGCATCATGTCGCGACCGTCGTCGGTGATCCGCTCGGGACCCCACGGCGGCATCCAGACCCAGTTGATGCGGAACTTGTCGACGATGCCGTCGAGCGACTGCGCCGTCTGCTCCTCGATCACATCGGTGAGCGGGCAGCCGGCCGACGTCAGCGTCATCGAGATGATGAGCGCGTCGTTCTCGTCGTCCCAGGCGAGGTCGTAGATGAGGCCCAGGTCGACGATGTTGACGCCGAGCTCGGGGTCGATGACGTCCTTGAGGCCCTCTTCGACGCTGTTGAACAGCTCCGGGGCGAGCGCGGTGGGCACGTCACACCTCCGCGTTCACGGCAGTGCCGGTCGAATACCTGTCGTAGCCCTCGTTCTCGAGGCGATCGGCCAGTTCGGGCCCGCCCTCTTCGGCGACCTTGCCGTCGACGAAGACGTGCACGAAGTCCGGCTTGATGTAGCGCAGGATCCGCGTGTAGTGCGTGATCAGCAGCACGCCCAGACCCGTGTTCGCGTGGGCCCGGTTGACGCCCTCGGAGACGATCTTGAGCGCGTCGACGTCGAGACCGGAATCGGTCTCGTCGAGCACGGCGAACTTGGGCTTGAGGAGTTCTAGCTGCACGATCTCGTGGCGCTTCTTCTCGCCGCCCGAGAAGCCCTCGTTCACGTTGCGCGCCGCGAACGACGGGTCCATCTTGAGGTCGGTCATCGCCTGCTTGAGCGTCGGGCCCCACGACCGGATCGAGGGCGCTTCGCCGTCGATCGCGGTCTTGGCGGTGCGCAGGAAGTTCGCGACCGTGACGCCCGGGATCTCGACCGGGTACTGCATCGCGAGGAAGAGCCCCGCGCGCGCCCGCTCGTCGACGCTCATCGACAGCACGTCCTCGCCATCGAGCGTGATCGAGCCGCCGTCGACGGTGTACCGCGGGTGGCCGGCGATCGTGTACGCGAGGGTCGACTTGCCCGAGCCGTTGGGGCCCATGATCGCGTGGATCGCGCCCTGCTCGATCGTGAGGTCGACGCCCTTGAGGATGGGCTTCTTGACGCCGTCGGCGTCGATCGAGACCTGGAGGTCCTGGATGACGAGGGTGCTCATGAGATCTTCTCTCCGATGTAGATGTCGCCGTCGATGATCTCGACCGCGAAGACGGGGACCGGCTCGTACGCCGGAAGGGTGAGGGGCTTGCCGGTCGTCAGCTCGAACTTCGAGCCGTGCGCCCAGCACTCGAGCGTGTCGTCCTCGACGAAACCCTCGGACAGCGAGATGTCGCCGTGCGTGCAGGTGTCGCCGAGGGCGTGCACCTCGCCCGCAGAGTCCATGACGACGGCGATCGGCGTGCCGTCGACGACGACCTTCTTCGCCGTCGAGACGGAGAGATCGCCGAGGGCGCAGACCTTCGTGCTCACGCAGCTTCCTCCAGTTCGGCGACGAGCGCCTCGATCAGACGGGTTTGCAGTTGCGCCTTCGGGATGCGCTGCACGATCTCCACGAGGAACCCGAGGACGACCAGGCGCCGTGCCTCGGCTTCGGTGATCCCGCGCGACTGCAGGTAGAACAGGTGCTCGTCGTCGAAGCGGCCGGTGGCGCTCGCGTGACCGGCGCCGACGATGTCGCCGGTCTGGATCTCGAGGTTCGGGATGCTGTCCGCCCGCGTTCCCTCGGACAGGACGAGGTTGCGGTTCTGCTCGTAGGTGTCGGTGCCGACGGCGCCCGGGCCGATGAGCACGTCGCCGACCCAGACCGTGCGCGCGTCCTGGCCGTTGAGCGCGCCCTTGTAGGTCACCCGGCTGCGGGTGTGCGCGGCGTCGTGGTGCACGTAGACGCGCTGCTCGAGGTGCTGACCGGCGTCGGCGAAGTAGACGCCGAGCAGCTCGGCGTCCGAGCCCTCGCCGGCGAGATGGGCCGACGGGTTGACCCGCACGATCGCGCCGCCGAGTGAGACGACGATGTGGGTGAGCTTGGCGTCCTTGGCGATCGACGCGAAGTGGCTCGCGAGGTGGCGGGCGTCGGCATCCCATTCCTGGAGGCTCACGACGGTGAGATCGGCGCCCTCCCCCACGAGGATCTCGACGTTCTCCGACAGCGCGGCGGGACCGCGGCTGTCGAGCACCACGAGGCCCCTCGACTGCGGGGCGGCCTCGACGACGATGTGAGCGGCCCGCGCACCGGCGCCCAGCGCGGCGCGGGTCACCGTCAGCGCGTCGGGTTCCCCGTCGATGCGCACGAGGAGCGCCTTATCGAAGGTGCTCCAGGCGTTCGCGGCCGCGCGCTCCTCCGGGATCCCCGCGGTGCCGATCCGGGGGTCGGCGCGGTCGATCCACTCGACGGTGGTGCCGGCGACATCCGGGTACTGGATCGCGTAGGGCGAGCCGTCGAGCTCGCCGTCGATGAGATCCCGGATCTTCGCGACCGGGGTGAGCTTCCACTCCGCCTCCCAGCCTTCGACGGCCGGGAAGAAGTCGTGCTCGGTCGAGGCGGGACGCTCCGAACGGGTCTGAACGGGGACCACCGGTCCGTCGGTGTGCGCGACGATGCCCAGCCGCTCCGCGGCTTCCGTACCAGCCGCCACTAGCCGACGCTGCCTTCCATGCTCATCTCGATGAGCTTGTTGAGTTCCAGCGCGTACTCCATCGGCAGTTCGCGCGCGATCGGCTCGATGAACCCGCGCACGATCATCGCCATCGCCT
>CAZPJC010000029.1:0-1108 GCA_964586645.1 uncultured Schumannella sp.
GCCGACGCGGTGCTCGTCGCCAAGAACGGCGTCGACGGGGTCTACGACGACGACCCGCGCACCAACCCGAAGGCGAAGAAGCTCGAGCAGATCTCCTACCAGGAGGCGCTCGTGCAGGGGCTCAAGGTCGTCGACTCGACCGCGTTCAGCCTCTGCATGGACAACGGGATGCCGATGGTCGTCTTCGGCATGGAGCCCGCCGGCAACATCACGAAGGCTCTCAAGGGCGACCGGCTGGGCACGTTGGTCACCGCGTGACCCGGGTCGGGATGCGGAGCGCGGCCTGAACGACCGCTACGGCGAGGATGTCCTCGCCGGCGACTGGCGCGCCGCGGGAAAGCGGGTCGTGCCGGAGGTGCCGGCCGAGCGCGACCTCGTCGTCGAGCGCGCCGCCGGCTTCGTCGGGGCCGTCGTGGGCGTCGCGAAGCAGACCGTCGAGCTCGAGGACCGCACCGGCCGGGTGCGCGCCTTCCCGCTGGGGCCGGGGTTCCTGATCGACGGCGAGCCCGTCATCCTCGTCGTCCCGCGCGCGGCGCCCGCCCCCGCCGCCCGCACCGCGTCGGGCAGCCGCGCGGTGCCGCAGGAGCGCGCCCGGGTCGCCCGGGCGAGCCGGATCTACGTCGAGGGCCGCCACGACGCCGAGCTGCTCGAGAAGGTGTGGGGCGCCGACCTGCGCGTCGAGGGGGTCGTCGTCGAGCTGCTCGACGGCGCCGACAACCTCCCCGACGTGCTCGCCGAGTTCGGCCCGCAGCCCGGGCGCCGGGCGGGGGTGCTGCTCGATCACCTCGTCGCCGGCTCGAAGGAGAGCCGCCTCGCCGAGCGCGTCGCGGGGGAGCACGTGCTCGTGCTCGGGCATCCGTTCGTCGACGTCTGGCAGGCCGTGAAGCCCGCGCGGCTCGGGCTCACGGCGTGGCCGGTCGTCCCGCGCGGGATCGAGTGGAAGCACGGCGTCTGCGCGGCGCTCGGCTGGCCCCACGACGAGCCGGCGGATATCGCCGCGGCCTGGCAGCGGATCCTCGGCACGGTGCGCGGCTACGGCGACCTCGAGCCCGCGCTGCTCGGCCGGGTCGAGGAGCTCATCGACTTCGTGACGGCGACGCCGTGACGG
>CAZPJC010000029.1:1208-11244 GCA_964586645.1 uncultured Schumannella sp.
CACCGCCGGGTGAGCCCGCTCGTCCTCGTCCTGATCCTCGTCGGCGCGCTCGCGCATTCGACCTGGAATCTCGTCGTCAAGCGCTCCGCCGTCAGCGGCCCGACCTTCGTCTGGCTCACCGCCGTCGGCGCGGCGATCATCCTCATCCCGATCGGGATCGTCGTCGCTCTGCTCGAGCCGCCGTCGTGGCCCGCCCTCGCCCTCGCCGCGTTCGTCAGCGGCATCCTGCACGTCGGGTACTTCCTGTCGCTGCAGGCCGGCTACCGGGCCGGCGACGTCGGGGTCGTCTACCCGCTCGCCCGCGGCACCGGACCGCTGCTGTCGGTCGTGTTCGCGATCGTGCTGTTCGGCGAGCGCCCGGGCGCGCTCGGCCTGGTCGGCGCCGCCGCCGTCATCGCGGGCGTCGTGATCATCGGGCTCGGCGGCGGCCGGGCGAACTGGCGGTCGGCGCGCGCGGGGGTGATCTGGGGCCTCACGATCGGCGTCATCATCGCCGCGTACACGCTGTGGGACGCCCACGCCGTGACGGCGCTCGCGATCAGCCCCATCCTGCTCAACGCCGGCACGAGCACGATGGAGGCGGTGCTGATGACGCCGATCGCGGTCCGCCGCTGGTCCGCCGTGCGCGCGGTGCTGCGGGACCACTGGCGGGACGTGCTCGCGGTCGCGGTGCTGTCGCCGCTGTCCTACATCCTGATCCTGTTCGCGATGCAACTCGCGCCGGTCTCGCTCGTCGCGCCGGCGCGCGAGATCAGCGTCGTGTTCGTCGCCCTCGCGGGGTGGCTGCTGTTCCGGGAGCCGCACCCGGTCGCGCGGCTCGGCGGCGCCGTCGTGGTGGTCGCCGGCGTCGCCCTCCTGGCGGCGTCGCGCTAGAACCCAGCCGAGCCCTCTAAGCTCGTGCAACGGAAGCGAAGGAGTCCACTCATGGCGATCGCCGATGTCCTCACCGAGGCCCGCGAGAAGATGACCAAGGCCGTCGATGTCGCCAAGGAGGACTTCTCCACCGTGCGCACCGGGCGGGCGAACCCGGCGCTGTTCCAGAAGATCCTCGTCGAGTACTACGGCACGCCGACGCCGCTCGCGCAGCTGGCGAGCCTGCAGAACCCCGAGGCGCGCACCCTGATCGTCACGCCGTACGACAAGTCGGCGCTCAAGGAGATCGAGCGCGCGATCGCGACCTTCCCGAACCTCGGAGCGACCCCGACGAACGACGGCGAGATCATCCGGGTCACGATGCCCGAGATGACCGAGGACCGCCGCAAGGAGTACATCAAGATCGTCCGCGGCAAGAGCGAAGACGCCAAGGTCGCCATCCGCAACGTGCGTCGCAAGGCGAAGGACGACCTGGATGCCCTCGCCAAGGAGGTCGGCGAAGACGACGTCGCCCGTGCCGAGAAGGAGCTCGACGTCGTGACCAAGTCGCACGTCGAGGCGATCGACGAGGCCCTCAAGCGCAAGGAAGCCGAGCTGCTCGAGGTCTGATGGGGACCGACGACGACGGGTCCGGCCCCGCCCCTGCCGCCAGGAAGCATACGGCCCTCGACGATCTCGAGCACCGGGTCGAGGAGGCGCGCGCGCAGTTCGACGCGACGAGCGAGAGGATCCGCGCCCGCACCGGACGCAACCTGTTCGCCGCGATCGGCATCGGCCTCGTGCTCGGCGGGTTCTTCCTCGCGAGCCTGATCATCCCCGGCTGGGACTGGTTGTTCATGATCCTCGCCGGCGCTCTCGTCGGCTTCACGGTCTTCGAGCTGGCGAGCGCCCTCCGCTTCGCCGGCCGCGACGTGCCCCGCGTCGCCTCGACGGTCGTCGGAGTCGCGACGGTCCCGGCGGCGTTCTTCCTCGGCGTCGAGGGCCTGTGGCTCGCCCTGCTCGCCGGCGTCGTGCTCATCTCGCTCTGGCGGCTCGGCGAACAGCTCCGGCCGAGCCATCGCACCGGGTTCTCCGCCGTGCTCGGCGACATCGGCGCGGGAGCGTTCGTGCAGGTGTACGTCGCGTTCCTCGCCGGCCTCTACGTCGTGCTGGTCGGGGTCGAGGTGCCGGCGGGGGCGGTCGGCGGCGAGTGGTGGACCCTCGCGTCGATCATCATCGTCGTGGTGACCGACATCGCCGCCTACGCGTCGGGTCTCGCGTTCGGCAGGCACAAGCTCGCGCCGGTGATCAGCCCCGGCAAGACCGTCGAGGGCTTCGTCGGCTCGCTGCTCGTCGCGATGGTCGCGGGCGCGCTGCTCGGCTGGCTCATGCTCGGCCAGCCGTGGTGGGTCGGCCTCGTGATGGGCCTGCTGCTCGCGCTCGTCGGCACGATGGGCGATCTCAGCGAGTCGCTCATCAAGCGCGACCTCGGCATCAAGGACATCTCGTCGATGCTGCCCGGCCACGGCGGCTTCCTCGACCGTCTCGACTCGATCCTGCCGTCGGCGGCGGTCGCCTACGCGATCTTCCTGGTCGTCACCGGGACGTAGCGCGCCGGGGGCGGAGCGCCCCGGCGACCGCGAGGGCGGTCGTGGCCACGGCGGGCGCGAACCGCTGCGCCTGGTCGAGCGCCGTCGCGCCCGTGACCGAGAGGGCGCCGAGTGCGCGGCCCCGGCCGTCGAGGATCGGCGCGGCGACGCAGAACAGGCCGAGCCGCGACTCCTCGACGTCGTACGCCACTCGGCGCTCGCGGACCCGGCCGAGTTCGACGCGGAGCGCGGCCGGATCGACGATCGTCTTCGGGGTGAGCGCGGCGAGCGGTCCGGCGAGCAGCCGGTCGGTGTCGCCGGCATCGCCGAAGGCGAGGATCGCCTTGCCGAGCCCGGTCGCGTGCAGGGCGCCTCGGCCGCCCTGGCGCGAGTGCGGCACCCGCAGCGAGCGCGACGTGATCTTCTCGAGGTAGACGATCTCGTCGCCGCTGCGGATCGCGACGTTGACGGTGAGCTGGGTGACCTCGTGCAGGTGGTGCGCATAGGGCAGCGCCGCGTCGCGCAGGGTGACCGAGCTCGGCGCGAGGCTGCCGAGCTCGAACAGCTTCACGCCCAGCCGCACCCCGCCGGGGGAGCGCTCGAGGGCGCCCCAGCCGACCAGTTCGCCGACCAGGCGGTGGGCTGTCGACCGGGCGACCCCGGACCGTCGCGCCAGCTCGCGGATGCTCAGCTCGGGAGCCTCGGGCGTGAACGCGTCGAGCATGCCGAGAGCCTTGCGCACGGCGGACGGGGTGTCCTGCTCACCGGGACGCTCCATGGTCGCCCAGCCTAGCGCGCTGTCAGGATCGGGCCCGTGGGCGACGTCGTGATCGTGGAGGCCGGCGTCGTGCGCGCCGCGGTCACCGCCGTGCTCGTCCAGTCCGGCGCCGACCCGGCGGAGGCCGCGACGCAGGCCGGGCACCTCGTCGAGGCCGACCTGCGCGGCCACCCGTCGCACGGCATCCGTCGCCTTCCCGTGCTCGTCGACCGCCTCGGCGCCGGCGTCGCCACCTCGGGCGTCGAGCCGGAGCTCACCTGGCGCACCGACTCCGCTCTCGCGGTCGAGGCCGCCGGCGCCCTGGGCCCGGTCGTCGTCCACCGCGTCCTCGACCTCCTGCTCGCGCGGGCGTCGACGACGGGGATCGCGCTCGCGACCATCCGCGGCGCCGGCCATCTCGGGATGCTCGCCCCCTACCTCGAGCGCATCGTCGCGGCGGGCAGTGCCGGGATCGTGCTCTCCACGAGCGAGGCCCTCGTGCACCCGTGGGGCGGCATGACGGCGATGCTCGGCACCAACCCGATCGGGATCGGCGTCCCCGCGGGCGACGACGCCCTGATCCTCGACATGTCGACCGCGGCGACCCCGGTCGGGAGGATCCACGACTACGCCTCGCGCGGCGAGCCGATCCCGCTCGGCTGGGCCGTCGACGCCGACGGCGTCCCGACGACGGATGCCGTGGCCGCGTCGCAGGGGTCCATCTCGCCGTTCGGCGGCGCGAAGGGCTACGCGCTCGGGATCGCCCTCCAGGCGCTCGTCGGGGTGCTCGCCGGGACCGCCTTCGGGCGCGACGTCCGCGGGACCCTCGACGCCCACCCGTCGACGAAGGGGGACGTGCTCGTCGTCTTCTCCCTCGAGGCGCTCGGCGCCACCGGCTCGCTCGCCGGGCTCGCCGCGTACCTGGACGACGTCCGCGCGAGCGGGCCCGCGGTGACCACCCCCGGGGAACGCGCCCGCCGGGAACGCGACCTGCGCACGACCACCGGAATCCCGCTCGACGCCGCCGTCTGGGCGCGCGTCCTCGCCCTCGGGGGCGGCACTCTCGACAACGGAGGCCCCGCATGACCGCCATCCATCCGCCCGCCGATGCGATCGGCGTCCTGCGCGCGCCCGACGCCGTGCACTTCGGCCGCGGAGCGCTCGCCTCGCTCGCTCCCGCCGTCGCCCGCCTCGGGCGCCGCGCGCTCGTCGTGGTCGACCCGTTCCTGGCGAGCACGCCCGCGTTCGCCGGGGCGCTCGCCGCCCTCGACGCGGCCGGAATCGCGACGCACGTGCACGCCGAGGTCATCCCCGAGCTGCCCGTCGAGAGCGTCGTCGCCGCGGCCGAGGCCGCCCGGAGCGTCGCGCCCGACGTCGTCGTCGCCTACGGCGGGGGATCGGCGCTCGACCTCGGGAAGCTCGTCGCGCTCCTGCTCTCCCAGCCCGGGCCGCTGTCCGACTACTACGGCGAGAACAAGGTGCGCGGGCCGGTGCTGCCGATCGTCGCCGTGCCCACGACGGCGGGCACCGGATCCGAGGCGACCCCCGTGGCGGTCGTGTCCGACCCCGAGCGCGAGCTGAAGGTCGGCGTGTCGGATGCGGCGCTCATCCCGCGCGTCGCGATCGTCGACCCGGATCTGACGACCGGCGCCCCGCCCGCGGTCACCGCCTACTCCGGCATCGACGCGATCGTGCACTGCGCGGAATCGTTCACCTCGGTCGACCGGGCGCCCGACTGGTCGCAGGAACTGCCGATCTTCGTCGGGCGCAACCGGATGAGCTCGCTCCTCGCGCTCGACGGGCTGCGCGCGATGGGGGATGCCCTCCCGCGCGCCGTCGCCGACGGCTCCGACCTCGACGCGCGCGACCGGATGGCGTGGGGCTCCCTGCTCGGCGGGATGGCGTTCGGCTCCGGCGGCACGCACCTCTCGCACGCGCTCCAGTACCCGATCGGCGCGCTCACCCACACCCCGCACGGCCTCGGCACCGGCCTCATGCTGCCCTACGTGCTGCAGGCCTGTGCCGACCAGACGGCCGACCGGCTGGCGCTCATGGCGGAGGCACTCGGCGTCGCGACCGGAACGGGGGAGCGCGACGACGCGCAGGCGGCGATCGACAGGCTCGCCGCGATCACCGTCGAGATCGGCCTGCCGGGCTCCCTCGCCGATCTCGGCCTCGACCGCACCGAGCTGCCGCGCATCGCGGGGCTCGCCGCGGGAGTGACGCGACTCGTCGCGCTCGCCGCCCGCGAGGCGACCCCCGAGCTGCTCGAGCGCATCCTCGACGCCGCGTACGACGGCGACCGCTCGCGACTCGGCTGACCCCCCCGCACCCCCCAGAATCGAAGGATGACCGTGACCTACCTCTCCGACCTCTTCATCGACGGCGAATGGCGCGCCGGATCCGACGGCACCACCTTCCCGGTCACCGACCCCGCGACCGGCGAGGCGATCGCGCAGTTCGCGATCGCCTCCGAGGCCGACTGCGACGCCGCCGTCGCCGCGGCCGAGGCCGCGTTCCCCGCCTGGGCGGCGACGGCCCCCCGCGTGCGCAGCGAGATCCTGCGGACGGCCTTCGACATCCTCACGGCGGAGAAGGAGCTGTTCGCCGAGATCATGGTGCGCGAGAACGGCAAGTCGTGGCCCGACGCGATCGCCGAAGCCGGCTACGCGACCGAGTTCTTCCGCTGGTTCGCCGAAGAGGCCGTGCGCATCCCCGGCGACTTCCGGCTCTCCCCGAACGGCGACAAGCGCATCGTCGTCACCCGGCAGCCGATCGGCGTCTCGCTGCTCATCACGCCGTGGAACTTCCCGGCCGCGATGGCGACCCGCAAGCTCGCCCCGGCCCTCGCCGCCGGCTGCACGACGATCCTCAAGCCCGCCCGCGAGACCCCGCTCACCGCCGCCTACGTCGTCGACGTGCTGCGCCGCGCCGGGGTTCCCAAGGGCGTCGTCAACCTCGTCACCCCGGTGCCGACCGGCCCGGCGATCGCGAAGATGATGCACCACCCGGCGGTGCGCAAGATGTCGTTCACCGGATCCACCGAGGTCGGGCGCCTCCTGCTGCACGAAGCCGCCGACTCGGTCGTCTCGACGTCGATGGAACTGGGCGGCAACGCCCCGTTCCTCGTGCTGCCCGGCGCCGACCTCGACGACGCCGTCGCGGGCGCGATGCTCGCGAAGATGCGCAACGGCGGATCGGCGTGCACCGCCGCCAACCGGTTCTACGTGCACGCGAGCGTGCACGACGAGTTCGTCGCGAGGTTCACCGCCGAACTCGCGAAGGTCAAGCACGGCTCGGGGCTCGACAAGGAGAACACCCTCGGCGCCCTCGTCTCGCTCGACGAGCGCGACAAAGTCGCCGACCTCGTCGACACCGCGGTCCGCGAGGGCGCGACCGTCACCCTCGGCGGCGAGAAGTCGGCCACGGGTGCGTTCTACCCGGCGACGATGGTCACCGGCGTGAAGCACGGCGACACCATCAACCAGACCGAGATCTTCGGCCCGGTCACCGCGGTCGTGAAGGTCGACGACGTCGACGAGATGGTGCGGATGGCCAACGACACGATCTACGGGCTCATCGGCTACGTCTTCGGCGAGGAGTCGCTCGCCCTCCGCACGGCGCTGCGCATCGACGCCGGCATGGTCGGCGTCAACAAGGGCGTGCTGAGCGACCCCGCCGCCCCCTTCGGCGGCACGAAGCAGTCCGGCCTCGGCCGCGAGGGCTCGAGCGAGGGGATCCTGGAGTACCTCGAGGAGAAGTACATCGGGATGGCGCCCTAGCCGCGGCGTTCGTGGCGTTCAGCGACCGCCCCGTAGAATCGCCCCCGTGAGTACGACCTTCCCGCGCGTGAAGCGCGGCTCCGGCTACGACATCGACGAGGTCGAGGACTTCCTCGAGGACGCCCGTCGCGCGTACACCGGCGACCGCGGCTCGGCGCAGGTGGTCACGGCGACCTCGATCCGCCAGATGGGGTTCAGCATGAAGCGCGGCGGCTACGCGCCCGCCGCCGTCGACGCGGCGCTCGAACGGCTCGAAGACGCCTTCGCGGCCCGGGAGCGCGACCGCGCGCTCGCCGAGCTCGGCAACCAGGGCGCCTACGACCGGGCGCGGCGCGAGGCCCAGGTCATCCTCGACCGCTGCGTGCGGGCCCGGGGCCGGCGGTTCACGCGGGTCGGCATCCTCACCACCGGCTATTCGGTGCGCGACGTCGACGCGTTCGCCGACCGCATCGTGCGCTACCTCCAGCAGGGCACGCCGCTGACCGTCGACGACGTGCGCACCAGCACCTTCGGCCGCCAGAAGGGCGGCTACCAGGAGACGCAGGTGGATGTCGTGCTCGACGCCGTCGTCGACCTCCTGCAGGCGGTCAAGAACCCCTGACCCCGCCGCCCGGAAACCGTCCCCCGGTCGGGTTCTGCCGTTCGTCGGCGGCGACGCGTAAGCTCGGCCAGCTGTGAGCGGCTATCGCCGGCGGGGGACTCCATTCCGTCCTCCTGCGCCGGAACAGATCGTGGAGCGGCACGTCCGCTCCAGCTGGTCGCTGCCCGCGTTCGCGACCGCCGTCACGTTCGCCTTCCTCGTCGTCTCCTCGCTGTCGCCCGGGGAACAGGCGCAGGCCCTCGCCCACGCCCCCGGCGAGATGCCCGCCCAGGGCTGGGCGCTCGGCGACGCGGCCGCGCCGGGAGCGGCCCGCGACGACTTCGGCGTCAGCCGCATCCGCACCGCGCCGGCCGTCGGCATCCCCGACCCCGGCTCGGCGCAGGCGATCGCATACGGCATGGTGCTCGAGCGCGGCTGGAGCGACGGCGAGTACGAGTGCCTCGTCGCGCTCTGGAACCGCGAATCGCACTGGAACGTCTACGCCCACAACACCTCGAGCGGCGCCTACGGCATCCCGCAGGCGCTGCCCGGCGACAAGATGGCGACCGCCGGCGCCGACTGGCAGACCAACCCGGCCACCCAGATCACCTGGGGCCTGGGCTACATCGCCGGCCGCTACGGCACCCCGTGCGGCGCCTGGGAGCACAGCGAGCGCAAAGGCTGGTACTAGCCGCGAGGCCCGCGGCCCTCCCGATAGCCTGAAGGCCATGGACCTCGACTTCGCCCTCGTCGCCATCGGCGGAGTCATCCTGATCGTCGCGGCCGCCGCCTTCTCGCGCCGACTCGGCGTCGCCGCCCCCCTCCTGCTCGTGCTGATCGGGATCGGCTACAGCTTCATCCCCGGCGTGCCCGCGATCGAGGTCGAACCGGAACTCGTCCTGACCGGCGTCCTGCCCCTGCTGCTCTACGCCGCCGCGATCCAGCTGCCGGTCGTCGACTTCCGCCGCAACTTCGGACCGATCTCCGCCCTCTCGGTGCTGCTCGTCGTCGGCAGCGCGTTCCTCACCGGATTCGTGCTGTTCGTCATCCTCGAAGACCTCGACTTCGCCGCCGCCGTCGCCCTCGGCGCGGTCATCAGCCCGACCGATGTCGTCGCCGCGACCGCGATCGGCAAACGGCTCGGCCTGCCGCCGCGCCTGCTCGCGATCCTCGAAGGCGAGGGTCTCGTCAACGACGCCACCGCCCTCGTGCTGCTGCGCTCCGCGATCGCGGCGACCGCGCTCTCGGTGTCGGGCAGCTTCGACATTGCCGGATCGCTCGGCGACTTCGCCTACTCCGTCGTCGTCGCGGCCGCGTTCGGACTGGTCATCGGCTTCGTCTCCGTCTTCGTCCGGCGCCGCCTGAACCAGCCGATCCTCGACACCGCCATCTCGTTCGCCGTGCCGTTCATCGCCTACATCCCGGCCGAAGAGCTGCACGCCTCCGGAGTCATCGCCGTCGTCGCCGCCGGCATCTACTCGGGCCACCAGAGCGCCCGGCTCACCCCGCAGTCGCGCATCGCCGAACGGCTCAACTGGCGCACCCTCCAATTCGTGCTCGAGAACGGCGTCTTCCTGCTCATGGGCGCCCAGCTCTCCGGGATCGTCGGCGAGATCGAGCAAGGCGACCTCGCCTGGCACGAGGCGATCGCGCTCGGCGTGCTGCTCGCCGGCATCCTCATGGTGCTGCGGTTCGGGTTCGTCTGGCCGCTGCTCTACTTCGTGCGCCGGGGCGAGGAGCGGTCGGCACGCCGAGCCGAGCGCGCGACCGAGCTCGACGAACGGGTCAAAGCCCTCGACACCCAGGGGTCGGCGCGCGCGGCACGCCGGGTCATGGGGTTCCTGCGCCGCTCCGAGCAGGCGCGCAACGACGTCAAGCAGTACCAGGCCGAAGGGCTCGGCTGGCGCGGCGGGATCGTGCTGGGTTGGGCCGGGATGCGCGGCGTCGTCACCCTCGCGGCCGCCCAGTCCCTCCCGCGGGACACCCCGTACTACGAGCAGCTCGTGCTCATCGCCTTCACGGTCGCGATCGTCACCCTGCTCGTGCAAGGGGGGACGCTGCCGCTCGTCATCCGCTGGACCGGCATCCGCGGGACCGACCGCACCGCCGACCGGCGCGAACTCGCCATGCTCCTCGATGAGATGCAAGAAGCGGGGCTCGCGGCCCTCGACGCCCCCAAGCTGCGGCTGCCCGACGGCAGCGACATCGGCGCGGACGTCATCGAACGCGTCCGGCTCGACACCTCACTCGTCTCCGAGGTCGCCTGGGAACGCGCCGAACACGCCGACATGGATGACGGCATCCTGCAGTCCCCGCACCAGCAGTACCGCGAGCTGCGCCGCGAAGTGCTGCAGGCAGAACGCGACGTCCTCCTCGACGCCCGCGGCCGGGGCGCCTACCCCAGCCGGATCCTGCAGCGCGCCCAGTCGCTGCTCGACCTCGAAGAGGCTCGGCTGGAGCAGATGGATACGGGGGG
>CAZPJC010000029.1:11344-21062 GCA_964586645.1 uncultured Schumannella sp.
TCCGCCGTCAAGAGTTACGCCTGCCCCGGATGCGTCCAGCCGATCGAGCCGGGCACGGCGCATCTCGTCGCCTGGCGCGCGGACGGCATCATGGGCGAAGCCGACGACCTCGCCGCCCGGCGGCACTGGCACGCGCACTGCTGGAAGATCCGCGGATGAGGGACGAGGGATGACGATCGAGATCCGGGCCGGGGTCGAACTGCCGGCGCGTCGCGAAGACATCGAGCTGCACACCGAGGACGGGCTCACGCTCGTCGGCGAACTGGCGCTGCCGCTCGAGAAGGAACCGGTCGCGACCCTCGTCTGCCTGCACCCGCTGCCGACCGGCGGCGGGTTCATGGACTCCCACGTCATCCGCAAGATGGCCGCCCGGCTGCCGGCGCTCGCCGACCTCGCCGTGCTGCGGTTCAACTTCCGCGGGGTGACGTCGCCGCGCGGCACGAGCGGGGGCGCGTGGGGCCACGGCGTCGACGAGCGACTCGACGTCGCCGCCGCGATGGCGTTCGTCGCCGAGCGCGGGCTGCCGAATCCGTGGCTCGTCGGCTGGTCGTTCGGCACCGAGATGGCGCTCAAGTACGGGCTGCCGTTCCCGATCAGCGGCCTCATCCTGCTGTCGCCGCCGCTCAAACGCACGACGCCGGAGGAGCTCGCCCCCTGGGCCGACCGCGGGGTGCCGATCCTCGCGCTCGTGCCGGAGCACGACGACTACCTCCGGCCCGAGGAGGCGCGGGAGAGGTTCGCCGTGCTGCCCGACATCGACCTCGTCGCCATCGACGACGCGAAGCACCTCTGGGTGGGCGAGACGCACACCTCCCGCGTGCTCACCGAGGTCGTGCGCCGCGTGAATCCGTCGGCGCTGCCGCTGCCGACCACCTGGGACGACTAGAGATTCTCCGGCCGATGTCGATCGAGGCGACGGCCGTTCGACGTCATGAGTGGGAGGGCTCAGCCCGAGCCCCGGACCGAGGAGATCGAAATGCCGAAGTACATGCTCATCATGCGCCCCCAAGCCGACGCCGAACTGTTCGCGGGCGAGCTGCCGTTCGAGGAGATCATCAACCAGGTCGGCGCCTACAACGAGCAGCTGATCAACGCCGGCGTGATGGTCGCGGGCGAGGGTCTCGTGCCGGGCGACAGCGTCGTGATCGACAACACGGGCGAGACGCCGATCGTCACCGACGGGCCGTACGGCGAGATCCACGAACTGTTCAACGGCTTCTACATCCTCGAGGTCTCCAGCCGCGAGGAGGCGGTCGAGTGGGCGCTCAAGATGCCGCTCACGAGGGGCTCGAAGACCGAGATCCGGCGGGTCAGCGACGAGTCCGACTTCGCGGACTACGAGGACAACGAGTACATCCAGAAGGAGAAGGGCTGGCGCGAGGACGAGGCGAAGCGCGCCGCCGAGGGCCGGTGACCGAGGTCGGTCCTCGGATCGCGGCCATCTGGCGGATCGAGGGGGCGAGGGTCGTCGCCACCCTCGCCCGCCTGACCGGCGATGTCGGATGGGCCGAGGACCTCGCGCAGGAGGCCGTCGCGGACGCGCTGGTGCAGTGGCCGGCCGACGGCGTCCCCGGCAACCCGGGCGCCTGGCTCACCGCCGTGGCGAAGCGGAAGGCGATCGACGGATGGCGCCGCCGCGAACGCCTCGACGACCGGTACCGCGCGATCGCCCGCGACCTCGGCGAGACGACGGACGACGAGTGGGAGCCGATTCCCGACGACGTGCTGCGTCTCGTCTTCGCGGCATGTCATCCCGCCCTGTCGCGGGAGGCGCAGGTCGCGCTCACCCTCCGCGTCGTCGCGGGCCTGACGACCGAGGAGATCGCGCGGATGTTCCTCGTGCCGGTCGCGACCATCCAGCAGCGCATCGTGCGGGCCAAGAAGACCCTGGCCGCCGCGCGGGTGCCGTTCGAGGTGCCCGACCCGCCGGAGTGGCCGGCACGGCTCGGAGCCGTGCTCGGCGTCGTCTACCTCGTCTACACCGAGGGCTACCGCGCGACCTCGGGGGAGCGCTGGGTGCGGCACGACCTCGCCGGCGAGGCGCTGCGGCTCGGCCGGGTGCTCGCCGCCCTGCTGCCGCGCGAGCCCGAGGTGCACGCCCTCGTCGCGCTCATGGAGTTCCAGTCGTCGCGCTTCGCCACCCGCGAGGCGCCCGACGGCACCCCCGTGCCGCTCGCCGACCAGGACCGCCGCCGGTGGGACCGCGGCCGCATCCGCCGCGGGATCGCCGCGCTCGAGCAGGCGGATGCCCTGGCGCGGTCCCGGGGCCGAGGTGCCTACGCGCTCCAGGCCGCGATCGCGCGCTGCCACGCGGTCGCGCCGAGCGTCGAGGCGACCGACTGGGACCAGATCGTGGTGCTCTACGAGGCGCTCGGGCGGCTCGCACCGAGCCCCGTCGTCGACCTCAACCGCGCGGTCGCGGTGTCGATGGCGACCGGACCGGCGACCGCCCTGATCCTCGTCGACGCCCTCGCGGCCGACGGCGCCCTGCGCGGCTCGCACCTGCTGCCGAGCGTGCGCGGCGAGCTGCTCGCCCGCCTCGGTCGGCTCGACGAGGCGCGCGCCGAACTCGAGGAGGCGGCGCGGCTGACCGCGAACGACCGCGAGCGCGATCTGCTGCGCCGCAAGGCCGCCGCGCTCTGAGCCGCCGCCCGCCGAGTCCTAGAGCTCGTTCTGCCGCGGGATGACGACCTGCTTGATGATCAGCAGGATCGCCGCCGCGACTGGGATCGCGATGAGCGCCCCGAGGATGCCGAGCAGCGTGCCGCCCGCGAGGGCGGCCACCACGACGACGACTCCCGGCACCTTCACGGCGCGGTTCATGACGTTCGGGCTGATCACGTACGCCTCGACCTGCATGTAGATCAGGTACCAGATCGCGACGATGAGCACGGCCGGGAATCCGTCGAAGGCCCAGACGGCGAGCGAGATCACGACGGTGCCGGTGATCGTGCCGACGAGCGGCACGAGCGAGAACAGGCCGGCGAGGAACGCGAGCAGCGCCGCGTACTCGATCGGGTCTCCGAGGATCCAGCCGAGCACCGTGAGGAAGATGATCGAGAGGACGCCGTTGATGAGACCCATCGACACCTGGCCGATGACGTAGCGCCCCACCGAGTCCATGATCTGCTCGGCGATGTCGATGAACTTCTCGCGCTTCGTCGCCGGGACGAGGGTGTAGAGGCCGCGCTTGATGCTGGCGAGGGAGCTGACGAAGTACAGCATCAGGATGAGCACGATGACGACGCCGAAGGCGCCGCTGGCGATCCCGATCACCGTGCCGACGACGCCGCCGGTGATCGTCTCGAAGTTGTCCTGCACGAAACTCGTGACGTTCGTCAGAGCGGTCTCGTACGGCAGCCAGGGGAAGCTCTCGTTCCACCAGTTCTCGACCTGGCCGCCCAGCACGGCGTCGATCACATCGGGGGCGCGGTCGATGAGGTTGCCGACCTGGTCGACGATGACCGGGATGACCGCGAGCACGAACGCCGCGACCACGGCGAGGATCGCCGCCAGCACCGTCAAGATGGCGACGGCGCGCTTCCAGCCGTGCTTCTCGAGCCACGAGACGAGCGGGTCGATGCCCAGCGCGAGGAACAGCGCCGCGCCGACGTAGGTGAGGATCGCCGCCAGGGAGCCGACGGCGCTGCCGATCACGATCGCGACGAGCACGCCGAGCCCCGCGAGGAGACCGAGCCGGAACGGGTTCTGGATCTTCACGCTCGCAACGTTAGCGGCTCACCCGGGGGCCGGCGGATCCGCCACGAAGGGTTGCGCGGGGATCAGCCCGCGTGCTCGCGCTCGCGCGTGTCCTCGTCGACGTCCCCGTCGGACTCGGTCCCGGAGGCCGACTCGGCGACGGCGACCTCCCCGGTCCCGTCGTCGGGGACCCCGGCCGGGAAGCCGTGGTCGGTGGCGACCCGCTCGGCCGACGCGAGCACGCCGCGCAGGCTCTGGATGTAGCCGGCCACCGACTCGCGCTCGAGACGGATCTGCACGAGGCGCTCCTCGGCGTCGCCGAGCAGCTTCGCCGCGCGCTGCTCCGCGTCGGCGACGAGGGACTTGGCGCGCTTCTCGGCCTCGTCGACCTGGGCGGCGGCGTTCGCCTTGGCCTCGTCGAGCAGGCGGGTGGCCTCCGCCTTGCTCGTCGTCGCGAGGCGCTGGGCCTCGGAGCGCTGCGCGGCGGCGGCGTTGGTCGCCTCGGTGAGCTGCGCGTTGGCCTCGTCGAGGTACTTCTGCGTCGCGGCGGCCGCCTCCTGGTGCTTCGCGACGTACTCCTTCTCGGCGGCGTCGCGGCGGGCGGTGAGCTCGACCTCGAGGTCGGCGCGCGCCTGCTCGGCCGTGGCGAGCAGCTTCGCCTGCAGGCCCTCGGTGTCGTGCTGGATGCGGGCGCGAGTGGTCTCGACCTCCTGCGCGAGCTCCGCGCGCTGGCGGGCGATCTCGCGGGCGAGGTCGGTGCGCTGCTTCTCGAGGTCGGACGCGAGGGTGGCACGCGCCTGGGCGATCTCGTTCTCGACCTCGGAACGGGTGTGCGCGAGTTCGGCGGCGAGGGCCTCGCGGGCTCCCGAGGATTCGGCGGCCCACGCCTCGCGGGCGCCGGTGATCTCGGCCTCGAGGGCGCCCTTGCCGTGGGCGATCTCGGCGTCGAGGGCGGCCTTGCGGCTCGTGATCTCGGCGTCGAGCTCGGCGCGGCGCGTCGTGATCTCGGCTTCGAGTTCGCCGCGCGTGCGGGCCGCCTCGGCGGCCAGCTCCGACTGCTGCTTCTTGGTCGCCGCCTCGAGCTCGGCGCGCGAGCGCTGCGTGTCGGCGTCGAGCGCCTCGTTGGCCGCCTTCGTGTCGTTCTCGAGCGCCGTGCGGGCGTCGGCGGTGTCGCGGGCGAGGTTGGTGCGCGCCTCCTCGAGCTCGCGCTCGAGGTCGGTGCGCAGGCGCGTGCTCTCGGCCTCGAACTCGGCGCGGGTGCGCTCGGTCTCGCGGGCGAGGGCCGCGGCGGCTTCGCGGGCATCCGAGACCTCGCGCTGAGCCGCGGTGCGCAGCTCGGCGAGTTCGTGGTCGACCTCGGCGCGCTGCGCGGCGATCTCGCGCTTGCCGGCGGCACGGGCTTCGGCGACCTCGGTCGCGGCCGCGCCGCGGGTCGCGGCGGCTTCGCGCAGGCCGTCCTGACGGGCGGTCTCGGCGTCGGCGTTCGCGGCGGACACGATCGCGGCCGCCTCGTCGCGGGCGTCCCGGATCAGGCGCTCGGCCTCGGCGCGGGCCTGCGCGATGGTCGACTCGGCGAACGCGCCGGCTTCGGCGCGCAGGGCGTCGGTCTCCTGCTGCACCGCCTGGCGCATGCGCTCGGCGTCGATGTCGGCCTGGCTGATCAGCCGGGTCGACTGCTCCTCGGCGACGCGCAGGGTGTTCTCGAGCTTCGTGCCGAGGCCGGAGTAGGTGGGGCTGCCCACCTCGTCGAGTTCGGCCTGGAGATCTTCGGTGACCGCCTGGAGACGCTTGATCTCCTTGGTCTGGTCGTTCTTCTCGGCGTTCGCCTTGAGGAGGTCGCGCCGCAGCTCGCTGACGACCGAGTCGACCTCGTCCTTCTTGTAGCCCCGCAGTTCGGTGCTGAAACCCGTGTCCTCGGATGCCACGTGGAACTCCCCGGTCGAATGGTGTGCGTTTCGTGGATTGGCGGTCCCGACCACGCGGGAACCCTCGACAGTGTAACGGCCCGTGCGCCCCGGGAATCGGGGGATGTCGCCGGGGGACAGGTCCGACGGGAGGGCTCCGGTCCAGCCCGCTCCCAGGCGACGCCCAGCCCGACGGCTATTCTGGAATGTCTTTGTCTTCTACCGCCGGGAGGTACCCACCCGTGCGATTCGTCGTCGCGATCGTCGCGTTCGTCCTCGCCGCCGCCGCCATCGGGCTCGGTGTCGCTCAGCGCACCGTGCTCGCCGGGCCGGCATCCGTCTCGTCCTCCGTCGTCACGGGCTCCGCCCCGCTGACGATCATCGACGCCGCGACGCTCAACGCCAACGCGGGCACGCAGTCGATCGAGGTCACCGGGACCGGCGACATCGTGCTCGCCTACGGCCGCACGGCCGACGTCCTCGCGTGGGTCGGCGAGGCGAGCTACAACGAGATCGACTGGGATGCCGAGGCGCGGGAGCTCACGAGCACCGTCGTCGACGGCACCGAGAGCGCGGCCGACATCCCGACGATCGCCGGATCGGACCTCTGGCTGCGCGAGTTCACCGGCACCGACCTGCTGACCCGCAAGATCAACGCCCCCGACGGCATCTCGGTGATCATCGCGCTCGAGCCCGCGGCCGCCGACGGCACCGAGGTCACCACCGACGCTCCGGTCGACGCCGCCGACGGGACGGCCGAGGAGGGCGCCGCGACCGACGAGCCGTCGGCCCCGCTCGACCTCAGCATCACCTGGCCGCTGGACAACTCGGCGCCGGCCTCGGGCCCGCTCGTCGTCGGCGGCATCGTGCTGCTGCTCATCGGGCTGGGCGCCTTCCTCTGGGCCCTCGTCCACGCCCGCCGCGGTCGCGGCCCGCGTCGCAACACCCCGAAGCTGCCGAAGCGCCCCAAGCCGCCGCAGCTCAAGCCCGACAAGCGCCGCGACGCGAAGCCGACGCCCGAACTCGAGGCGCCGCGCGCGGGCTCGGGACGCCGTCGCGCGTTCGTCGCGGCGGGGATCGTCACCGCGGGCGTGCTCGTGCTGAGCGGCTGCGGCACCGGCGCGCAGCCGCAGCCGATCACGACCGAGACGCCTCCCGGGGGCACGCAGCCCGTCGCGGTCACGGCCGGCCAGTTCGAGGGCATCCTCACCGATGTCGCGGAGACGGTCGCCGACGCCGACGAGGCGAAGGATGCGGCGATCGCCGCCCAGCGCCTCACCGGCCCGGCGCTCGCGCTGCGCACCGCGAACTACACGATCCGCGCCGCCGACTCGGCCGTCGCACCGCTCGCCGCCATCCCGTCGGAGATCGTCCCGGTGATGCTGCCGGAGTCGACCGACACCTGGCCGCGCCGCGTCTTCGCGATCGCCCGCGCCGAAGGCGTGCAGGCGGTCGGGCTGACCCTCATCCAGGAGTCGCCGCGCGAGAACTACAAGGTGGCGTACGCGGTCACGCTCATCGCGACCGTGCCCGACGTGGCTCCCGCCGAGCTGGGCGCCTCCGCGCTGCCGCCGGGGAACAACCTCGGCCTTCTCGCCCCCGACGAGCTGGCCGCCGGCTACGGCGACGTGCTCATGAACGGCGACGCGAGCGAGTCCGCGGACCTCTTCCAGGCCGACGGCGACACGCTGCGCGAGGCGATCGGCGTCGACTACAAGGCCCGGCGGAAGACCGAGCTCCCGACCAGCGCCAGCATCGAGTTCAGCAACGGTCCGGGCGAGGAATCCCCGGTCGCGTTCCTGACCAACGACTCGGGCCAGATCGTGTCGATCATCCTCAACGACGTGGAGACCGTCCGCCCCGTCGAGGCCGGTGCCGCGATCAACCCGTCGGGTCAGGTGAAGGCGCTCTCGGGCAAGACGCAGTCGACGCGCGGCATCGTCGCCACCTACGGCGTGCAGCTGCTGTTCTACGTGCCGCCGGTGAGTGCGACCGACCAGAAGATCGTGCTGCTCGGCTACGCCCACGGCCTCACTGCCGCCACCGAGATCGGCTGAGCGACCCGTCGGCATGCCAAGCTTGAGTCGATGAGCATTCCAGGACCGAGCCTCCGCGGCGCCGTCGACCTCTCCGGCCTCGTGCGACGGGCGAACACCCCGCCGCCCGCCCCCGGATCCGCTCCCGCCCCGTCGGCCGGCGGCCTCGTCGTCGAGATCAGCGAGGCGACCTTCCCGCAGATCGTCGAACTGTCGTCACGGGTGCCGGTCGTCGTCGAGCTGTACGCACCCGGGCTCGCCCCCGCGCTCGGCCCGATCGTGGAGTCCTACGGCGGACGTCTCGTGCTCGCCACCGTCGACGCTCAGGCGAACCCGGGCATCGCCGAGGCCTTCCAGGTGCGCGAGGTGCCCGCCGCGGCCGGCGTGATCGGCGGCCGACCCGTGCCGCTGTTCGTCGGCACCCCCGCCGAGGAGCAGGTGCGTCAGGTCTTCGACCAGCTGCTGCAGGTCGCCGCGCAGAACGGCATCACCGGCACCCTCGACCCGCAGGCCGCCCCGGATGCCGACGGCGCGCCCGCGGAACCGGTCGAGGAGCCGCTCCCGCCGCTCCACCAGGAGGCGTACGACGCGATCTCCGCGGGGAATTACGCCGCCGCCGTCGCCGCCTACAAGCGGGCGATCGCGCAGAACCCGCGCGACGCGCTCGCCGTCGCCGGGCTGGCCCAGGCATCCCTGCTGCAGCGTCTGGACGGCGCGGTCGCCGACGACGTGCGGAAGGCGGCGGCGGATGCCCCCGCCTCGGTCGCCGCGCAGCTCGCCGTCGCCGACCTCGACGTCAGCGGCGGCCACCTCGACGACGCGTTCGACAGGCTGCTCGACCTCTTCCCGTCGCTCGACGGCGAGGGCCGCGAGGCCGTGCGCACCCGGCTGCTGGAGTACTTCGAGATCGCCGGCCCCGACGACCCGCGCGTCGCCGCCGCCCGCCGTCGCCTCACCCTCCTGCTCTACTGACCCCGGGTAGCGCCATGTGCCCGACTTCGTGCCTCCACCGCGGCGGGAAGCAACAGAGTCGGGCAGATAGCCGGAGTTTTCAGCGTGCCGCGCGCAACCAGAGGGCCGCGAGCGGCGGCAGCGTGAGCTCCGCCGACGCGGGCCGCCCGTCCCAGGGGTCCTCGGACGCGACGACCGACCCGTAGTTGCCGACCCCGGACCCGCCGAACTCGACGGCGTCGGTGTTGATGACCTCGTCCCAGCGTCCGGCGAACGGCAGGCCGACGCGGTAGGGGCCGACGGGGTTGCCGCCGAAGTTCAGCAGGCACACGAGCGCCTCGCCCGACGCCGACCAGCGCACGAACGACAGCACGTTGGAGCCGGGGTCGTTGGCGAGCATCTCGAAGCCGGCGGGGGTGTTGTCCTGCTCCCAGAGCGCCGGCTGCTCCCGGTAGACCCGGTTGAGCGACGACACCAGGCGGGAGAGCCCCTGGTGGGCGGGCTGGTCGAGGATCCACCAGTCGAGACCGCGCTGCTCGCTCCACTCCGACGGCTGCCCGAACTCCTGGCCCATGAACAGCAGCTGCTTGCCGGGATGCGCCCACATGTACGCCAGGAACACGCGCATGTTCGCGAGCTTCTGCCACTGGTCTCCGGGCATCTTCGCCAGCAGCGAGCCCTTGCCGTGCACGACCTCGTCGTGCGAGATCGGCAGCAGGAAGCTCTCGCTCCAGGCGTAGACGAACGAGAAGGTGAGCTTGTCGTGGTGGTGCGCCCGCCACATCGGGTTCTCGTGGATGTACTCGAGCGAGTCGTGCATCCACCCCATGTTCCACTTCAGGCCGAAGCCGAGGCCGTTGTCGCCCGTGCGTCCGGTCACGCCGGCCCACGACGTCGACTCCTCGGCGATCATCACGATGCCGGGGTTGCGCTTGTACGCGGTCGCGTTCACCTCCTGCAGGAACGAGATCGCCTGCAGGTTCTCGCGCCCGCCGTGCTCGTTCGGGAGCCACTCGCCGTCCTTGCGGCTGTAGTCGAGGTAGAGCATGCTCGCCACAGCGTCGACGCGAAGGCCGTCGACGTGGAACTCCTCGAGCCAGTACAGGGCGTTGGCGACGAGGAAGTTGC
>CAZPJC010000030.1:0-20825 GCA_964586645.1 uncultured Schumannella sp.
CTCGACGGCGCGGTCGTGACGGCGAATGCCGAGGACGGCTTCCTCTCGGTGCAGAACGACACGGTGACGATCGTCGCCGGCGCCGCGACGCTCGTCTCCTGACCCTCCGGGTCGGGTCGATGCCGGGGGATCGAGGGGGAGCATGCTCGTCGTGATGGCCGGTCTGCCCGGCACGGGCAAGAGCACGGTCGCGGAGTCGGCGGCTGCGCTCCTCGGCCTGCCGGTGGTGTCGGTCGACCCGATCGAGTCGGCGATCCTCTCCGCGGGGATCGACGCCGATCAGCCGACCGGCCTCGCCGCCTACCTGGTGACCGAGACGATCGCCGAAGCGGTCATCTCGACCGTCGGGGGCGTCGTCGTCGACGCCGTCAACGCGGTCGAGCCGGCCCGCGAGCAGTGGGTGAAGCTGGCGGCGCGGCGCGGCATCCCGATCTGCTTCGTCGAGGTCGTCTGCTCCGACGAGGCCGTGCATCGCGCGCGGCTCGAGGCGCGTGGCCGGCAGCTTGCCCACATCGCCGAGCCCACCTGGCACGCCGTCGAGCAGAGCCTCGACGAGTGGGAGCCGTGGGGCGGCGAGAGCGGCGCCGTGTCGCGCATCACCGTCGACTCCGTGCATCCGGTGCCGGTGCTCGTCGAGCAGGTCGTCTCGTTCGTGCGCTCCTGATCCCCGGACCGCTCCCGTGCTGATCCTCCTGCCGCCCTCGGAGACCAAGCGGGACGGCGGCGACGGCCCGCCGCTCGACCTCGCCGCCCTCTCCTTCCCGGGCCTCACGCCGGCCCGGACGCAGACCCTCGCGGCGGTGCGGGCGATGTCGCGCAACCTCGCCGCGGCCGCCGGGATGCTCAGGCTCGGCCCGGCCAGCACGGCCGAGGCCGCCCGCAACCGGGTGGTCGCGACCTCGCCGACGATGCCCGCCCTCGACCGCTACGACGGCGTGCTCTTCGACGAGCTGGATGCCGGCTCGCTCCCCGAGGGCGCCCGCCGGTTCGCGGGGGAGCACCTCGCGATCGCGTCGGCCCTGTTCGGGATCACCGGGGCGCTCGACCCGATCCCCGCCTACCGGCTGTCGCACGATTCCCGGTTGCCGGGCGCGGCCTCTCTCGGGCGCATCTGGAAGGCGCCGCTGACGGCGGCTCTTGCCGAGCGGCAGGGGCTCGTGCTCGACCTGCGGTCGGAGGGCTACGCGGCGCTGGGACCCGCACCGGACGGCTCGCTCTACGTGCGGGTCGTGAGCGCGGATGGCGACGGCCGGAAGCGCGCGCTCAACCATTTCAACAAGAAGGGCAAGGGCGCGTTCGCGCGGCGGCTGCTGCTCGCCGGGATCGATCACCCGGACGTGGAGTCGGTGCTCGCCTGGGCGGTCGCGGACGGCGTGCGGCTCGAGCGCGGAGCGCCCGGCGAGCTCGACCTCGTGGTCTAGGCGGCGCGCCAGCAGCCGTCGAGGTGGTCGTCGACGATCCCGGCGGACTGCATGAGCGCATACATCGTGGTCGGTCCGACGAAGCGGAACCCGATCGCGCGCAGCGCCTTGCTGAGAGCCTCCGACTCCGGCGTCACCGCGGGGATGTCGGCCCAGGTGGGCGGCCGCGGCCGGGGCGCGGGCGGTGCGAAGCCCCAGACGAGTTCGTCGAGGGCGCCGGGATTCTCACGGATCAGCTCCGCGGTGATGCGGGCGTTGCCGATCGTGGCGAGCACCTTCGCGCGATTGCGGATGATGCGCTCGTCGAGCATGAGCCGCCCGACGTCGTCGTCGGTGTACGCCGCGACGGTGTCGATCTCGAAGCCGTCGAACGCCTCCCGGAATCCGGGCCGCCGCCGCAGGACCGTGATCCAGGACAGTCCCGCCTGGAAGCCTTCGAGGCAGATCTTCTCGAAGAGGGGCCGATCGCCGTGCAGTGGCCTGCCCCATTCCTCGTCGTGGTAGCGCCGGTATTCGGGGTCGGCGCCGATCCAGCCGCAGCGCGACCGGCCGTCGTCGCCGACGAGCAGCTCGAGGCGGCTCACGCGGCGCCGGACTCCGCGAGCGACTCGGCGGCACCGGCCTCCACGTCGAACAGCGGGACGGCGTCGTATCCCTTCGGGACCCGGTGGGCGATGCCCTCGTGCGCGAGCAGCCAGGATTTCGTCGGGATGCCTTCGCCCCCGCTGTATCCGGTGATCGTGCCATCGCTGCCGAGCACGCGGTGGCACGGGACGATGATCGGGATCGGGTTCGCGCCGACGGCGCCGCCGACCGCCCGACCGGCGGTCGCGCGGCCGGTGCCGCGGCCGAGGTCGCCGTAGGAGACCACCTCTCCCCATTCGAGGTCGACGAGCTGCTCCCAGACCGAGAGCTGGAACGCGGTGCCCACGAGATTCACCGGCACGTCGAAGTCGTGGCGGTGGCCGGCGAAGTACTCCTCCAGTTGGGCGACGGCCCGGTCGAGCACGGCGTCGGGGGCTTCCGGTGCGTCGTCGTGCGGGAGCATCCCGTCGCGCTCGATGGAGAGGGCGATGACGGCCGCGCCGTCGCCGACGATCTCGATACGCCCGATCGGGCTGTCGATGCGGCGGAGCGCGGCCGGGGGAGTCGTGGTCATGGATCCGAGCGTAGACGGCGCCCCCGACCAAGGGTGGCGGGAATCGGACATGGCGTGGAACCCGCCGCGATCGATGCCTGGGAAGGACGATCCGTAGGCTGTCGACATGGAGACGCGCACGCTCGGAACCTCGGATCTCGCCGTCTCGGTCGTCGGCCTCGGCTGCAACAACCTCGGACGACCGGGCACGTTCACCTTCGACCAAGCGGGTGCCGACGCCGTCGTCCATGCCGCTCTGGATGCCGGCGTGAACTTCTTCGACACGGCGGATGTCTACGGCGCGGAATACGGACTCAGCGAGACCCGGCTCGGGGCGGCGCTCAGGGGCCGTCGCGATAAGGCGATCGTCGCGACGAAATTCGGGCACGCGAGCATGGCGAGCCCGCTCGGCGACGCCGGGCCCAAGGGCGGGCGCGCCTACATCCGCGCGGCCGTCGAGGGTTCGCTCGATCGGCTCGGGATCGAGACGATCGACCTGTACCAGTTCCACACGCCCGACCCGGCCACGCCGATCGAGGAGACGCTCGGAGCCCTCGACGAGCTCGTGCGCGAGGGGAAGGTGCGCGCGATCGGCAACTCGAACTTCGACGGCGCCCAGCTCGCGGCGGCCGATGCCGCGGCGACGGCGCTCGGCACGGCGCGATTCGTCTCGGCGCAGAACGAGTACAGCCTCCTCGCGCGCGGAGCCGAGGCCGACGTGCTGCCGGCCGTCGAGCGGCTGGGTCTGGGCTTCCTGCCCTACTTCCCGCTCGTCAACGGCCTGTTCACCGGCAAGTTCTCGCGCACGGAGGTGCCGGCCGACACGCGGATCGGCCGGCAGCGACCGCACATCGCGGAGAACGCTCCCTGGGACGCGATCGAGGCGCTCACCGAGCTCGCCGGGAGACACGGCACCGACCTCCTGGGGGCCACCGTAGGCTGGCTGCTCTCCCGCCCGTCGCTGTCGAGCGTCATCGCGGGCGCGACGCGGCCCGAGCAGATCCGCGCGAACGCCGCGGCGGGCAGCGCCTGGCGACCGGGTCCGGCGGAGGTCGCCGAGATCGACACCCTCTTCCCCGCCTGAGGCCCGCCGCCCTACACGTCCTCGTCGTCTGACAAACTATTGTCAGACAAACAAAGGACGCGACATGACCTCGACCCCTCCGTCTCTTCCGCCCGGGCCGCGCGAGCTGCTCATCGACGGCGTCTGGCGCGCCGCGCGGTCTGCCCGCACCTTTGCGGTCGCGGACCCGGCGACCGGCGAGGAGCTCGCGAGGGTCGCCGACGCGGATGCCGTCGACGCGCAGCACGCGCTCGACGCCGCCGTGGCCGCACAGCCGGGGTGGGCCGCCACCGCGCCCCGGGAGCGCGCCGACCTGCTGCAGCGCGCCTGGAGGCTCGTCGGTGAGCGTGAAGCGGAGTTCGCGCTGACGATGACGCGCGAGATGGGAAAGACGCTCGCGGAGGCCCGGGACGAAGTCGCGTACGGCGGCGATTTCCTCCGCTGGTTCGCCGAGGAGGCGCTCCGCATCGACGGTCGCTTCGGCCGGCACCCGGGGGGAACGGGGTCGATGATCGTTTCGCACCATCCGGTCGGCCCGGCATATCTCGTGACGCCGTGGAATTTCCCGCTCGCGATGGCGACGCGCAAGATCGCCCCGGCCCTGGCGGCGGGATGCGCCGTGGTGCTGAAGCCGGCCGAGGCCACGCCGCTCACCAGCCTGTTGCTCGGGGCCGTGCTCCAGGACGCGGGACTCCCGCCCGGGGTGGTCAACATCGTCCCGACCAGCAGGCCCGCCGCGGTGTCGGACGCGCTCCTCGGCGATCCACGACTGCGCAAGATCAGCTTCACGGGCTCGACGGACGTCGGGCGCCTCTTGCTCCGGCAGGCGGCCGGCGGCGTGCTCCGGACCTCGATGGAACTCGGCGGGAATGCCCCGTTCCTCGTCTTCGCCGACGCCGACCTCGATCGCGCCGTGCGGGCGGCGATGCAGGCGAAGTTCCGGAACATCGGCCAGGCGTGCACAGCCGCGAATCGGTTCCTCGTCGAGCGTCCGGTGGCCGGCGAATTCGCCCGCCGTCTCGCCGCCGAGATCCGCGGACTCCGGGTCGGCCCCGGCACGGAGCCAGGCGTCGATGTCGGTCCGCTCATCGACCGGCACGCGGTCGAGCGCAGCGCCGAGTTGGTCGCCGACGCACTGTCCCGGGGCGCGACCCTCGTGGCCGGCGGGCACCCGATCGCGGGATCCGGAACGTTCTTCGAGCCGACGCTGCTGACCGACGTGCCCGCCGATGCGCGGGTCGCGAGGGAGGAGATCTTCGGGCCGATCCTCGCCATCCAGGTCGTCGAGGACGAGGCGGAGGCCGTCGCCCTCGCCAACGACACCGAGTACGGGCTCGTGAGTTACGTGCACACCCGCGACCTCTCGCGGACGCACCGCCTCGTCGACCTGCTCGAGACGGGGATGATGGGCGTCAACACCGGGCTCGTCTCGAACGCCGCGGCGCCGTTCGGCGGGGTCAAGAGCTCCGGGACCGGCCGGGAGGGCGGCGCGGAGGGCCTCCACGAGTTCCTCGAGACGAAGTACACCTTCGTGGCGGCCTGACGTCCCCGCCGCGCCGCGAAGGCGGTTCTCGTCAGTTCGTCTTCTGTCAGCTAAGATCGCTCCACACATCCGTTGCGATCCCCGGGAACTGAGGGCCACGTGTCAAATCCGTTCGAAGGGCGACGCGTCCAGCGCCATGCCCCGATCCGGGAACAGGTCGCGGCCATCCTCCGCGACGCGATCGTCAACATGGAACTCCTGCCGGGCCAGGTGCTCGTCGAGCGGGAACTCTGCGAGATGACGTCGGCCAGCAGGCCGTCGGTGCGCGAGGCCCTGCGCCAGCTGGAGTCCGAGGGGCTCGTCGAGTCCCGCAACGGGCGGGGCACCGTCGTCGCGGCTCCGAGCCGCGAGCGCGCCCAGCAGCTGTACGAGGTGCGCGCCGAACTCGAGGGGATGGCGGCCGAGCTGTTCACCGAGCGGGCCGGCGACGCCGAACGGGCGGCCCTGCGGACGGCGTTCGCGGCCGTCGCGGAGTCCGCGGCGCGTGATGGGGACGGGATGCTCGCCGCGAAGGACGAGCTGTACCGCATCCTCATCGACGGGGCCGGAAACCCGATCCTGAGCGAGATGGTCGCCGGGCTCCAGCGGCGCGTCACGCAGCTTCGGGCCCTGACCCTGACGAGTCCGGGCCGGCCGGCGGAGAGTCTCGCCGAGATCCGGGCGATCATGGACGCCATCGATGCCGGCGACGCCGCCGGCGCGCGCCAGGCGGCGACCTTCCACGTCGCGCAGGCCGCGCGCACCGCGCTCACCTTCGTCCGCGAAGCCGACACCACGAGCGTCTCGCGCTTCTGAGACCTCGCGTCCCGCGCGTCGCCGAGAGGCGGCGGCCCGGGCCGAGGTTGCCCCGATCGAATATGTCGGCTATAACATTGTCAGACAGATCGGATTCAGCTTGTCAGTCGACGATGCGTACGAAGTAGTAGCCGTCAGGTATGGACGTCTGCTGACGACGCGCGCCGGGGCGTTCCTCAATCACGGCGACTACGGCATCCCCGACGGCCCCTTCGAGTTCGCTTACGACTACTGGATCGTGCGCAACGCAGCGCGCACGCTCGTGTTCGACACGGGGTTCGCTCCGGAGGTGGGCCGCCGGCGCGGCCGGGAGCTGCTCATCGACCCCCGGGAGGCGCTGGCCGCGCTCGGGGTCGCCGACGACGAGAGCACCGTCGTCGTGTTGAGCCATGCGCACTACGACCACATCGGCAATGTCGACGCGTTCGCGCACGCCCGCTTCGTGATGAGCGCGGCGGAGTACGACTTCTGGGTCGAGAACCCGCGCGACCAGCACCTCACCCGGCAGCTCGTCGAGGTCGCCGAGCTCGACCGGCTCCGGGCACTGCGCGCGTCGGGCCGGCTCGAACTCGTCGACGGCCCCCGCGAGCTGGCCCCCGGCATCCAGTTGCTCCTCGCTCCGGGGCACACGCCCGGGCAGCTCATGCTCCTCGTCGATTCGCCGGTCGGCGGGATCCTGCTGACCGCGGACGCCGTGCACTTCGACGAGGAGCTGGACCGCCGGATGCCGTTCCGTCACATGTGCGACATCGTCGCCGCCGCCGACGGCTACGCCGCGATCGCCGACCTCCGCTCGTCGGGAGCAGCCGCTCTCGTCATCGCCGGACACGAGCCCTCCTACCGGGGGCGCTTCCCCGCGGACCCGCGGCTCCCCGAGCACACGCTCGTCCTGTCCGCGGATCACTGACCACCGACCACCGACCACCGAAAAGGGGACTCCGTGCCACTCAACGACCATCCGAATCATCAGGCCACCTACGACGCGGGCCTCGCCGTGCGACGCGAGGTGCTCGGCAGCGACTACGTCGACAGGTCGTTGGCTGCCGCGACCGACTTCAACCGCGCGATGCAGGATCTCGTCACGGAGTACTGCTGGGGTGCCATCTGGACCCGCGACGGCCTCGCCCGCCGGGATCGCAGCCTGATCAATCTCGCGATGATGACGGCGCTCAACCGCCCGTTCGAGCTCGCGCTCCACGTGCGCGGCGCGCTCAACAACGGCGTCAGCCGCGACGAGATCCGCGAGGTCTTCCTGCAGTGCGCCGTCTACAGCGGCGTTCCGGCAGCGCTCGAGTCGTTCAAGGTCGCCGAATCGGTCTTCGCCGAGGCCGCCGCCGAGGGGCCGTCGGGTGAGTGATCCCGCGACGCGGATCGCGATCGTCGGCCTCGGCAACATGGGCGCTCCGATGGCGGAGCGCTGGATCTCGGCGGGCTACGACGTCGCGGGCTTCGACACCGATCCGGCCGCTCGCGAGCGATTCGCGGCGGCCGGCGGCACCGCGCACGAGTCGGCGGCGGGCGCGGCGGCCGACGCCGACGTCGTCGTGCTCATGCTGCCGACGAGCGCGATCGTCGATGCGGTGCTGGACGCGGTCATCGAGGCCGGTGCCCTTCACCGGGGCCAGCTCGTGATCGACATGAGCTCGTCCCAGCCGCTGAGGTCGATCGTGAACCGCGATCGTCTCGAGGGACTGGGCATCGGATTCATCGACGCCCCGGTCTCCGGTGGGGTCCGCGGCGTGCTCGCCGGGAACCTCGCGATCATGGCCGGCGGCACCCCGGAGCTCGTCGCCGCCGCCGAGCCGGTCCTGTCCGTGCTGGGCACGGTCGTGCACGTCGGGGGCGCCGGGGCGGGTCACGCGGCCAAGGCGCTCAACAACCTGGTCTCGGCCGCGCATCTGTGGATGACGTCGGAGGCCGTGCTCATCGCCGAGCGGTTCGGCATCGAGCCCGCGACGATGGTCGACCTGCTCAACGCGTCGACCGGCCGGAGCGTCTCGAGTGAGGTGAAGTGGCCGAAGTTCATCCTCACCGGGTCGTACGACTCGGGCTTCCAGGCGGCCCTCCTCAGCAAAGACGCGCTCGTCGCGACGGAGCTGACCTCCTCGCTCGGTCTGCCGGCCCTGCTCGGCGAGGACGTCGCCCGCCTCTGGAGCCGTCTCGCGGCCGACCTCCCCGCCGGCGCCGACCACACCGAGGTCGCCCGCTGGATCGCCGATCGGTACGTGGAGAGCTCGCCCGGAGCCACAGCCTCATGACCGCCGGGTCCGGCGCCGACGATCTCCGCTCGAGCGTGGCCGCAGCTCTCGGTACCGCCGAAGAGGTGTGGAGCGAGGCGGTGCGAACCCGGCCGGAGTACGTCGCCGCAGCCCGGGATCTCGCTCTCGTGCCGGAGCGGAGCGGGCACCTCACGCCGCGGGTCCGGGCCTTCGTCCGGCTGGCTCTCGCCGCGGCCGTCACCCACCTGAGACCCACCAGGATGCGCGCCGCGATCGACGAGGCTTTCGGAGCCGGCGCGACGCGCGACGAGGTTCTCGAGGTGCTCGTGGTCGCCTCCACCCTCGGCGTCCACGGCATGAACGCCGAGACGCTCGCCGAGGTGCTGGCCGAGCGGGGAATCCCGCGGCCGGCCGAGCTGACCCCGCGACAAGCGGGGATCCGAGCCGAGTACACCGCGGTGCGGGGCTACTGGCGCGACTTCCTCGACCCGACGCTGGAGCTCGCGCCGGATTTCCTCGAGGCGTACCTCGAGTTCTCCGGCGCGCCCTGGCGGCACGGCGTCCTCGAGCCCCGGGTGCGGGAGTTCGTCTACCTGGCCTTCGACACCTCTCCGACGCATCTGCACATGGCGGGCCTGCGCGTGCACATGCACAACGCCCTCGACCACGGTGCGACGCCCGAGGAGATCGTCGAGGTGATGGCGATCGCCGCGGCGATGGGGCTCGAGAGCCTCGCGCTCGGCGTCGAGTTGCTCGCCGACGTGCCATTGCAAGCTGACTGACAACAGATAGCAGGTATTGACTTGACAGAACGCCAACGGTAATTTGCCTGTAACCCCGGAGCGACCCGGCACCGTTGCCAGATCGCCCGCCGGGGGACCATGCACCCCACTTCGGAGGGCGAGCCGACACCTACTCGTCGTCGTCTCCCGTCGAGGCCGGAATCCACCGGCCGTCACCTGCACCGACACCGAACCCAAAGGAGGGCTCACCGTCATGAATCTCCGACGTAACCGCTTCGTCATGGCCAGCGGAGTACTGGCCGCCGCCGTCGTCCTCGCCGGCTGCACCTCGGCACCCGCCGAGACCGAGACCGACTCGCCCGAGGCCGAGGTCGCGGACATCACCGTCGCCACCTACCCCGTGATGTCCAACGCCGCCGTCTACATGGGCGTCAACGAGGGCATCTTCGAGGACAACGGGCTCAACGTGACCCTCGAGACGATCACCTCCGGCCCCGACTCGGTGCCGCTCCTGCTCAGCGGGGACCTGACCTTCACGTCCGTCGACGTGCCGACCGTCATCAACGCGCAGAAGGAAGGTCTCGGCGTCGTCGCCGTGGGCGCGATGATGGTGGGCGTGGATGTTGACCGTGGCTATGTGGGCGTCGTCGCCTCGCCCGACTCCGGCATCCAGGACTGGGCCGACCTCGAGGGCAAGAAGGTCGGCGTGAACGCTCTCGGCAGCACGCCGGTCGCGCTGATCAGCGCCTCGATGGAGGCTGTGGGTGCCGACCCCAGTACCGTGCAGTGGGTGCAGATCGCCCAGCCCGAGACCATCCCGGCTCTCCTCGCCGGCCAGCTCGACGCCGCCAACCTCGCCCAGCCGCTGCTCACCGCGGCCGAGGAAGCCGGCTTCGAGCAGATCGGCAACCCGGAGCAGCTGACCGTGCCGAACGTCCCGACCTTCGTCTACGTCACGACCCAGCAGTTCGCCGACGCCAACCCCGGTGTCGTCAAGCGCTTCCAGGAGGCTCTCCAGGCGGCGAACGCCCTGGCGAACTCGGACCACGATCTCGCGATCGAGACGGCGAAGACGTCGACCACCGTCGACCCGGCCGTCCTCGACAAGGTGACTGGCTTCCCCAACTGGGGCGAGAACCCGATCACGGGCGCCGATCTCGACAAGTTCATCAAGCTCATGGTCGACGCCGGCCAGCTCGACAAGGCCTCCGCCCCGAGTGGCGAAGACCTGATCGTCAAGCTCAAGTAAGGGGAGGTTGAGGATCCAGTGCGAGCGAACTCCGGCGTGACGCCGCCCGGCATCGAGCGGGTGGCGACAGCAACCACGGCAGGTGCCGCGGACGCCAAGCCGGCCCGTCTCGGCTGGATCCTCATCCAGGTCGCGGCCTTCGTGGTGGCCGGGGGAGTGTGGGGAGTCGCTTCCCTGCTCTTCCCGGCCACCACGCTCCCGCCGCCGACCGCGGTCCTCGCCCGGCTCGGCGAGCTGGCGCTGACCGCCGACTTCTGGAGCGCCGTCGGGATCACGATCGGCACCTTCGCCGTCGCCCTGGTCATCTGCATCGTCGTGGGGGTGCCCGTCGGTCTCGCGATCGGGGCGAGTACGATCGCGACCCAGAGCACGCGGCTGCTCTTCGACTTCCTCCGGACCATCCCGCCGATCGCGATCCTGCCGCTCCTCCTGCTCGTCCTCGGAGCGGAGTTCGAGATGGTGCTGGTGTTGGCGGTCGGCGGCGCCATCTGGCCGATCCTCATCCAGTCGATCTACGCCGCACGTCAGGGGGAATCGTTGCTCGCCGAGATGGCGGCGTCGTACCGGGTGCCGCGCGCCTGGTTCATCCGCCACATCTTCGTCCCGGGGGCGATCCCATTCGTCATGACGGGTCTGCGCCTCGGCACGACGATCTGCCTCCTGCTCACGATCTCGGGCGAGCTGCTCGGCGCCGCTCCCGGCGTCGGCTACGAGATCGCGAACGCTCAGGCCTATTACGACAACACCCGGATGTACGCGTACGTCGTGGTCTCGGCCCTGCTCGGCCTTACCGTCAACGGCGGCTTCTGGGCCCTGCAGCGCCGCCTGCTGCGCTGGCATCCGTCGATCCGTGGGGAGGTGCGCTCGTGAGCGCCGTGCGTCGCTGGACCTCGCTGATCGCCCTCGAGATCTGGCTGCCCCTGCTGCTCGTGGTGATCTGGTGGTTCGCGAGCGAGTCGTCGAACTCGGTGTACTTTCCGCCCCTGCGGCTGATCCTGCAGTCGTTCGCGGAGAACTGGCTCGTGCCCGACCGGGCCCTGGCGAACCTCGTCCCGAGCCTTCAGGTGATCGGCGTCGGCTACGGCGTGGCGCTCGCCGGCGGCATCGCGTTCGGCACGCTGCTCGGCCTCGCGCGCCCCTTCGAGCGCGCCGTGCGGCCGATCGTGGAGAGCCTGCGCGCGATCCCCGGCGTCGCCCTGCTGCCGCTGTTCATCGTCCTGTTCGGGATCGATCAGCCGATGCGGATCCTCCTGGTCGCCTACGGAGCGGCGTGGCCCGTGCTGCTCAACACTCTCGACGGCGTGCGCGGGGTCGAGCCGACTCTGCTGGACATGGCGCGCGTGTTCCGTGTCGGGCGGGTCCGCCGGTTGTTCCTGCTCATCCTCCGTTCCGCCGGGCCGCAGATCTTCGCCGGGGCCCGCATCTCGCTCGCCATCACGCTGATCATCATGGTGATCTCCGAGACCGTCGGCGCGAGCGGCGGCGTCGGCTACTTTCTGATGACCGCGAAGAGCGAGTTCCGCATCTCGTCGATGTGGAGCGCGATCATCGCACTCGGCATCCTCGGATACCTGCTGAACATCCTGTTCCGGATCGCCGAGCGCTACATCCTGCGCTGGCACCGGTTGCAGCAAGCCCGATTGGAGACGGCCCGATGACCACCCCCGACGCGAGCTCCGCCGCGACGCGACCCGGCGCCGACGCCTCGGCGGCGCTCGAAGCCCGCCAGCTCGGCCACTCCTACGGCACCCGGGAGGTGCTCGGTGGCATCGACTTCCGGGTCGAGACCGGGCAGTTCGTCTGCATCGTCGGCCCGTCCGGCGTGGGCAAGACGACGCTGCTGCGCTGCCTGTCCGGTCTGCAGCGCGCGAGCGCCGGCGAGATCCGGGTGCTCGGGAAGGTCGTCACCGAGCCGCAGCCCGGAGTGGCCGTGGTCTTCCAGGATTACAGCCGCTCGCTGATGCCCTGGGCATCGGTCCTGCACAACGTGACGCTGCCGCTGCGGGCGAACGGCATGAAGAGTGCGGCCGCCGACGCGCGCGCCCGGGAGGCGCTCGGCCAGGTCGGGCTCTCGCCCGCGGTCGCCGATCAG
Organism: uncultured Schumannella sp.; assembly: GCA_964586645.1. GTDB lineage: Bacteria > Actinomycetota > Actinomycetes > Actinomycetales > Microbacteriaceae > Pseudolysinimonas_A. The sequence continues at coordinate 12,264 of CAZPJC010000030.1, forward strand.
TACCCCTGGCAGCTCTCCGGCGGGATGCAGCAGCGCGTCGCGATCGCGCGGGCGCTCGCCTACTCACCGACGGTCCTGCTCATGGACGAGCCGTTCGCGTCCGTGGACGCGCAGACCCGGGCCGATCTCGAGGACCTCGTGCTGAGCCTGCAGCGCGAACTCCACCTGACAGTCGTCCTCGTCACCCACGACATCGACGAGGCCGTCTATCTGTCCGACCGGGTCGTCGCCCTCTCCGGATCGCCCGCCCGCGTCGCCGAGATCGTCGAAGTGCCGCTCGGCGCGGTACGCGACCAGATCGACACGAAGAGCACGCCCGAGTTCGCCCACATCCGCGCGCATGTCCACGGATTGATCCGCCACGCCGCCTCGCGGGGCACGACTCCGGAGACCGCGGCGTGACCGGAATCGATCTCTCCGGCCGGATCGCCGTCGTCACCGGAGCGAGCGCCGGGATCGGTCGCGCGAGCGCTGTGGCCCTCGCGAGCGCCGGAGCGGACGTGATCGCCGTCGCCCGTCGTGCCTCGTCGCTCGCCGAGCTGGCGGCGGAGTTCCCCGCGGAGCAGGTGACACCGGTCGCGGCAGATCTCACGACGGTCGACGGCACCCGCCTGGTGGCCGATGCCGTCGACGCGATCGGCCGCCTGGACATCCTGGTGAACGCGGCGGGCGGATCACGTACGGTGGCCCTCGACTCCCCCGAGGAGGCCTGGGCGGAGGCGATGGAGCTCAACTTCGGCAGTCTGCGACGTCTGACCCACGCGCTGCTCCCGGCTCTCGTCGCGGCGGGGGAGAACGGCCGGGTGATCGCGATCACGGGGTCGTCGGAACCGGCAACCAACCCGGTGTTCGGCGACGCGGGCCGGGCGTCGGCCCTGAACGCCGCCAACTCGGCGAAGGCCGCCGTGCACGCCTGGGCGAAGGGCCTCTCCCGGGAGGTCGGGCGCTACGGGGTGACGGTGAACAGCGTCGCCCCGGGAACCGTGCTGACCGAGCAGCTGCTCAAGATCTTCCCCACCGCCGACGACCAGGCGCGTCACGTGTCCGAGCTCGGCATCCCGCTGGGTCGTTTCGGCCGACCCGAGGAACTCGCCGACGTCGTGCTGTTCCTGGCGTCGCCCCTCGCCCGATACGTCACCGGCGAGATCATCCACGTCGACGGCGGCAAGCGACGTCACGCGTTCTGAGCCGAAGGCTGCCCGCGTTACGCTTCACTCGTCGATCGGCGGGTACTTCTGGAAGGCCTCGCGGATCCGCTCGAAACGCTCGGCGACCGCCGGCCACCGGTCGGGGTGCGTGATCGCGTAGGGGTCGTCGTTCTCGATCGCCCGCACGACGACGCGTCCGACGTCGTCGGGGTCGAGCCAGCGGGTGCTGCGGGAGAAGCCGAGATCGATCGCGGCGTCGCGGAGCCCGCCCCCGTCGCCGTCCGTGCGGTTGCGGGTGCTCCGGGCGATGTCCGTGCGCACCGAGCCCGGCACGAGCAGCGTCGCCCGCACCCGGCTCCCCGCCGTCGCGAGTTCGGCCTGCAGGACCTCGGTGAGCGCCGCGACCCCGAACTTCGTGACGGCGTAGGACCCGAGGGTCTCGAACGGGGTGAAGGCCGCCATCGACGACGTGTTGACGAGGTGACCGCCCTCGGGGTTCGCCTCGAGGACCGGGAGGAACACCTGGACCCCGTGGATGACCCCGTACAGGTTGACGTCGATCATCCAGCGCCAGTCGGCCATCGTGAGGTCGGCGATGCGGGCGAAGGGTCCGACGCCCGCGTTGTTGACGACGATGTCGACGCCGCCGAAGGCCTCGACGACCTGGTCCCTCATCCGCTCGACGTCGTCGAGGCGGGAGACGTCGACGACGATCGGGTGCGCGCCGATCTCGCGGGCGGTGCGCTCGACGGCATCCGCTTCGATGTCGGCGATCGCCACCCGGGCTCCGGAGGCGAGCAACTGCTCCGCGATGCCACGCCCGATCCCGGACGCGCCGCCCGTGACGAGGGCCGCGCGGCGCTCGATCCGGGTCATCGCGCGATCCCCCGGATCTCGCGGCGCACGCGGATCATGCCGGGTTCCGGTAACGCGACGGCCACACGCCGTGCCGTCCGGCGGCGAAGATGCCGTTGGGGTCGACCGCATCCTTGATCCGCTCGGTGAAGCGGCGGTAGGCGTGATCGTTGAACCCGAGCTGGTCGGAGACCAGGTCCATCACATCGACGTGCGCGCGGTACTCGGTGGACCCGCGGAGGCCGGCCTCCTCGACCAGCTTGCGCATCGTTCCGTACGCCTTCTCCGCGACCGCCGAGTCGGTCACGTCGAAGGTCACGCTGTTCACGATGATGCACGAACGGTCGTTCGGGAAGTACAGCGCGCAGACGTGGTTGTTGCCGAACTCGCGCTCGATCGTCGCCCGGATGAGTTCGACGTTCTCGGCGACCGTGGAGCCGCGCAGCGGGAGCACGGGGGCGAATCCCGCGTGGCCGACGTGGGCGGGCGTGGCCTGGATGATGTCGAGGTTCGGGATGCCCGCCTGCACCTTGTCGACGAACTTCGTGATCTGATCCCACTCGTCGCGCGCGTAGATGCGATCGGCCATGACCGTGCCGCCGTCGATCGCCTCCCAGGCGCGGCGGATGCGGTCGAGGTGATGCTCGACGACGACGCGATCGCCCCAGAGCGCGGTCCGCGCCCCCCAGCGCCCCAGTCCCGTCTGCGCCGCGTACCCGTCGAGCACCTCGTCGCTCATCGCCGGCTCGGCGCGTAGGTACAGGTCGCGCGTGTGGTCGAACTGGGCTGACATCGTGACGAGGTTCTGGATGCTCGGGATGCCGGTGACGACCCCGTCGAGTCGCAGCTCGCGGAAGATGTCGATCGCGGTCGCGAGCTGATCGTTGCGCGGGATCGTCAGGAACAGCGGAGCGTAGGCCTCGGGCCGCCGCATGAGCCAGATGCCGACCTGGGTGACGATCCCGAAGTTCGACTGGATGAACAGCGGGTCGAGGACCGGTCCGAAGCCGCGCGTGTACAGGTGCCACGCCTCGTTGCCCTCCTGCGCGCCGAAGCCGGTCCGCAGCACGTCGCCGTCGGCGAGGACGACCTCCATGCCGCAGAGCTTCTGGAAGTCGGACCCGTAGGGGCCGTAGGTGAGCCCGTTGTCGAGCGAGTTGCCGAGCACGCTTCCCCAGCCGAGATCGGGGATCGAGAACCAGAGATCCTCGTTGCCGGAGGCGTCCAGGGCCTCGCGCAACTCGAACCAGCTGACGCCCGGCTCGACGACCGCGTAGGCCAGTTCACGGTCGATCGTGAGCACGCGGTTCATCTGGCGCAGGCTCAGCAGCACCGAGCCGCGCACGCGCGGAGACGGGCCGCCGTAGCCGTTGTTGCGGCCCTGCGACGAGGTCCACAGGGGAACCCCGTGGGCGTCGGCGATCCGGACGATCTCCTGCACCTGTTCCCGGCTGGTCGGGAACAGCACGAGCGAGGAGTCATAGGTGCGGTCCTCGATGTGCCAGAACGGGTCGCGGTAGGTGTCGCGCTCCTCCTGCCCGCGCAGGGCGCCGTCTTCGCCCACGACGCCGACCAGCAGGTCGGCGACATGAGGATCGAGGGAGAAGGGGGCTGCGTTCACCATTGAATGCTCCGTCGTCACATCGCGATCTCGATCGCGACCAATTGTCGTTTGTCAGACGATAATATAGTTGTCAAAAGTCCCCTGCAACGCCGGCACCGTCGCCGGCTCCCGGAATGGAGGCCGTCATGAGCCGTCGTGAACCCCGTGCGGACGTCGAGATCGCGGGGCAGACGCTCCCCGTGCACGGCAGCTACGAGGAGGAGTTCGAGCCCGTCGTCGAGGCGTTCCTCGAGAACTACCGGGTCGAGGACGAGCTGGGCTCCGCCGTCTCCGTCGTCGTCGACGGTCGCACCGTCGTCGACATCTGGGGCGGGTGGGCCGACGAGGAACGCTCGCGGGAGTGGGAGACGGACACCCTGGTCTGCATGATGTCCGTCGCCAAGGGCATCACCGGCATCGCCTTCAACATGCTGCTGGATCGCGGCATCGTCGACGCCGACGCGCCGGTCGCAGACTACTGGCCGGAGTTCGCCCAGGGCGGCAAGCAGGATCTGCCCGTGCGCTACCTGCTCGATCACCGCGCCGGACTGCCCGCGCTCACCCCCGAGAAGCTCTGGCCGGGGGCGATGTTCGATCGCGACGCGATGATCGGCGCTCTCGAGCGCCAGGTCCCGCTCTGGGAGCCGGGAACTGTCGCCGCGTACCACGTCCACACCCAGGGCTACCTGCTGGGGGAGGTCATGCGGCGCACGACCGGGAAGCTCGTCGGCCCGTTCGTGCGGGACGAGATCACCGGCCCGCTCGGGGTCGACTACTGGATCGGCATCCCCGCCTCCGAGCATCACCGGATCACGCCCCTCGTCCCCAACGACGGCCCGAAGATCCTCGCCGCGCAGGGGTCGGAGGATCCGGACTCGCTCCGCGTCCTCGCCTTCGCGCAGAATCCGCCCGGGACCTGGGCGGAGATGGTGAACTCGACGGCGTTCCGCGAGATGGAGATGCCGAGCGGCAGCGGTCACGGCAACGCCCGGGGCGTGGCCCGCATCTACGGCGCCCTCGCCGCCGGTGAGCTCGACGGCGTCCGTCTGCTCAGCGAGTCGGCGATCGACCGGATGACGACGATGCAGCACGACATGATCGAACTGCTGCAGGAGCGTCACTACCGCCAGGGGCTCGGGCTCCTGCTCAACTCGCCCGATGCGGTCTACATGGGACCGCACGCCGAGGCCTTCGGGCATCACGGAATCGGCGGGTCGATCGGTTTCGCCGATCGCGCCGAGCGACTGGGCTTCTCCTACTCGATCAACAAGATGCACGGCGTGGGAACCAACGGCCCCCGGGCCCGCCGGCTCATCGACGCGGTCTTCAGCTGCCTCTGAGCGAGGCCGTGGCCGGCCCGTCGGCTATGACTGCAGGAGGGCGATCCCGACGTTGAGGGTCGTCGCGAACAGCACCCACGCCCAGTACGGGATGAGGAGCACCGCGGCGGCCCTCCGCACGCGCCAGAACGCGAGCATCGTCAGCAGCACGGCGACGTCGAGCGCGAGGATGAGCACCGCGGCGACCCAGAGCGCCGCGACTCCGACGAACGGGTAGAGCCCGAAGAAGACCGGCGTCCAGACGGCGTTGAGCACGAGCTGGATGACGTACAGCGTCAGCGGCCGGCGCACGTCGGTGCGCTCCTTCTCGCGCCAGACGAGCCAGGCGGCGACCGCCATGAGGGCGTAGAGCACGGTCCAGACGGGTCCGAAGATCGCGCTCGGCGGATTCCAGGGCACCTTGTCGGCATCCGCGTACCAGCCGTCGACCTGGCTGATGGTCGCGATGCTGCCGAGCGCTGCGACGGCGTAGGCGATCGCGACGAACGCGACGAGGACGAGGCCCTGCTTCAGCTTGCTCACGACTCGAGGTTAGGCCCGGGACATGCGGAGCCGCGGAGGGTTGACGCCCCCGCGGCTCCGGCGTGCCGGACTAGGGCTGGAGGACGACCTGCAGGTCGATGTCGATCTTGACGTCGTCGCCGAGGGTCAGGCCGCCGGCTTCCAGCGCGGCGTTCCAGCTCACGCCGAAGTCGTGGCGGTTGATCGTCGTGGTCGCCGAGGCTCCCGCCTTCGTGGTGCCCTGGGCGTCGGTCATGACGCCGCCGAGCTCGCCCGTCAGCTCGATCTGCTTCGTCACGCCGCGCAGGGTGAGGTCGCCGACGATCGTGAACGCGTCGCCGTCCCAGGTGCCGCCGGTCGAGTGGAAGGTCGCCGTGGGGTACTCGTCGACGAGGAAGAAGTCGCTCGTGCGGAGGTGGCCGTCGCGCTGCGCCTGGTTGGTGTTGACCGAGGCGACGTCGATGGTCGCGTCGATGCTGTGGATGCCGTCGACGTCGTCCTGACCGGTCACGATCGTCAGATCGAACTTCTCGAACGCGCCGCGCACCTTCGAGATCGCGAGGTGCTTGACCGTGAACGCGATCGTGGAATGCGTCGGGTCGAGCTTCCAGGTGCCGGCGACGAAGTTCGGATGGGTGGAGAGGGTCTCAATAGTTGCCATGTCACCCATAATCGTTGACACGGCAACAATATTCCCGGTCGACGGAGCAAACCCCCGATCGACGGCCCCGTGCGATCCACTCAGTGACCGACGAGCGGTCCCATCACCTTCGCGATCACCGATCCGCTCCGGGTCACGCGTTCCTCGGCGTCGGCGGCGGCCATCGCGAGCATCCCCGCGTTCGCGCCCAGGAAGCGCAGCGGCTCGGGCTCCCAGTCCGGCGATCGATGACCGACCCAGGGCAGCCGCGTGAGCTCGGTGTCGGCGCCGGTCAGCAGATCGGCGAGGGTGCGGCCGGCGAGGTTCGTGGTCGACAGACCGTCACCGACGTAGCCGCCCGCGCGTCCGATCCGGGTCGCGGGGTCGTAGCCCACCGAGGCGTGCCAGTCGCGCGGCACCCCGAGCGGGCCGCCCCAGCGATGGCTGACCGCCGCCTCCGCCGCTCCGGGGAAGAGCTCCACGAGGGTGCGGCGCAGATGGTCGAACACCCGGGGGACGCGGTCGTAGCCCGGCCGGATGGCGCTGCCCCAGTGGTACCGGGCGCCGCGGCCGCCGAACGCGAACCGGTCGTCCGCGGTGCGCTGGCCGTAGATCAGCAGGTGCCGGTAGTCGGTGAAGGTCTGCCCGCGCCCGAGCCGGGTCGACTCCCAGAACTCCGCCGACAGCGGCTCGGTCGCGATCATCAGCGAATACAGGGGCAGGATGCGGCGGTGCGTCGCCCGGAACGTCGCGGTGTAGCCCTCCGTCGCGAGCACGATCCGGTCGGTCGTCACCGCCCCGCGCCGGGTCTCGACGCGACCGGGGGAGACGGCGGTGACCTCGGTCCCCTCGAAGAGGCGCACCCCGCGGCTCTCCAGCACGGTCGCGAGCCCGCGCACGAGCCTCGCCGGGTGCACGCTCGCGCAGTTGCGGTCGAACGTCGCGCCGAGCGCGCCCGCGGCCCCGACCTCGTCCGCTCCGAGCCAGCTCAGCTCGTCGACGCCGTAGTGTGCGGCCTCGGCGAGCTCCGCGCGGGCCGCCCGCTCCTGCACGGCCGACCGCGCGTACGCGACGGTGCCCGCGCGGGTCAGGTCGACGTCGAGCCCCATCGACTCGGTCACGCACGCGACCTCGGCGATCGTGCCGATCATCGCGCGCCGCATCGCGAGCGCGGCGTCCCGGCCGTGCGTGCGCTCGAGCGAGGCCGTCGACCGCGGGAACAGCGCGCTCAGCCAGCCGCCGTTGCGACCCGACGCCCCGAAGCCCGCGATCTCCTTCTCGAGCACGACGATCCGCAGCGACGGCTCGCGCTCGAGCAGGTACCACGCGGTCCACAGCCCGGTGAGCCCGCCGCCGACGATCGCGACATCGGCCTCGGTGTCGCCGTCGAGCCCGGCCCGGGGCGTCAGGTCGCCGGCGGTCGCGTGCCAGAACGAGAGCGCCGAGGAGGCCGGGGGCTGCGGGATCAGAGCTTGGTCCACGCCTCGGTCAGCACCCCGCGGAGGATCGACTCGATCTCATCGAACTCCGGTTCGCCGATCGTCAGCGGGGGAGCCAGCTGGATGACGGGGTCGCCCCGGTCGTCCGCGCGGCAGTAGAGCCCGGCGTCGTACAGCGCCTTCGAGAGGAACCCGCGCAGCAGTCGCTCCGACTCGGCGTCGTCGAACGTCGTCTTGGTCGCCTTGTCCTTCACCAGCTCGATGCCGAAGAAGTATCCGTCGCCGCGCACGTCGCCGACGATCGGCAGGTCCTGCAGCTTCTCGAGGGTCGCGCGGAACACCGGCGACTTCTCGCGGACGCGCTCGTTGAGCCCCTCCTCCTCGAAGATGTCGAGGTTCGCGAGGGCGACGGCCGACGACACGGGATGCCCGCCGAAGGTGTAGCCGTGGTAGAACGCCGTCGTGCCGTGGCGGAACGGCTCGTAGATCTTCTCCGACACGATCGTCGCCCCGATCGGCGAGTAGCCGCTGGTCATGCCCTTCGCGCAGGTGATCATGTCGGGCTGGAAGCCGTACGTGGTGGAGGCGAACATGTTGCCGATCCGGCCGAACCCGGTGATCACCTCATCGGCGACGAGCAGCACGTCGTACTGGTCGCAGATCTCGCGCACCCGCTGGAAGTAGCCCGGCGGGGGCGGGAAGCATCCGCCGCTGTTCTGCACCGGCTCGAGGAAGACGGCGGCGACGGTGTCGGCGCCCTCGAACAGGATCATCTCCTCGATGCGGTTCGCCGCCCACTGCCCGAACTGCTCGAGAGTGCCGTCGAAGCCCATCTCCTGCGCGCGGTAGTAGTTGGTGTTCGGCACCCGGAAGCCGCCGGGGACGAGCGGCTCGAACATCGCCTTCATCGCCGGGATGCCGGTGATCGCCAAGGCCCCCTGCGGGGTTCCGTGGTACGCGACGGCCCGCGAGATGACCTTCGTCTTGGCGGGCTGCCCCTGCAGCTTCCAGTAGTACTTCGCGAGCTTGAACGCGG
>CAZPJC010000031.1:0-20793 GCA_964586645.1 uncultured Schumannella sp.
TCACCACTATATAACCGGAATCACACGGATGTCATTCCCCCACATGTAGTGATTTTCGGCGTGTCGCGGTGTCAGCTCCGGCTCTCCGCCGCCTCCGACGCCGATTCCGGCCGACGCGGGCGCCGCCCGAGCGACACGGTGGCGACGAGACCGACGGCGAGGAAGCCCGCCGCCGTGAAGGCCGACAGTTTCGTGGCGTCGCTGAAGGCCTCGCGCGCGGCCTCCGCCGCCTCCGGCGACTGCGCCTCGAGTCCGGGGATCGCGGAGCCGGCGCTGTCGACCACGGCATCCACGATCTCGGCGCGCGTCGCCTCCGGGATGCTGTCGGGCAGCTTGTCGGCGAGGTGGGAGCCGAGCGCGGTGAACAGCACGGTTCCGAGGATCGCGATGCCCAGGGCCGACCCGACCTGCCGCGCCGTGCTCTGCGTGCCCGACGCCTGGCCGCTGCGCGCGACCGGCACGTCGACGAGGATCAGACCCGTCAGCTGCGCCGTCGCGAGCCCGACCCCGACGCCGTAGACGAGCAGACCCGCGCAGATCGCCCACCACGGGGTGTCGACGGCGATCACCGATCCGACGATCACGAGGCCGACGATCTCGAACAGGATGCCGGCCCGCACGACCCAGACGGCCGGGATGCGCGAGCCGAACGCGCCGGCGAACCCCGACGCGACGAACGCGCCGACCGCGAGCGCGAGCAGCACCTGCCCGGTGCCGAGGGCGCCGTAGCCGAGCGCGTTCTGCAGCCAGAGCGGCAGCGACAGGATGATGCCGAACTCGCCGAGCGCCACGATCAGGGCGACGATGTTGCCGCCCCGGAACGACGGGATCGCGAACAGGTCGGGCGCGACCATGCTCGGCAGTCCCCGCCGGCGGCGGGCGAGCCCCCAGGCGAGGAAGGCGACGAGCGCGAGCAGCGCGAGCGCGAAGACGAACGGGATCGGCGACACGTCGAAGGTCCAGAACCCCGGGGGCGTGTCGCTGAGCCACCAGCCGTAGGTGCGTCCCTCGATGAGACCGAAGACGAGCGAGCCGAACAGCACGATCGACAGCAGCGCGCCGACCGGGTCGAGCGGATCGGGCTTCTCGGCGCGCGACTCGACCACGACGAGCACGATGCCGGCGAGGATCAGGAGGCCGAGCGGCAGGTTGATCCCGAACGCCCAGCGCCAGGAGAAGTACTCGGTGAGCCAGCCGCCGAGCAGCGGGCCGACCGCCGCCATCCCGCCGATCGTCGATCCCCAGACCGCGAACGCGATGCCGCGCTCCCGTCCGGTGAACGTGGCGTTGAGCACCGACAGCGTCGTCGGCAGGATGATCGCACCGCCGACGCCCTGCACGACCCGCGACGCGATGAGCGCCTCGCCGGACCCCGCGAGCGCGGCGACGACGCTCGCGACGACGAAGATCACGACGCCGATCGCGAGCAGCCGACGCCGGCCCACCCGGTCGGCGAGCGTGCCGAAACTCAGCAGCAGCGCCGCGAACACGAGCGTGTAGCTCTCCTGCACCCACTGCACCTGCGTGGAGGTGATCGCGAGCTCGTCGACGATCGAGGGGATGGCCACGTTGACGATCGTCGAGTCGACGATGATGAGCGAGACGGCGAGGCTGATCGTGAGCAGCCCGATCCAGCGCAGGCGATGGGCGCGGGAGCCCGATTCGAGGGACGTCATGGGCTCATTGTGCGCTCTGTCCCGGCATCCAGGCGGCTCTCAGGCCACGCGGGCACGCTCGCCCCATGAACCGTCCCGACGAGGAGCAGCAGATCGCCGACGTGATCGAGCAGCTCGAGCAGAGGTTCCCCACGGTCTCCACCCAGGAGATCGAGATCATCGTCGCCGAACAGGTCGCCCTGCTCGACGGCAACCCCATCCGCGACTACATCCCGCGGCTCGTCGAGCACGGGGCTCGCACGCGGCTGCGGCGGGCCCGAACCTGACCGTCACGCCCGGGCGCGCAGCTCGCGGCGCAGGATCTTGCCGGCACTCGACTTGGGGACGACGTCGATGAACTCGACGGCGCGAACCTTCTTGTACGGGGAGACCCGGTCCGCGACGTAGGACATCACGGCGGCGGCATCCAGGTCCGCGTCCGCGGCGCGCACGACGAACGCCTTCGGGATCTCCTCCCCCTCCGCGTCGAGGACCCCGATCACGGCCGCGTCGGCGATGCCGGGGTGGGTGAGCAGCAGCGCCTCGAGCTCGGCCGGGGCGACCTGATAGCCGTGGTACTTGATGAGCTCCTTGAGCCGGTCGACGATCGCGAACACCCCGTCGGCGTCGACCCGCGCCAGATCGCCGGTGTGCAGGAATCCGTCGGCGTCGATCATCTCGGCGGTCGCCTCGGGACGTCCGAGGTACCCGCGCATGACGTTCGGGCCGCGCACGCACAGCTCGCCCGGCTCGCTCCAGCCGTCGGCGGGCACGTCGACGTCGGCTCCGGTCACCGGGTCGACGAGACGGCAATCGACGTTCGCGATCGCCACGCCGATCGTGCCGAGCGGGATATCGCCACGATCGGGCGGGATGACGTGCGAGACCGGGCTCAGCTCGCTCATGCCGTACCCCTGGCGAACCCGCGTCGACAGCCGCGCGGCGACGGCGTGCGCGAGTTCGGCATCCAGCGACGCCGCGCCCGAGAGGATCGCGCGCACGCTCGACAGGTCGTATCCGTCGACGAGCGGATGCTTGGCCAGCGCCACGGCGATCGGCGGTGCGATGAACAGGTACGTGCAGCGTTCGTCCTGGATGATGCGCAGGAATTCGGTCAGATCGAACCGCGGCATCGTCACCAGACGCGCGCGCCGGCTGAGAGCGATGTTCAGCAGGACCGTCAGCCCGTAGATGTGGAAGAACGGCAGCACCGCGAGCAGGATGTCGTCGCGCCCGACGTCGAGCACCGGACGGCACTGCACGACGTTGGCGACGAGGTTGCGATGGGTGAGCAGCACGCCCTTCGGCGCGCCGGTCGTGCCGGAGGAGTAGGGGATGACGGCGACGTGGGTCGCCGGGTCGATGGTCGGCTCCGGTGCCGCGGCGCCTTCGGCGAGCAGCGAGGCGAGCGACGGATGCCCGTCGGCGCCATCGATGACGATGACCAGCTCGGTCGGGATCCCGGCTGTCGCGGCGGCGTCGAGCGCCGTCGGCAGGAGCGCGGACACCGTGACGAGCGCGCGGGCGCCGGCATCCCGCAACTGGGCGCCGAGTTCGGACCCGGTCGCGAGCACATTGGCCGTGGTCGCGGTGGCGCCGCTGCGCAGGATGCCGTGGAAGACGACCGCGAACGCGGGGACGTTCGGCGCGTGCAGACCGACGACGTCGCCCGGGCCGATCCGGCGGGCCGCGAGAGCGCCGGCGACCAGCTCGATGTCGGCCCGCAGTTGCGCGTAGCTGGTCGTCGCTCCACTCGGGCCGTCGACGAGGGCGACCGCGGACGCGTCCTCGTCGGCCAGGTCGCCGAACAGGAAGTCGAACACCGAGAGCTCGGGGATGTCCTCGTCGGGGAACGGGCTGCGGATCATGGCGATCTCCTTCGATCGGGCTCGGGGACTGCGTCTCCGATCCTCCGCCCGCCAAAGCGGTTTGGCAAGTCTTTTCGGCGCCACGCTAGGATCGAACGACCCCTATCCAACGGGGCAGGGGAGGTTGGGGCCGCCGTGGAGTCGAAACCGGTTCGGTTGATCGACCTCGCTCGCGCCTCCGGCGTCTCGATCGCCACCGCGTCGCAGGTCATGAACGACTCGGGCCGCGTGGCGCCCGCCACCCGACAGCGCGTCCTCGAGACCGCCCAGCGCCTGGACTACCGGCCCAACGCCCTCGCGCGCTCCGTCGCCTCGGGCCGCAGCAACACCGTCGGCATCCTCGCCGAGAACGCATCGGGCGCGATGTGCATGCCGGTGCTGGTGGGGGTGAACCGCGCACTCAGCGAGGTCAAACTCGCGAGCACCCTGTTCGACGCCGAACACGATCGCCGGCGACGACGCGAGCACATCCGCCAGCTGCAGGCGCGGCACGTCGACGGCGTCGTCGTGATCGGCGAAGGCACCGACTTCCGGAGCGCCTCCGTGACCCACGAATTCCCCGGGCCCGTCGTCTACGCCTACTCGCGGTCGGACGACCCCGACGACGTCTGCGTGCTTCCCGACGACGTGCAGGCGGGACGCGTCGCCGCCGAACACCTCACGGGCATCGGACGCAGCCGGATCGTGCACGTCACCGCCGAAGCGCACCTCGACTCGGTGCGTGATCGCGAGCGCGGACTGCGCGACGGCGCGGGCGACGCCGTCGTGGGACCCGTCCTCTACGGCGACTACACGCGCGACTGGGGGTTCCGCGCCGCGCGCCGCCTGCTCGACGACGGCGTCGTGTTCGACGCGGTGTTCGCCGGCAACGACGAGATCGCGGTCGGTCTCGCGGCCGCCCTCCTCGGCGGCGGTCGCCGCATCCCTGAGGACGTCGCGATCATCGGCGTCGACAACGACGAGGGTCAGGCCGGACGCCACGAGCACTACATCACGACGATCGACCAGCGCTACGACGCCGTCGGCTCGGCCGCCGTCGACATCGTCGCCAGCCTGCTCGACGGCGACGCGCCGCCGACGTCGCCCGTCACCGTCGCACCGGCCCTCGTCCTGGGGCGTTCGACGATCGGCGGGCCGCCGAGCGAACGCGACCACGTCCTGGAGAGCCTGCTCAGCTAGGCCGGTCAGTCCTTCAGGCCCGCGGACGCGCCGACCCCGGCGAGGATCTGCCGCTGGAAGACAAGGAACAACAGCACCGGCACGATCGTCGCGAGGAACAGCGCCGCGAGGAACACCGAGAGGTCGGTGACCTTCCCCACGATCGGCAGGGCGACCGAGATCGGCTGCACCGCGGAGTTCGCCAGCACGAGGGACGGCCACAGGAAGTCCTTCCACGCCGCGATGATCGCCAGCAGGGCCACGACTCCGAGGATCGGGCGCGAGAGCGGCAGGACGATCGTCCACAGCATCCGCAGATCGCCCGCGCCGTCGAGCCGCGCCGCCTCGATGAGCTCACGGGGCAGGGACCGGAAGAAGCTCACCATGATGAGCACGCTGAACGCGTTCGCACCCGCGGGCAGCCAGACCGCCCAGAAGGTGTTCTGCAGATTGATGCCGAAGGGCGGCAGGTCGAGCACCGTGAGGTACAGCGGGACGAGCGACACGATGCCGGGCAGGAAGAGCGTCGCGAGGATCGCCCCGCTCAGGATCGGGGCCCAGCGCGGTCGCAGGATCGCGATCACATACGCGGCACTCGCCGCCACGACGAGGTTCATCAGGCAGGAGCCGACCGCGACGAGGACCGTGTTGCCGAGGTACCGGTCGACGTCGACGACGTTCCAGGCCTGCGCGACGTTGCCCCACTCGTCGGCGCGGAGGAAGACGCCGAAGGGATCGCGCAGCACCTCCTGGGTGGTGTTGAGCGAGGCGAAGGCGAGCCAGAGCAACGGGCCCGCCCCGGCGACCGCGACCCCCACGAGCACGAACGCCTGCACGAACCGGATGAGCACGCGCGAGAGGCGCGGCCGGAGGTCGTGCACCGAGAGCAAGGAGCGGTCGGACATCAGGCCTCCCAGCGCTTGGTCACCGCGAGGTAGAGCGCGGAGAGGGCCGCGAGCACGAGCGCGAGGAGAACCCCGAGAGCCGTGGCCGCACCGTAGTCGCCCTCGCTGAACGCGTAGCGGTAGAGCAGCAGCAGCACGGTGAGGGTCGAGTTCTGCGGCCCCCCGCCGGTGAACAGGAACGGCTCGGCGAAGACCTGCGCGGCGCCGATGATCTGCAGCAGCAGCATGACGAGCAGCACGCCGCGCAGCTGCGGCAGCGTGACGTGCCGGATGCGGGAGAGGATGCCGGCACCGTCGAGTTCGGCCGCTTCGTAGAGCTCCGGCCGCACGCCGGTGATCGCCGCGAGGTAGATGAGCAGCGCCGTGCCGGCCCCCGCCCAGGTGGCCTCCAGCACGATCGACGGCATCGCCGACGCGGCCGCGTTGAGCCACGGGAGGGGCCCGAGACCGAACGCCCCCAGTGCGGCGTTGAACAGGCCGCGGTCGCTCGCGTCGTAGAAGACCTTCCAGAGCAGGATCGCGACGACCGGCGGCACGATGACCGGGAGGTAGCCGAGGAGCGACGCGAGAGTTCGGGTGCGTCCGCGGAAGGTCGAGACGACCACCGCGAGCAGCACCGGCAGCGGGAAGCCGAACAGCAGGGCCAGCGTCGTGAACCAGACCGTGTTCGCGACGGCGGTGCCGAGCAGCGGATCGGCGAGCACGTAGGCGAAGTTGTCGAGCCCGACCCAGTCCGGCGGGGCGACGAAGTTCCACTTCTGGAAACTCATGACGATGCCCTGGAGCAACGGCTTCCAGGAGAAGTAGCCGAAGATGACGAGGGTCGGGATCGCGAAGAGCAGTGCGCCCCAGCCGCCGACGGGACGACGCCGGCGTCGGGGGCTGCGCCCGGCTCGCGTCGTCGCGAGGGGGGTCGAGGTCATGTGGTGATTCTTCCGGGAAGGACGGCGCCCCGGCCCGAGCGGACCGGGGCGCCGTGAGGGATCAGCGCGCGAGCTTCGCCTGCACCGCCGCCGCCGCCTCCGCGAGAAGGGCGTCGATGTCGGCGTCGGGGTCGGTCAGCACGGCTTGCACGACCGGGTCGAGCGCGGCGTACAACTCCTGCGCCGAGGCGACCGGCTCCGAGAGCACGACCTGGTCGGGCGCAAGCGCGAGGTACGGCGCGAAGTTCTCGGTGGGCACGTTGTTGAGGTCGGCGATCCACTCCAGGTAGGTCGCGTACTGCTCTTCGCTCACCGGCGGGAGGCCGGGGATGTCGATCGCGGTGCCCTGGTCGGCCTTGAGCTGCGCGTCGGCGACGGCGGCCTCCTCGGACCGGTACTTCTCCAGGAAGTAGAAGTCGATCCACTCGACCGCGGCGACCTTCTGCGCCTCGGTGGCCTCGGCGTTGACGATCTGCACCGTGCCGCCCGAGAGCGTCACCGGGGCGTCGCCGTCGTCGACCGTCGGCATCGCGGTGAAGCCGAAGTCGGCGCCCGGGAAGCCGAGCAGCTCGGTGAGCGGCTGGTACGCGCCCGACTGGATGACGAACATGCCGACCTGACCGGCGGCGAAGGCCTGAGCCATCCCGTTGGCGTCGAGGAGGAAGTTCGACCCCATCGTGTCGTCCTCCCAGCGCAGGGCCTTGAGGTA
The DNA here is from genome assembly GCA_964586645.1 of uncultured Schumannella sp. GTDB lineage: Bacteria > Actinomycetota > Actinomycetes > Actinomycetales > Microbacteriaceae > Pseudolysinimonas_A. The sequence continues at coordinate 7,219 of CAZPJC010000031.1, forward strand.
TTCGAGCGCCGACCGGGTTTCGTCGGAGTCGAACGTCACCTCCGTGCCGTCGGCGTTCTCCATCTCGCCGCCGTACGTGTAGGTCTCGGCCGCGAGGATCCAGCCGCCCTGGTTGGCGGTCGTCAGCTGGGCGAACCCGGCGGCTCCGGTCGACTCGGTGATCGCCGCCGCGGCCTCGCGCACCTCGTCCCACGTGCTCGGCGGGGCGTCGGCGTCGAGGCCGGCCTGCTCGAACAACGCGCGGTTGTAGGCGAGCCCGAGCGCGTAGGCCTGGATCGGGATGCCGTAGGTGGCGCCCGCGTCGTCCTGCGCGATGTCGAGGGTCGAGGCGTTGAGCTGGTCGTCGAGGCCGGCCGTGGCGAGCGCGTCGTCGATCGGGGCGACCTGTCCGCGCTGGATGAGCCCGCTCATCTCGGTGAACGGCACGCCGATCACGGTCGGGAGGTTGTTGCCCGCCAGCAGCGCCGGGAATGTGGTGGCATCCCAGACGGCTTCCGACGTCTCGATCGTCCAGTTCGGGTGCGCCTCGCGGAAGGCGTCGAGCTTCTCGTTGAAGTACGCGAGCTCCGCCTCCTGGCTGGCCGGGGGCTGGTTGCCGATGGTGATGGTGACCTCTTGGGACTCGAAGTCCGTGGGTCCGGTGGTGCATGCCGCCAGGGAGGCGACGACGGCCAGGCCGAGACCTGCCGCGATCGGGGTGAGTTTCCTCATCGAAATCTCTCTCGCTCGTTCGTTTGCTGTGGCACCGGGGCCGGTGCTAGCTTCGTGCACGCCCTGCAAAAGCGCTTTATCACTTGGCTGGAGTCGAGCATCGTCGCTCTGCTGCCCCAAGTCAAGGGCGGAATCCGTCGTGGATGCTGCCGAAGAGAGTGAGAGTTCCCCGTGTTGTCGCGAAACGCTTTGACGGATGACTGGACCCTGCGTGCCGGAGCACGCACGAGTGCCCCCACCGAAGTCGCCACCCGCACCGTCCCCGCCCGCGTGCCGGGCGGGGTGCTCGGCGACCTGCAGCGGGCGGACCTCATCCCGGATCCCGACGACGACGACAACGAGCACCGGCTCGTCTGGGTGGGCGACTCCGACTGGACCTATGCGACGACGCTGCACCTCGGCGCCGGCGGAGCGGAACGGACCGACCTGGTCTTCGCCGGTCTCGACACCGTCGCCACGATTCTGGTCGACGGCGAGGTCGTCGCCCGCACCGAGAACAAGCACCGCACGTACCGGATCCCGCTCACCGGGATGACCGGCGACGTCCCGCTCGAGGTCCGCTTCACGTCGCCCCGCGCCTTCGGCAGTGCGCGGCTCGAGGAGTACGGGCAGCGGCCGACCGCCTACAGCCCGCTCCCGCCGTTCATCCGCAAGTCGGCGTGCGACTTCGGCTGGGACTGGGGGCCCGACCTCGCGTCGTCGGGGATCTGGCGCCCGGTCGTGCTGGAGACCTGGTCGGTCGCCCGGCTCGCCGCCGTCCGACCCGTCGTGCGGCTCGCCGGCGACGACGGCGACGTCGAGGTGCACGTCGAGCTCGAGCGCACCGCATCCCGCACGCTCCGCGTCGTCGCGACCGTCGACGGCGTCGAGGCGAGCGCCGAGCTCGACGGCGAGCGCGGCGTGCTGCGCCTGCACGTCCCCGCGGTCGCGCGGTGGTGGCCCGCGGGCCGCGGGGACCAGCCCCTCTCCGCGCTGCGCGTCCGGTTGGTCGACGGCGACGAGCTGCTCGACAGCTGGGTGGGCCGCATCGGGTTCCGCGACATCGTCGTCGACGAGACCCCGGATGCCGACGGCGAGGGCTTCGCCTTCCGCTTCGTCGTCAACGGCGAGCCCGTGTTCATCCGCGGCGTCAACTGGATCCCGGATGCCGACGAGCTCGGCGAGCTGGACGACGCCCGCGTGCGGCGCCGACTCGAGCAGACCGTCGCCCTCGGCGCCAACCTGGTACGGGTCTGGGGAGGCGGCGTCTTCGAAAGCGACGCGTTCTACGACCTCTGCGACGAACTGGGGCTGCTCGTCTGGCAGGACTTCCTGTTCGCCTGCGCGGCGTATCCCGAGGAGGAGCCGTACGCGAGCGAGGTCGAGGCCGAGGCGCGCGACAACATCACGCGGCTCATGCGGCATCCCTCGCTCGCCCTCTGGAACGGCAACAACGAGAACCTCTGGTTCTGGTTCCTCAAGGACTGGGAGACCGAGCTCGAGGGCAAGACCTGGGGCGAGGGGTTCTATTTCGATCTGCTCCCCCGACTGGTCGCCGAGCTCGACCCGGAACGCTTCTACCTGCCGGGCAGCCCGTCGTCGCGCACCCGCGACCACGAACCGCTCGACCCGACGCGGGGCGTCGTGCACTCCTGGATCCCCGACGACTACCGCGCGTATACGACGATCCGTCCTCGGTTCGTGTCCGAGTTCGGGTTCCAGGGTCCGCCGACCCGCGCCCTGCACGACGCGAACACGCACGACGCGGAGCCGGCTCCGTTCAGCCCGGGTTCGGTGCAGCGGCAGAAGGCGCGCTACGGCACCGAGCGGATCGAGGACGTCATGCGCATCCACTTCGGCGTGCCCGCCGACTTCGACGAGTGGTACTGGCTCGCCCAGCTGACGCAGGCCCGGGCGGTCGGCTTCGGCATCGACTGGTTCCGCTCGCTCGCGCCGTGGAACGCGGGCACGGTCGTCTGGCAGATCAATGACATCTGGCCGGCCTGGTCGTGGTCGATGATCGACTCCGCGGAGCGGCTCAAGCCCGTCGCCTACGCGCTGCGGCGCGCCTTCGCCGACCGGGTGCTGACCCTGCAGCACGGCGCGGAGGGTCCTGAGATCACCCTCGGCAACGAGACGCGGGAGCCGTGGGCCGCCCAGATCACGCTCGAGCGCCGCGACGCCGACGCCCTCCTCGCGCAGGCCTTCCTCATCGTCGACGTGCCGGCCGGGGGCTCCGTGCGCCGCCCGCTTCCGGCGGCCGTGCTCGACGGCGCGCTGCCGGGCAGCCAGCTGCTGGTGGCGACGGCCGACCACATCCGGGCGGTGCTCCTGGGCACGGTCGACCGCGACTTCCCGGATCGAGAGCCCGAGTACGCTCTCACGGTGCAGCCCGCCGGCGACGGCGTCGACGTGACCGTCACCGCGGCCACCCTGCTGCGCGACCTGACGCTGCTGCCCGACGGGATCGACGAGGATGCCGAAGCCGATCGCAATCTGCTCACCCTCCTGCCCGGCGAATCGGCGACCTGGCACGTGCGCACCCGGCATCCGGAGCGGTTCGACGAGCCGACCGTGCGCGGCGCGTTCCGGGTCGCGCGGGCGGCGCGGAACATGGTCGAGCGCAGCCCGGGCGGCATGCTCGCCCCCGATTGAACGGGCGCGCCCACATGGATGACGACGCGGCGCTGCACCTCGAGACGTCGGCCGGGCCCGAGGTGGCGCCCGCCGCGACGGCGGGCGCCGGCCTCCTCACCGACGAACCGGTGCTCGTCCGCTGGGCGGGCGGCGCCGCGGTGCAGGCCCGCCGGTTGCTCGCCGAACCGGCCCCGGCGCCCTCCGACGGGCTGGAGTTGCGCTACGCCGTGCTGCCGGCGTTCGACGAGGCCGCCGAGGTCGCCGCGGACGGGTTCCGCGCGTCCGCGATCGCCGTCGACGTGCTGTTCGACGACGGCTCGAGGCTCCTCGACGAGGCGCGCCGCGACCAGCACGGCCTCCCCGCCGACGCTGCGTCGACGTTCGCCCGTCACGTGCTGCCGCCCGACCAGTGGGCGCTGCGCCGCATCCCGCTGCCTGCCGGCCGCCGGGTGGTCGCGCTCGAGGTCGTCGTCGACTCCCCCGCCCCGTCGGGCGCCGGCGGCGCCGAACTGCGCGCGTGGATCGACGGGGCCGCGGTGGTGCCCGCGTCGCGGCTCGACAGGTCGCTGCCGCCGTCGGAGCTCGCGGACACCCGGCGAGGCAGCCAGTCATCGCCCCGACTCTCCCGCGGGCTGACCGTCCCCCTCGTCGGCGTGCCGCACGGCGGGGTGTTCGTGCACCCGCTCACCGACGCGGCGAACCCACATGGGACCTACGCCTGGAGCAGCACCGGGCGGCGCCCCGCCCTGCAGGGCCTCGCGCTCTCCCACACCGCCAGCGTCTGGATCGGCGACTGGGGTGTCCTCCAGGTGATGCCCCGACCGGAGCCCGCCGAGCACGCCCCGGTGTCGGCGGAGTCCCGCGCGAGCCGCTTCGGCCACGATGAGGAGGAGGCGCATCCGCATCGCTACCGGGTCGTGCTCGACGACGGCATCGTCGCCGAGGCGACGGCGACCGACCACGTCGCCGTGCTGCGCGTCGCGTTTCCCGCCCCGGGCGGCTCGCTCGTGCTCGGCGCGCTCGACGCGAGCGCCCTGCGGTTCACCCCGGACGAGGGCGGCGGCGTCCTGCACGGCTGGATCGACAGCAATTCGGTGCACGGCCAGGTCGTGCCGAGGATGTTCGTCGACGCCCGGGTCGACGGCCCCGTCGTCGAGCTGCTCGAGGCCGCGGGATCGCCGGGCGTGCTGCGCCTCGACCCGCGCGGCGGCACGGTGGTGGAGCTCCGCGTGGGCACGTCGTTCATCTCGCGCGACCTCGCCCGGCTCGCCCGGGAACGCGAGGCGGCCGCGTCGTTCGCCGAGCTGACGGCGCGCGCCGGATCGCGCTGGGACGAGCTCCTCGCACTCGTCGAGGTCGAGGGGGCGAGCGACGACCAGCTGGTCACCCTCGTGTCGAACCTCGCGCGGCTGTTCGCGTACCCGAACCGCCTCGATGAGGTCGACGCCGAGGGGCGCCGGGTCCACGTCGACGTCGTGCGCCTCGCCCCCGACGTTCACACCGAGGAGCACACCGGGGCGCCCGTGCGGGACGGCGCGCTCAGCACCAACCACGGGTTCTGGGACACCTACCGCACCGCGTGGCCGGCCCTGTCGCTGCTCACCCCGCACGACGCCCGCGACCTGCTCGACGGGTTCGTCGCCCAGTTCCGGGACGGCGGGTGGCTGCCGCGCTGGGCCGCTCCCGGTCCGCTCGACGCGATGGTGGGCACGAGCGCCGACATCGTGCTCGCCGATGCGCTCGCACTCGGGGTGCTCGACGACGACCTGCTCCGCGACGGGTACCTCGCGGCGCTCCGCGACGGGAGCGCCGTGCCGGAGCACGCCGCCCTCGGGCGCGCCGGGATGCCGTCCGCGTTCCTCCGCGGGTTCGTCGCCGACGACGTGACCGAGGGGATGTCGTGGGGCCTCGAGAGCGCGCTCAACGATGCGGGGCTGTACCGACTCGCCTCGGCGCTGGTCGGGGGCGATCCGACCGGGCCGCGCGGCGACCGGGCCGCCGAGCGGCGCTGGTTCGCGTCGCGGGCGTTGGCCGCTTCCCGCTACTTCGACGCGGAGTCGGGATTCTTCCGCGGGCTGACGGCCTCGGGGGAACGCCGTCCGGAGTTCGATCCGCGCGTCTGGGGCGGCGACTACACCGAGACCAACGCGTGGGGGATGGCGTTCTCGGTGCCGCACGACGGCGCGGGCCTCGCCGCCCTGTACGGCGGTCGCGAGGCCCTGCGCGCCCGGCTGGATGCCTTCTTCGCCGAGCCCGAGACGGGGCGCGAGCAGTTCCGCGGCACGTATCCGACGGTCATCCACGAGATGACGGAGGCGCGCAACGTGCGCCTCGGGATGTGGGCGCCGTCCAATCAGCCGGCCCACCACATCCCGTACCTGTACCTCCACGCCGGCGCCCCGTGGCGTGCGCAGCGGATCGTGCGCGAGGCGATCGACCGCCTGTTCACCGGCTCGGAGATCGGCCAGGGCTACCCGGGCGACGAGGACAACGGCGAGATGTCGGCCTGGTGGCTGTTCGGGGCGCTCGGGCTCTATCCCCTCGCGCCCGGCTCGGGCGAATGGGTCATCGGCTCGCCGCTGTTCGACCGGATGCGCTGCCGCCTCCCGGGCGGCGATCTGGAGGTCGTCGCCCACCGCGCCTCGCGCGACGACCCCTACGTGCAGTCGGTGCTCCTGGACGGCGAGCCCTGGTCGCGCACGGCGATCCCGCACGATCGTCTCGCCCGCGGCGCCCGGATCGATGTCGTGCTCGGACCCGAGCCCTCCGACTGGGGCACCGCCCCCGCGGACGCGCCCGGCTCGCTGAGCGTCGAGCTCGCCGCTCTCGGGATGGCGCCGCTGCGCGACGCGCTCATCGCCGCGTCGGGCCCGCCGGGGGCCGCGGCACTCGTCGACGACGTCGGGGTCACGGCCGTGCGGCTGGCCCCCGGGGAGAGGATCGAGTTCGAGCTCGACACGTCACGTCCGATCGAGGTGTACACGCTCGGCTTCCTCGACCCCGGCACCGCGTCGTGGCGCCTCGAGGCGGCCACCGCCGACGGCTGGCGCACGCTCGACGAGCGGCACGACGCGGTCGTGCTCTGGCCCGGCCAGACGCGGCCGTTCCTCCCGCGCGACGTCGCCCCGGCCTCCCGGATCCGGCTGACCGTGCTCGGCCCGCTGCGCCTGGCTCAGGTCGAGGCGCTCACTCCGACGACCTAGCCGACGACGTCGTGCACGGCGGCGAGGATGCGCACCCACCGGGGATCCAGCTTGCCCGGCTCCGGGTACGCCATCCGCTGACCGACGAAGCCGAAGGCGAGCCCCGCGGGAGGGTGGGCGAACCCGAGACGCCCGCCCATGCCGCTGTGGCCGAAGGAGCCCGGGCCGAGCATCGGATTCTCGCGGTTGCTGATCTCGAAGCCCAGACCCCACACCTGCGGCGTGCCGGCGGCCCACGGGTCGGAGGCCCCGCACTCGGGCTTGCGGATGCCGCCGGCGTGGTCGACGGCGGCATCCGCGACGGTGGCGGGGGCGAGCAGGCGGACGCCGTCGATCTCGTCCAGGCACGCGGCATACATGTGGGCGAGCGCCCGGCCGTTCGTCACCCCGTTGCCCGCCGGCAGGATCGCCCGCCGGAAGCGCGGCTGGTTGAACGGCTCGGTGCCCGCGACGCCGTCCACTTGGCGGAAGATCGGCAGCAGCTGGGCCGTCGAACGCCACGCGGCCGTGCAGACCGCCGCATCCGAGACCGGCGGGGGCTGTTCGACGACATCGGTGGTCACCCCGGCGAGGAGGCGGGCATCCACCCCCTCGGGTGTGCCGACCCAGAGGTCGAGGCCGAGCGGTTCCGCGATGCGGGTGCGCACGTAGTCGCCGAATCCGAGGCCGGAGACGCGGCGCACGAGCTCTCCGACCAGGAAGCCGAAGCTCAAGGCGTGGTAGACGTAGAAGCGGTTCGCGTCGTACTGGGGGCGCTGCGCCGCGAGGACACCGGTGACGTGGTCCCAGTCCAGGACGTCCTCGATGGAGGCGACGTCGATCACCGGCAGTCCGGCGCGGTGGGTCAGCACCTCGCGCACCGTGATCTGCGCCTTGCCCGCGGAGCCGAACTCGGGCCAGTACCGCGCGACGGGGGCGTCGAGGTCCACCCGGTCGGCCTCTACGAGCTGCAGGAGCGCGAGGGCGGCGACGCCTTTCGAGATCGAGAACCCGACCGTGACGGTGTCCCGCTCCCAGGCGCGGCCGGTCAGCGGGTCGGTTCCGCCCCAGAGGTCGACGACGGTCCGCCCGTCGACCCGGATGGCGAGCGACGCGCCGGCATCGAGTCCCTCCTCGAGGTTCGCGCGGAAGGCGTCGCGCACGCCCACCCACCGCGGGTCGACATCGCCGTTGATCACACGCGCTAGTGTAGACCGAAATGCCAAAGCGCTTTATCACCGTGGATTCGCTCCGCCTCGACGCACGCCGCCGGGACGCGACCGTCGCCGGCGTGCCGGTCGCCGGGCCGACCCCGACGGTCGGCTGGATCGTCAACGCCTCACCGGGCTGGGAGCCGATCGGCGCACAGCTCGAGCTGACCGTCGACGACGGGCACCCCCGCACCGCGAGCCTCGACATCGGCCCCGGCGTCGATGTGCCGTGGCCGTTCGAGCCGCTCGACGGGGGTGCGCACGCACGGCTTCGGGTGCGCGTGCGTGGCGCCGACGGGCAGACCTCGGCGTGGAGCGACCCCGAGCACCTCGTCACGACCTTCCGCACGGATGCCGCCGGCGACGCGCGCTGGGACGCCGCGTTCATCGCCGGCGCCGACGACGAGCGCCCGGTGCGGCTGCGTGTCGAGTTCGACGTCCCACCCGGCATCCGGCGCGCGACCCTGCGGCTCTCCGCCCTCGGCGCCGTTCGCGCCGAACTCGACGGCACGCCGATCGGCGCCGACCTGCTCGCTCCCGGCTGGACCGCGTACCCGCACCGGGTGCTCGCCGACACCCACGACCTGCCGGCCGCCCGCGAAGCCGGGCGTCATGCCCTCGGTCTCGAGCTGGCCGGGGCGTGGTTCACCGAGTCCTACGGCTTCGGCGATCAGCACGCACGCGTCTACGGCGACGCCCCCGCCGCCTCGGCCGAGCTGGAGCTCGTCGACGAGCAGGGCGTGGTCACGACCATCCGGACCGGATCGGACTGGCGAGCGAGCGCCGACGGCCCCCTCCGGTCGTCGGGGATCTACGCGGGCGAGGAGCGCGACGCGCGGCGCACGCAGCCCGGCTGGTCGTCCCCCGGATTCGACGATCGCGCCTGGCATCCGGTGCGCGTCGTCGAGGATGCCGTGACCCCGACGCCGCGACGTGCGCCGCCCGTGCGGCGTCTCGGCATCCGAGCGGTGGAGCGCGTGCTGACCACGCCGTCGGGCGCGACCGTGCTCGACTTCGGCCAGAATCTGGTGGGTCGCGTGCGACTGGTCGCGCGCGGGCCCGCCGGCACCGTCGTGCGGGTGCGTCACGCCGAAGTCCTCGAGCACGGCGAACTCGCCCGGCGCCCGCTCCGGCGCGCCGCCGCGACCGACACCCTCGTGCTCGCCGGCACCGGCGAGGAGACCTGGGAGCCCGAGTTCACGTTCCACGGCTTCCGCTACGTCAGCGTCGAGGCCGACCCCGGCGTCGTCGACCCCGCAGACCTCGTCGCCGTCATCGTCGGCACCGAGCTGGAGCGCACCGGCGAGTTCGCGTGCTCCGACCCGCGCCTCGAACGGCTGCACGAGAACGTCGTGTGGAGCGCGCGCGGCAACTTCCTGTCGGTGCCGACCGACTGCCCGCAGCGCGACGAGCGCCTCGGCTGGACCGGCGACGCGCAGGTCTTCGCCCCGACCGCATCCTTCCTCTTCGACGTCGAGGCGTTCCTCGGCTCCTGGCTCACCGACCTCACGCTCGAGCAGGCCGCGCACGAGGGCGTCGTGCCGGTCGTCGTGCCCTGGGTGCTCGACTGGGACGTCGTGGAGGTCGCGGCCTGGGGCGACGCCGCGACGGTCGTGCCGAGCGTCCTGTTCGAGCGATTCGGGGCGCGCTCGGCGCTCCGCCGCAACTACCCCGGGATGCGCGCCTGGTGCGAGCGTCTCCTGGTCCGCGCCGGCGACGCGCATCTCATCGAGGGCGGCTTCCAGTTCGGCGACTGGCTCGATCCCGCCGCACCGCCCGACGACCCCTTCGCCGCCCGCACCCCGCACGACCTCGTCGCGAACGCCTACCTGGTGCGCTCGCTCGACCTCACCGCCGCCGCGGCGCGCGAGCTCGGCGAGACCGCCGACGCCCGGCGCTTCGATGCCGCGGCCGCGGCCGCGCGCACCGCGTTCGCGGCCCGGTTCGCCCCCGGCGGAGGAGGCCGCCTGGACGCCGACGTGCCGACGGCGTACGCCCTCGCCCTCGGCTTCGACCTACTGCCCGGCGACCGCCGGGCCGCCCTCGGCGACCGGCTCGCGGAGCTGGTGCGCGCCGACGGGCACCGGATCGGCACGGGGTTCGTCGGCACGCCGCTGCTGCTCGACGCCCTCGACGCGACCGGCCACCCCGACGACGCCGTGGCCCTGCTGCTGCAGACGGCGAGCCCGTCGTGGCTCGCCCCGCTCGAGCTCGGGGCGACGACGATGTGGGAACGCTGGGACAGTATGCGCCCCGACGGAACCCTGAACCCGGGCGAGATGACCTCGTTCAACCACTACGCGCTCGGCGCCGTCGCCGACTGGCTGCACCGACGGCTCGCCGGGCTCGCGCCGCTCGAACCCGGTTACCGCGTGATGCGGATCGCTCCCCTGCCGACCACGCGGCTGGAGCACGCGAGCGTGCGGCTCCGCACGCCGTACGGGGAGGCCGCGAGCGGATGGCGCCGGGAGCGCGACGGCGCCGTCCGGGTGCACGCGACCGTCCCGACCGGCACGCGGGCGCAGGTCGAATTCCCCGACGGCCGCCGGCTCGACGTCGGCTCCGGCAGCTACGAATGGACGCTGACATGACCACCTACACCGAGCGCTTCCCGTCGCACGCGGTCGAGATCGTCGGCGGCCTCGAGCTCGAGCCCGTCGCCGACGGCGTGCGGGTGCGTCGGCTGCCGGCCTGGACCCGACCGCAGATCTCCGACATCGTCGGCGACTTCGTCGTCTCGATGACGTCGGGCGTGCGCCTCGAGTTCCGCACCGCCGCCACCGAGATCGAGCTCGTCGTCGCGGCCACCGCGCCGACGACCGCGGAGGGCGTACCGGCTCCCGCGGTGCTCGAGCTCGTGGCCGGGGATGCGGTGCCGGTGCGCAGGAGGATCCCGAACGAGGCCCTCTCCCTGATCGATCCCGTGCGCGGCATCTGGAGGCCGGGCCGGCCGCACGCCGTGCGCTTCACCGGCCTGCCCGCGAGCGACAAGCGGGTCGAGCTCTGGCTGCCGCACGCGACGGCGACCGAGGTGCACGAGCTGCGCACCGACGCGCCGGTGCGGCCCTCCGGCCCCGATCCGCGTCGGCGCTGGCTGCACCACGGCTCCTCGATCAGCCAGGGCGGCGAGGCCGAGAGCCCGCTCGGCACCTGGCCGGTCGTCGCCGCCCGCCGCGCCGGCGTGCGCATCCACAACCTGGGGTTCAGCGGCAACGCGGTCGCCGATCCGTACGTCGCCCGCACGATGCGCGACCTGCCCGCCGACCTGATCAGCCTCGAGATCGGCATCAACGTCGTCAACGGCGACGTGATGCGGCGCCGCACGTTCGGCCCCGCGGTCCACGGCTTTCTCGACACGCTGCGGGAGCGGCACGTCGAGACGCCGATCGTGCTCATCTCACCGATCCCGTGCCCCGCCGTGGAGACGCTGCCGGGACCGACCAGCACCGAGGGCTCCCGCACCTTCTCGATCGGCGACCCGCGCCAGCTCGCTCTGGGCGCCCTCAGTCTCACCGGCATCCGCGAGGAGCTCGCCCGCGTCGTCGAGCGTCGCGCCGATCCGAATCTGAGCCTGCTCGACGGCCATCGGCTGTTCCGGCCTGACGAGGTCACCGATCTCGACGACGGCCTGCATCCGAACGCCCGCGCGCTGGGGCGGATGGGAAAGCGCTTCGCCGACCTCGTGCTGGGGTCCTGAACGATCCGGGCGGTCCGCGCTAACTCCGGATGCCGGTCTGCACGAACTCGCTCATCCCCGCGAACGCCATCACCAGTATCGCGATCACGATGACGATCGACACGGCGAACGCGGCGACCTCGGCCCAGATCGGCTGATGCCCGTTCCCGGTGCGCCGGTGCACGACGACCGAACGACCGATCGTGTAGACGATCGGGCTGATGAACGCGAACGCCCAGTGGAACGGCTTCGGCACGCCGCGAGCCGACAGTTCCTTCGCGTCCCGGAAGGCGAAGAAGACGCACAGCCCGTAGGTGACGTAGCTCAGGGCGATCGCGCCCCAGTAGAACGGCGACAGGAACAGCGCGAACGTGCTGGACATCCCGGCGTACGGGTTCGAGGCGTACCTGTCGATGTCGAACATCGACCCCCACGGCACGAACAGCAGCAGCAGCGACGGCAGGACGGGCAGCGCGACGATCAGCCAGATGTACGGGGTGTTCCAGTCGGTGCCGGCCGGGGCCTTCAGCTCCGGGGCCGAGGGGAACGGGGTGCCGGGCTGGTGGACCAGGTCGGTCCACGCGACGCCGTCCCAGAAGCGACCCTGCGCCGGGTTCTGCGGGTCGGCGTACCAGCCGGCCGGGGTCGACGGCGTGCCCGAAGCGGTGCTCATGCGCCCGATCCTACGGTGATCGCACCCGCGAAGGGAGGGATGCTCAGACTCCGGCGCTGGGGCACGCGACAGGTCGGCGGTAACGTGACGGCGTGACGGAGACCGGGAGGCGCCCCCCGAGCATGTACGACGTCGCGCGTCTCGCCGGCGTCTCCCACCAGACCGTCTCGCGTGTGCTCAACGACTTCGCCGGCATCCGCCCGGAGACCCGCGACCGCGTGCTCGCCGCGATCGCGGAACTCGGCTACCGGCCCAACAAGGCGGCCCGCGCCCTCGTCACCCAGCGCAGCCGGGCAATCGGCGTGCTCGTGCCCGCGACGACCGACTTCGGGCCGACGAGCAGTCTCCACGCGATCGAACGCGCGGTGCGGCTCGCCGGCTACCAGCCGCTCGTGACGACCACGTCGCTCGATGCCGACGCGGTCGCGGAGAGCCTCGAGTTCCTGCTGGGCCACTCGATCGAGGCGCTCGTCGCGATCGCCCCCTACCGCGTGCTGCTCGACCCGCTCGCCGACCTGGATGACGGGCTGCCCGTCGTGACCCTGCAGACCGGGGATGCCGGGGGCGCGTCCGCCGGCATCGACCAGGTGGCGGGGGCGCGGGCGGCCGTGCAGCATCTCGTCGACCTCGGGCACCGCACCATCCAGCAGCTCGCCGGACCGGACGGCTTCCTCGAGGCCGAGCTCCGGCGGCGCACCGTCGAGGCCGAGATCGCGCGGCACGGCCTCACCGCGCTGCCGACCCTGACCGGAGACTGGAGCGCCGACTCCGGGTACGCCGCCGGTGCCCTCGTCGATCCCGCCGCCACGGCGGTGGTCTGCGGCAACGATCAGATGGCGCTCGGCCTCATCCACGCCCTCGTCGACGCCGGGCGGCGCGTGCCTGCGGAGGTGAGCGTCGTGGGGTTCGACGACATCCCGGAGTCGGCGCACAGTCTGCCGCCGCTCACGACGGTGCACCAGGATTTCGAGGAGGTGGGCCGGCGGGCGGTCGCCCTGCTCGTGCATCGACTCGACGGCGGCGACGCCCCGCCGCACGATCTGATCGTGCCGTCGCTCACCGTGCGGGCCTCCACGACGCGGGTCTGAGCCGCGCACCGGGCCGGGGCTTGGCGTTCGGACATGTGAGCGATAACATCATGGGGATCCGTCGAGGAGGATGAGATGACCGACCCTGTCGAGCGGGCGATCGCCGAGGTGCGCGCCGACGTCGCCCGGCTGCACGGCGAACTCGTGCGCTACGGCCTCGTGATCTGGACCGGCGGCAACGTCTCGGGCCGCGTGCCGGGCACCGACTTCTTCGTGATCAAGCCGTCGGGCGTCGCCTACGACGAACTGACGCCCGAGAACATGATCCTCTGCACGCTCGACGGGAACGTCGTGCCGGGAACGCCCGGCAGCGACCGCAGCCCGTCGAGCGACACCGCCGCGCACGCCTACGTCTACCGCCACATGCCCGAAGTCGGCGGCGTCGTGCACACCCACTCGACCTACGCGGTCGCCTGGG
>CAZPJC010000032.1:0-10321 GCA_964586645.1 uncultured Schumannella sp.
TTCAACGACATCCCCGCGATGGAGGCCGCGCTCGCGACGGGCGAGGTCGCGGCCGTGCTCATCGAGCCGGCGATGACGAACGTCGGGATCGTGCTGCCCGACCCCGGCTGGCACGAGGCCGTGACGAAGGCGGCTCACGCGACCGGTGCCTACCTCGTGATCGACGAGACCCACACGCTGTGCGCCGGCCCCGGCGGGATGACCGCCCGCGACGGGCTGCGACCGGATGCCGTCGTCGTCGGCAAGACGATCGGCGGGGGCGTGCCGGCGGGGGCGTGGGGCATGACGATCCCGTTCGCCGACCGCGTGCGCGAGCATCTCGACCCCGACGGCGCCGGGCTCGAGGACATCGACGTCGGCGGGGTCGGCGGCACGCTCGCCGGCAACGCGGTCTCGATGGCGGGCATCCGCGCGACGCTCGCGGAGGTGCTGACCCCGCAGGTCTACCCCGGCATGATCGCCCGCGCGACCGAGTGGACGGCGGGGGTGCAGGCCGCGATCGACGAGTTCGGGGCGCCGTGGCAGGTCACGCAGCTCGGCTGCCGCGCGGAGTACTCCTTCCGGCCCACGCCGCCGCGCGACGGACGCGAGGCGGCCGAGGCCGACGACTTCGAGCTGCAGCAGTACCTGCACCTGCACGCGCTCAACCGCGGCATCCTCATGACGCCCTTCCACAACATGGCGCTCATGTCACCGGCCACGACGAGCGAGGACGTCGCGCGTCACACGATCGCCTTCCGCGAGGCGGTCGCGAGTCTGTACGGGTAGGGAATGGCTCCCAGCCCGGTGGGGTTGGATGAGGACATGGTCTCCGCCGTCGCCGCCACCTCGTACCAGGGTCTGTCCGCCATCGACGTGATCGAGGTCGACCACGTCGATCCGGGCGCGGGGCAGGTCGTCGTCGCGGTCCGCGCGGCCGCGCTCAACCCGTTCGACGCGAAGATGGCCTCGGGTGCCGCGGGCACCGATCCGGCGAAGCTGCCGCTCCGGCTCGGCAGCGAGGCCGCCGGCGTGATCACCGCGGTCGGTCCGGATGCCGTGGGGCTCGAGGGCGAGCCGCTCGCGGTCGGCGACGAGGTCTACGGGACGCGGCTGAGCGGCGCGCAGGCGAGCGAGCTCACGGTCAAGGCCGAGAACCTCATCCGCAAGCCCGCGTCGGTCTCGTTCGCCGAGGCCGCGGGGCTGCTCTCCACCGGCACGACGGCGGTGCACGCCCTCGAAGCCGTGCGGGTGGCCGCGGGCGACACGGTGCTGATCCACGGCGTCAGCGGCGGGGTCGGTCGGCTCGCCGCGCAGCTCGTCATGCTGCGCGGGGCCCGCGTCATCGGCACCGCGTCCGAGAAGCGGCACGCCGAGCTGCTCGCACTCGGGATCGAGCCGGTGGCCTACGGGGAGGGACTCGCGGCGCGCGTGAACGCGCTCGCGCCCGGCGGGATCGACGCCGCGATCGACACCGTCGGCACCGACGAGGCGCTCGAGGTGTCGCTGCAGTTCCTCACCGACCCGGCCCGGTTCGTCACGATCGTGAACTTCGCGGCGGCCCTCGCGGCGGGCGGTCAGGCGATCGGCAGCGGACCGGGCGCCGATCCGGGCCGCGAGATCCGCGCCGCGGCACGCCTCGATCTCGCGGCGCTTCTCGCCGACGGGTCGATCGAGGTCGAGATCGCCCGCACGTACCCCCTCGCGGAGGCGAAGGCCGCCTACGCGTTCATGGTGGACGGCCACGCGGGCGGCAAGGTCGTCCTCGAGCCGTAGCCCGGGGTCAGGCGGCGGGCAGGGCCGCGAAGCACGCGTCGAGCACGTCGACGGCGTCCGCCAGCTGGGCGTCGGTGATCGCCAGGCTCGGCAGGAACCGGAGCACGTTGCCGTAGGTGCCGGCGGTGAGCACGAGCAGCCCGTGCTGGGCGGCTTCGGCGGCGATCGCCGAGACGGCGTCGGCCCGCGGGGCGTGCGTCGCGGGGTCGCTCAACTCGACCGCGAGCATCGCGCCGATGCCGCGCACCTCGGCGATGACCGGGTACTTCTCCTGCAGCCTCAGGAGCGCGGGGCGGAGGGTCGCCTCGATCCGCGCGGCCTCGGCGAGCAGGCCCTCGGACTCGATGCGCTCGAACACGGCGATCGCCGCGGCGCACGCGACGGGGTTGCCGCCGAACGTCCCGCCGAGTCCTCCGGGCTGGGCGGCATCCATGATCTCGGCGCGGCCGGTGACCCCGGCGAGCGGGAGCCCGCCCGCGATGCCCTTCGCCGAGAGCACCAGGTCGGGAACGAGGCCGAAGTGCTCCGAGGCGAAGTAGCGCCCCGTGCGCGCCATGCCCGACTGGATCTCGTCGGCGATGAACACGATGCCGTTCGCGGTGCACCAGTCCTGCAGGGCCGGGAGGTAGCCGTCGGCGGGCACGACGAACCCGCCCTCGCCCTGGATCGGCTCGACGACGAGGCAGGCGAGATCGGCGGCGCCCACGGTCTTCTCGAGGTAGCCGATCGTGCGGGCCGCGGCGTCGGCACCGGAGAGGCCGTCGTGCAACGGGTAGGAGTTCGGGGCGCGGTAGACGTCGCCGGCGAACGGCCCGAAGCCGACCGAGTACGGCATCGCCTTGAAGTTCATCGCCATCGTGAGGTTGGTGCGGCCGTGGTACGCGTGCTCGAGCACCGCGACGCCGGTGCGCCCGGTGTACTTGCGGGCGATCTTGACGCCGTTCTCGACGGCTTCGGCGCCCGAGTTGACGAGCACGGTCTTCTTGGCGTGCGTGCCCGGCGTGTGCTCGGCGAGCAGTTCGGCGACCCGCACGTACTCCTCGTACGGCGTGATCGTGAACAGCGTGTGGATGACCTCGCCGAGCTGCTGCCGCGCGGCGGCGACGACGGCGTCGTCGGTGTGCCCGATCGTCGTCACGCCGATGCCGGCGCCGAGGTCGAGGAAGGCGTTGCCGTCGACATCCACCACGATCGCGCCGTGCGCGCGCTCGATGTAGACCGGGAGGGCGGACGAGACGCCGTCGGAGACGACGGCCCGGCGACGCTCCTGGAGGGCGATCGACTTCGGCCCGGGAATCGCCGTCAGCACCCGGCGTTCGGTGGGAACTACGGTGGGGGCGAGCGTGTCCGTCATGGAACCGAGTCTAGAACCGCGCCGCGCGCGGCCCCGAGGAGAGGGAGAGCCCCGATGGATGCCGATCACCTCTTCCTGGCCTCCCTCACCTGGACGGGCAACCGCGGCACCGGCACCTCGGCGACGCGCGCCTTCGGGCGCGACCACGTCGTCTCCGTCGCCGGCAAGCCCGACATCCACGGCTCGGCGGCGCGGGTCTTCCACGGCGACGTCGACAGGTGGAACCCGGAGGAGATGCTGATCGCGGCCCTCGCGCAATGCCACCTGCTGAGCTACCTCTACGTCGCGGTGCGGAACGGGATCGTCGTCGAGTCGTACGAGGATGCCGCGCAGGGCACGCTCGTCACCACCCCGGACGGCGGCGGGCGGTTCCGCGAGGTCGTGCTGCGACCGGTCGTGACGATCTCGGCCGGAGACCCGCTGCTCGCCACGACCCTGCACGCCGAGGCGAACCGGCTGTGCTTCATCGCGTCGAGCGTCAACTTCCCGGTGCGCCACGAACCCGTCGTGCGGGCCGTCTAGGGGTCGACGGTCTCCTGATCGTCGCTTGAGTCGAGGGCGCTGTACAGGTCGGCGTAGTCCTCGTCGAGCGCGGTCAGCCGGGCGACGAGGTCGTTGTAGTGGGCGATCTCCGCGTCGATGGCCGCGTACTCGGCATCCAGCGCGTCGCCGCGGGCGACGAGCGCGTTGCGATCGCGGTCGAACTGCGCCTGCGACGTGTAGTAGCCGTTCGCGTTGCGCGCGTTGAAGGCGTCGACGTCGACGTTGTAGGCGGCGACCGCGGCCTCGTACGCGGCGATCCGGGCGTCGAGCACGGGGTCGAGCGCGTCGATCTCGGTGACGAGCGCGTCGATCTGCGCCTGCAGTTCGGTGAAGTAGGCGTTCGCCTGCACGTTGAGCTCGACGACCTTCGCCCGGTCGTCGAAGTAGATCGCGTAGTGCTCCTCGAGCGCCGGCGGCAGGTCGGCGAACTCGGTCCCGAGCCGGGAGTGCCACTCGTCGGCGAGCTGCTCCGCGGGGTAGAGGGCGAGATCCTCGTAGACCGGGTCGTCCTCGGGGATCGCGGCGATGGCCTCCTCGACGAGCTCGTCGATGCGCGTCCGCTCGTCGGGGCTCAATCGCTCGTACGCCGCGTGCAGCATCTCGTGCGCCGCCGTGACCTCGACGGTGCCCGCGAGCCGGGAGTCGGTGACCGCGTAGACGTACACGGTGCCCTCGTAGTAGCAGCCGAGGACGGCGCCGCCCTCGATCGCGCAGTGCTGGTTGAAGTCGTCGTCGTCTTCGATCGCCGGGGTCGACGCGCGGTAGATCAGTTCACCCTCGACGCTCATCCCCGTGGTGCGGGCGATCGCCGCGATGTCCTCGGGGATCGGCTGCGACCAGGCGATGTAGGCATCGTTGAAGTACTGGATGCGCGTCAGGTTCCAGGTGCTCGCGAGGACGCCGACGACGACGAGCACCGCGATCGCCATGGCGCCGAGCAGGAACGGCCACGGCCGGATGCGGACGGGGGCGGGTGGGACGTACGGCGCGGCGGCGAGGGGCGCCGGGGGCGTCGGCTGGGGCGCGGGCGGCTGGTATCCGGGCGGCGGGACCGCGTCGCGCGGCGGACCGGACGGCGGCGGCAGGTGGCTCATGCCAGCTTCGCCAGGGCTTCTTCGAGCACCCCCGCGGCGTCGTCGATCAGCTCGTCGCTGATCACGACGCTCGGCATGATGCGCAGCACCGAGTCCCACGAGCCGGCGTCGAGGGCGATGACGCCGTTCGTCGTCGCGTGTCTCAGCACCGCCGTGAGCGCCTCGGGGTTGGGCTCCTTCGTGCCGGGCTTGACGAGTTCGACGCCGAACATCGCCCCCTTGCCGCGCACCTCGCCGACGACCTCGAACCTATCGGCCCAGTCGCCGATGCGGGCGAGCAGGGCCTTCTCGACGCGCTGGGCCTCGGCGAGCAGTCCGTCCCGCTCGATCAGCTCGAACACCTTCAGCGCCGCCGCGGTCGAGACCGGGTTGCCGCCGAAGGTGCCGCCGATGCCGCCGGGCTGGACGGCATCCATGATCTCGGCCTTGCCGGTGACGGCGGCGAGCGGGAAGCCGCCCGCGATGCCCTTGGCGCTCGTGACGAGGTCGGGCACGACGCCGTGGTGCTCGATCGAGTACCAGGTGCCCGTGCGGGCGATGCCGGCCTGGATCTCGTCGGCGACGAAGACGATGCCGTTCTCCTCGCAGAACGCCTTGATCGCCGCGAAGTAGCCGGGGGCCGGGATGATGATGCCGCCGTCGCCCTGGATGGGCTCGGCGAAGAACGCGGCGACCTCGGTCGCGCCGATGTGGGTGACGATGTAGTCGATCGTCTTCGCGGCGGCCTCCTCGCCGGACAGCCCGTCGCGGAACGGGTAGGAGATCGGCACCGAGTAGAGCTCGCCGGGGAAGGGGCCCATCCCGGCGCGCTCCGGCCACGGACGGTAGGTCATCGCCATCGTGAGGTTGGTGCGGCCGTGGAAGGCGTGGTCGAGCGACACGATCGCCCGCCGGCCGGTGAACTTGCGGGCGATCTTGACGGCGTTCTCGACCGCCTCCGCGCCGGAGTTGACGAGGATCGAGTGCTTCTCGAAGTCACCGGGCGTGATCTGCTGCAGCTTCTCGGCGACCCGCACGTAGTTCTCGTACGGGGTGACCGTGAACAGCGTGTGCGTGAGCTTCTGCGCCTGCGCGTAGGCGGCATCCGCGACCTCGGGGTTCGCGTGGCCGATCGTCGTCACGCCGATGCCGCAGCCGAGATCGATCAGCTGGTTGCCGTCGACGTCGACGAGGATCGCGCCGGCCCCGTGGTCCATGTAGATGTTGGCGAGGGTGCCCGCCCCGCGGCTCACCGAGGCCACCCGGCGCTCCTGCAGGGCGACCGAGTTCGGCCCGGGCAGTTCGGTCACCAGCTTGCGCTCCTGCGGCACGGAGAATCCCATACCGGCAGCCTACGGCCGCGGGTGCCCGGCGTCGGCGAGGATGGACGACGTGCGCCGTCCGTCCGTCCTGCTGATCGCGGCCGTCGGCATCCTGCTCGCCCTCGTCGGCTGCGCCGCCCGCCCGCTCGTCCTCGGCGGGGCGACCCCCGAGCCGACGGCGCCGGCCTGTGCCGAGCCGGGCGAGGCGTCGGACGCCGTCGTCGTCTACGGCGACCTCGGCGAGGCCCCGGTGATCACCGCCTACGGGCCGTTCTCGGTCGACCGGGTCGAGCGCACGGTCGTCGTCGAGGGCGCCGGGGAGCCGGTGGCCCGCGGCGACCTCGTGCAGGTGGCGATCACGATCCTCAACGCGACGAGCGGGGAGCGCGCCCCGGGCACGGCGTCCGCGCGCGTGCTGCTCGACGAGGCCGCGACCCAGCCCGGGCTGCTCGCCACGATCCTGTGCGCCACCCCGGGCAGCCGGGTCGTCGGCGTCGTGCCCGCGGAGCAGGCGTTCGGCACGGCCGGCCAGCCCGAGCTCGCGATCGGCCCGGGCGACGACCTCGTGTTCGTCGTGGATGTGCTCGCGCTCATCCCGCAGCAGGCGAGCGGGGAGGCCGTCGCCCTGCCCGAGGGATTCCCCGACGTCGCCGTCGTCGTCGATGCCGACGGCCGCCCGACGGTCACGATCCCCGAGACCGATCCGCCCGCGACGACGACGAGCGCGACGCTGATCGAGGGCTCGGGCGCAGTCGTCGCGCCCGGCGACGAGTTCCTCGTGCAGTTCCAGGCGCTCAACTGGCGCACCCGCGAGGTGGTCGACGAGACCTGGGGCGATGCGCCGCGGTCCCTGCTCAGCGTGCTGCCCGGCGTCGATGCGGCGCTCCTCGGTCGGCCCGTCGGGTCCCGGGTGCTGGTGATCGTCGCGCCGGTCGACGGCTACGGCGAGGCCGGCTCTCCCAGTTCCGGCATAGCCGCGACGGATACGGTGGTGTACGTGGTCGACATCCTCGCCACGACGCCTCCGCCGGCCGCTCCGTGAGACGAACAGGCCCGGCGGCTTTCGAAGGACTCCCGTTGCGCCGACCGCTGCTCGCCCTGCCCCTCCTCCTCACCGCCGGCCTCGTGCTGGCGGGCTGCGCCGCCGGCGACGGCGACACCGGCTCGACGCCCGCGCCGACGTCGGCCGCCGCCGTCGACGTCTGCGCGACCCCGGGAGGCGACGTCGTCGACTCGCTGAGCGTCTCCGGCGACTTCGGCACGCTGCCGGTCGTCGACTTCACCGCCCCGCTCGCCGACGTCGACGAGACCCAGGTCGCCGTCGCGATCGACGGGGGCACCGAGGTCGCGCCGGGCGCCAGCGTGCAGGCCGCCTACCTGATGATCAACGGCACGACCGGCGAGGTCGTCGACACCTTCGGCTACGGCGAGGGCGAGACGCCGATCGACTTCCGCGCCGACATCGACGCGCTGCGCCCCGGATTCGCCAAGGCGCTCGGCTGCGCCGGCCCGGGCACCCGGGTCGTGGCCGTCATCCCGCCGAGCGAGGGCTTCGGCGACGAGGCCGTCGACTCCGGCGTCGCCGAGGACGACGTGCTCATCTTCGTCGCCGATATCCTCGCCGACCTCACCCCGGCCGAGTGGACGACCGACGTGCCCGTCGTCGGCGGTGCCGAGGACGCGCCGACCGTGACCCTGCCGGACGCCGCGCCGAAGACCGACCTGGAGATCGCCGTGCTGAGCGAGGGCGACGGGGATGTCGTCGGCCCCGCCGACTCGGTCACGGTGAACTACCTCGGCACCGCGTGGGAGACG
This sequence comes from uncultured Schumannella sp., assembly GCA_964586645.1. Classification (GTDB taxonomy): domain Bacteria; phylum Actinomycetota; class Actinomycetes; order Actinomycetales; family Microbacteriaceae; genus Pseudolysinimonas_A. The sequence goes on from CAZPJC010000032.1 coordinate 7,863, forward strand.
GGCGAGGTCTTCGACCAGAGCTACACCCGCGGCGAGCCGTCGACGTTCTCGGTGCAGGGCGTCGTCGGCGGCTTCCGCGACGCGCTCATCGGCCAGAAGGTCGGCACGCGCCTGCTCGTGACGATGCCGCCGTCGCTCGGCTACGGCGCGACCGAGGGCCACGAGCTGCAGAACTCGACGCTCGTGTTCCTCATCGACATCGTCGCGATCGCGGGCTGACCCATGAGCCCGCGGCGGGTCATCATCCTCGGCTCCACCGGGTCGATCGGCACGCAGGCGCTCGAGGTCATCGCGGCGAACCCCGACCGGTTCGAGGTCGTCGGCCTCGCCGCGGGGTCCGACCGCCGCGGGCTCGAGGCGCAGGCCGCCGCGACGGGCGTGACCCGGCTCGCGCTCGGCGCCGACGAGGCCGTGCAGCTCGTGCGCGACACCGCCGCGGATGTCGTCCTCAACGCGATCACCGGATCCGTCGGGCTCGGCCCGACCCTCGCCGTACTCGAGTCGGGGGCGACGCTCGCGCTCGCGAACAAGGAGAGCCTCATCGTCGGCGGCGACCTGGTGTCGGCCGCAGCGGCTCCGGGGCAGATCGTGCCGGTCGACTCGGAGCACTCGGCGATCGCCCAGGCGCTCCGCGGGGGGACCGCGGACGAGGTGCGCCGCCTCGTGCTGACGGCGTCGGGCGGACCGTTCCGCGGGCGGCGTCGGGCCGACCTCGCCGGCGTCACCCCGGCCGAGGCCCTTGCGCATCCCACCTGGGACATGGGGCTCATGGTGACGACCAACTCCGCGACGCTGGTCAACAAGGGCCTCGAGGTCATCGAGGCGCACCTGCTGTTCGACGTGCCCTACTCGTCGATCGACGTCGTCGTGCACCCCCAGTCGATCGTGCACTCGATGGTCGAATTCGTCGACGGCTCGACCCTCGTCCAGGCGAGCCCGCCCGACATGCGCCTGCCGATCTCGCTCGGTCTCGACTGGCCGCACCGGGTGGCGGGGGTCGGACGCCCGCTCGACTGGACGCAGGCCCAGTCGTGGACCTTCGAACCCCTCGACGACGACGCGTTCCCCTCGGTCGCGCTCGCCAAGCGCGTCGGCACCGCGGGGGCGACCTATCCGGCCGTGTTCAACGCCGCCAACGAGCAGGCGGTCGCCGCGTTCCACGCAGGTCGCATCGGCTACCTCGCGATCGTGGAGACGATCGAGCGGGTCGTCGACGCCCACGACCCGGGCGCGCACGGGAGCGGCGGGATGACGCTCGACGGCGTTCTCGACGCGGAACACTGGGCGCGGGCCGCCGCGGATGCCATCCTGGCCGGGTGACATCAGCTGACCGCCGCCGCCGCGGCATCCGTCTCGCGTCGGCTCTCGTCCTCGTCGCGGGGCTCTCCGTCCTGCCCGTGCTGCCGGCCGCGGCCTGCGCCTGCGGGGGAGTGGCGCCGCTGCCGGGCTCGGAGGTGGCCGTCGGGGAGGAGCATGCGATCGTCTCCTGGCGAGACGGCGTCGAGCAGATCGACCTCCTGCTCGCCGTGCTGAGCAGCGACTCCGAGGCGGGGCTGGTCTTCCCGACCCCGGCCCCGGCCACCGTGACCCTGGGGGACCGGGAGGACTTCGCGGCGATCGACCGGGTGACGACGCCCGAGCGGGTCGAGGAGTACGACTGGTGGTCGTTCGCCGGGGCGGGCGGCGCCACCGCGGGAGCCCCGCCCGAGGTGCTGGATGTCGTCCAGCTGGGGCCGATCGAGGCCACGACCCTCGCCGCGTCGGACACCGCGGGGCTGCAGAGCTGGCTCGCCGACAACGACTACGCGCTCTCGCCGGCGGTGACCGCCCTCCTCGACGGCTACGTCGACCGCGGCTGGTACTTCGTCGCGCTCAAGCTCACGGGCGACGCGCCGCTCGACGGCGGGCTCGACCCGCTGCGGTTCACCTTCGCGTCCGAGGAGCTCGTCTATCCGCTCGAGCTCTCCCGCGCGGCGACGACGCCGCAGACGGTGCGGCTCTTCGTCTTCGCCGACCACCGGCAGCGCGTGTCGTTCACCGGGGCGGGCGCGCCGGCGGCCTCCTTCACCTCCTGGGCGGCGCCGGTCGCCGGCACCGAGGTCGAGTCGTTCGGCGACTATCTGACCGTGTTCGAGCTGTACTTCTCCGAGCCCGGGAGTCAGATCCTCGGCGACCTCGAATTCGCCGACATGCTCACCGACGAGACCGCCGGCACCGAGTACACGGTCGTCGTCCCGGTCGCCCTGTTCGGCATCCCGCTCGGCTGGCTGCTCACCGGATTCGCCATCGCGGGGGCTCTCGTGGCCGTGCTCGTCGTGACCGCGGTGGGCGCGAAGCGATCCTGAACCCGTCGACGGCTCAGGGCTTCTTGTCGTTGCCGTTCCCGTTGTTCCCGTGGGTGCCGCTGTTCCCGGGGCCCGTCTCCTTCGGGTCGGCCGGCGCGGTGTCCTCGGGAGGCG
>CAZPJC010000032.1:10421-17993 GCA_964586645.1 uncultured Schumannella sp.
CGGGATGGTCGACCGAGGGGGCGCGTGCGAGCCGCGCGGCCAGCACCTCGGCGGTCGTGCCCTCGAAGGCGGGCCTGCCGGTCAGGCACTCGAGGAGCACGAGGCCGAGCGAATAGACGTCGGAGGCGGCCGTCACCTCCTCCCCGGTGGCCTGTTCGGGGCTCAGGTAGACCGCGGACCCGACGAAGCTGCCGGCGGTCGTCGAACGCGGACCGTGGAGCGAGTACGCGATCCCGAAGTCGAGGAGCCGCGCCTCCGCGGGATCGGGTTCCCGGGGGATGACCAGGTTCGCCGGCTTGACGTCGCGATGCACGATCCCCGCGCGGTGGGCGGCGGCGAGTCCGCTCGCGGCGGCGGCGCCGATCAGACGGGTCTCGGTGACGGACATCGGCCCGCGGGTGAGCCGCTGCGCGAGAGTCTCACCGTCGACGTACTCGAGCACGAGGTAGGGCGGGGTCGCGTCGAGGCGGGCGTCGAAGAGGGTCACGATCGCCGGATGCCGCAGCCGGGCGAGCGCGCGCGCCTCGCTGCGCCGCCGGTCGTCGTCGCTCAGCGCGCTCTCCGGGCCGTACACCTTGATCGCGACCGGGCGACCCAGCTCGAGGTCGTCCGCGCGGAACACGCTCGCCGTGCCGCCGTCGCCGAGGCGCTCCCGCAGCGCGTAGCGCTCGTGGAAGATCTCACCGACGTCGGGGCCGTGCACGTCCTCATCGTGGCCGACCTCGCCCCGGGCGGCGGGGTCTTGCAGTCCGCTCCCAGGCCCGCTAGGGCGCCTGCCGTACGCTGACCCTCGTGGAATCCGCGCTGCTCTACATCCTCGGCGTGGTCATCGTCCTCGTCGGCCTGATGATCTCGATCGGGCTGCACGAGGTCGGCCATCTCGTGCCCGCCAAGCTGTTCGGGGTGCGGGTCGGCCAGTACATGATCGGCTTCGGTCCGACGGTCTTCTCGAAGAAGGTGGGCGAGACCCAGTACGGGCTCAAGGCGATCCCGCTCGGCGGCTACATCTCGATGGCCGGGATGTTCCCGCCCGCCCGCCCGGGCGCCAAGCCGCGCACGGCGTCCACCGGCTTCTTCGACACGCTCGTGCAGGATGCCCGCACCTCCGCCCACGAGGGGATCCCGGCCGGCGAGGAGCACCGCACCTTCTACAAGCTGGCCGTGCCGAAGCGGATCGTGATCATGCTCGGCGGCCCGTTCATGAACCTCGTGCTCGCCTTCGTGTTCTTCGCGATCGTGCTCGTCGGGTTCGGCGTGCCGCAGATCTCGACGACCGTCGGCGCCGTCAACGAGTGCATCGTGCCGTCGAACTCCACGCAGACCGAGTGCACGGCCGACGACCCCGCGTCGCCGGCTGCCGAAGCCGGCCTGCGGGCGGGCGACCGCATCCTCTCGATCGGCGGCGAGCAGATCACCGACTACGCGCAGTCGTCGGCGATCATCACCGCGGCGGCCGGCGAGCCGCTCGAGGTCGTCGTCCTGCGGGACGGCGCTGAGAAGACGCTGACGGTCACGCCGCTGCTGACTCCCCGCCCGGTGGTCGGCGACGACGGCGAGTACGTCCTCGACGACGACGGCCAGTACGTGACCCGCGACGTCGGCTTCATCGGAATCGTCTACGCGATGCAGAACGTGCAGCAGCCGATCACCGCGGTTCCCGGCTACGTGCTGGACGCCGCCGGCCGGATCGGGCATTCGATCGTCACGCTGCCCGCGCGGGTCTACGACCTCGGGGTGTCGACCTTCGGGGGCACCGAGCGCGATCCGGAGGGGATCATCGGCGTGGTCGGCATCGGGCGCCTCGCCGGCGAGATCACGAGCCTCGACTCGCTGCCGGTCGCCGACCGGGCGTCGTCGCTCATCGGACTGCTCGGCGGGCTCAACCTCGCGCTGTTCCTGTTCAACCTCGTGCCGCTCCTGCCGCTCGACGGCGGGCACGTCGCGGGGGCGCTCTGGGAGGCGATCCGGCGCGGATTCGCGAAGCTGTTCCGCCGCCCCGATCCGGGACCGGTCGACGTCGCGCGGCTCATCCCGCTGACGATGGCGATCTCGGGCATCCTCGCGGTGCTCACCGTGTTCGTGATCTTCGCCGACATCGTCAACCCGATCAGTCTCTTCGGCGGCACCCCCTAGTCGGCCGGGTCGGCCGCGACGGGTTCGCCCAGGAGCTGGGGACGAACCTGCTCGAGACGCTCGCGCAGCGCCTCGAGGTAGGCGGACACGACCGGCAGCCGATAGACGTCGAGCGGCGCCACGAGCCAGTAGGGCAGCCGGGGTCGCACCTCGTCGTGCAGGACCCGGACGAGTTCGGGTTCGCGATCGGCCAGGAACGACGGCAGCAGCCCGAATCCCGCGCCGGCCCGCGTCGCCTCCACGTGGACGAAGACGTTCGTGCTGGTCACCGCGTCGACCATGTCCGGGATGCGGTGACGCGCCTCGTCGAGCACGTCGACCTGCAGCATCGACTCGATGAAGTAGACCAGCGGCTTGCCGGTGAGGTCATCGAGCCGTCGCGGGATGCCGTGCTCGGCGAGGACGTCCCGGGAGGCGTACACGCCCAGGGCGTAGTCGGCGAGGCGCACGGCGTGCGCGCGACGCACTTCGGGGCGCCCCACGACCACCTCCAGGTCGACGCCCGACCGGTGCACCGACGCCTGCCGGGTCTGCGCGACGACCTGCAGCGACACGCCGGGATGCCGGCGGCGCAGGGCCGCCATCGCCGGTGCGGCGACGAACGCGCTGAAGCCATCGGTGGCCGAGAGGCGGATCGAGCCGGTCAACTCGCCGCCACCCGTGTCGAGAGCGGTCAGTGCGGCCTCGACGCCCTCGCCCGCCGCGGCCGCGCGTTCGCCGAGCGGGGTGAGTCGCCAGCCGTCCGAGCCCCGTACCAGGACGCGTCCACCGAGCGCGCCTTCGAGGGATTCGAGTCGTCGCGCCACCGTCGTGTGGGTGACCCCGAGTTGTCGTCCCGCGGTCGCGAATCGGCCCGTGCGGGCGACGGCGAGGAGGACGAGGAGGTCGTCGGCGGTGAGGCCGGAGGTCGAGAACTGCGCAGTCATCTGTGCAGAATTGCACATCTTTTGGCATAGAGCGATCCGAGTGTCTGCAATAACGTGCAAGGAGTCGCCCTGAGCGACGCGATCACTCCTTCTACGGCAGCAGGAAAGGCATCCTCATGCGCATGTCCCCTCTCGCGCCGGCGCTCCTCGCAGCGTCCGCGCTCATCCTCGCGGGGTGCGCCCCGACCGACGCCGGGGGCGACGGCGAGACCGGCGCACCCGTGCCCGTCTCGATCATCACCTCGCAGACCGGCCCGCTCGCGGCGTACGGCGAGGCCTACCTGAACGGCTTCGAGGCGGGCCTCGACTACGCCACCGACGGCACCGGCACGGTCGACGGGCGAGAGCTCGACATCGAATACCTCGACGACGCCGGGGATCCCGACAAGGCGGTGACCCTCGCGAAGGACGTCATCGGCGGCGGCACGCAGATCATCGCCGGCACCGCGTCGTCGGGCATCGCCCTCGCGCTCGCCGAGCAGGCCGCGCAGAACGAGATCCTCTACATCTCGGGGCCGGCCGCGGCCGACGCCATCACCGGCGTGAACGAGTACACCTTCCGCTCCGGGCGGCAGAGCTACCAGGACGTCGCGACGGCCGGCACGTTCATCGACGACCCCGAGGGCAAGACGGTCGTCGTGTTCGCGCAGGACACCGCGTTCGGCCAGGGCAACGCGGCGGCCGTGCAGGCCGTGCTCGGCGCCCAGGGGGCGACGGTCACGAGCGTGCTCGTCCCCGAGGACGCGACCGAATTCACCCCGTTCGCCCAGCAGGTGCTCGGCAGCGGCGCTGACCTCGCGTTCGTCGCGTGGGCGGGTGCGACCTCCGGCGCGATGTGGCAGGCGCTGAGCCAGCAGGGTGTCTTCGACGCGATGCCCGTCGTCACCGGACTCGGCGACATCTCGACCTACGGCGCGTACGGAGCGGCGAGCGAGGACATCTCGTTCCTCTCGCACTACTTCGGCGGGGCGGCGGGCACCGACGCGGAGGCTGCCATGATCGCGTTCCTCGAGGAGAACGGTCACGAGGCCGATCTGTTCTCGCCGGACGGGTTCACGGCGGCGCAGATGATCGTGCAGGCGGTCCGCGAGGGCGGCGACACGGTCGACGGGATGATCGCGGCCCTCGAAGGGTGGGAGTTCGACGGGGTCAAGGGCGGGTACACGATCCGCGCCGAGGACCACGCGCTCATCCAGCCGATGTTCCAGGCGACGCTGGTCGCCGACGGCGACACCTTCGCCCCGGAGCTCGTCGACGTCGTGGACGCCGAGACGGTCGCGCCTCCGGTCGCCGGCTGATCCGGAGCAGCTGCACCTCGTGTCCACTCAGCCCGTGCTCGCCGTCGAGCAGCTGTCCCTCCAGATCGGGGGCGCACGCATCATCGATGACGTGTCGCTCTCGGTCCCGGAGGGGGAGATGCTCGGGGTCATCGGCCCCAACGGTGCCGGCAAGACGACCCTCTTCAACCTCATCTCCGGTGTGCTGCGCCCCACGGCGGGCCGCATCCGGCTGGATGGGCGGGACGTCTCCTCGGCCTCCGTCGACGCGCGGGCACGGGCCGGGCTGGGCCGCAGCTTCCAGACCTCGAATCTGTTCCTCGGGCTGACCATCCTCGAGAACGTCCGGCTCGCCGCCCAGGCCCCGCTCGGCGGTTCGATCTCCCCGGTCCGGTTCCCGCGAGCCACGGACGCCGCGACCCGGACCGCGCGTGAGCGCATCGAGCAGGTCGGCCTCGAGCGTCTCGCGGAGACCCTCGCCGGCGGACTCTCGCACGGCGACAAGCGCAAACTCGAGATCGCGATGCTGCTCGCGGCCGACCCGCGGGTGATCCTCCTCGACGAGCCGATGGCGGGGGTCGGATCGGGCGACGTGCCGGGCCTGGTCGAACTCATCCGCCAGGTCCACCGTGAGAGCGGACGCACCGTGCTCATGGTCGAGCACCACATGGATGTCGTGCTCGGCCTCGTCGACCGGGTGGCGGTCATGCACCACGGTCGCCTGCTCGCCTGCGACGTGCCGGAGGCCGTGATGGCCGACCCGACCGTGCAGAGCGCCTACCTCGGCGAGCCGGTGTGAGCGCCCCCGTGCTGCGCGTCCGCGGGCTCGCCGCCGCGATCGGCCATCAGCCCGTCCTCGAGCACGTCGACCTCGACGTGCCGGCGGGAGCGGTCACCGCGATCCTCGGCCGCAACGGCGCGGGCAAGACGAGCACCCTCAAGGCGATCCTCGGACTCGTCACGCGCACCGCGGGCACGGTCGAACTCGCGGGGGACCGCGTCGACGGACTGCCCACGCACCGCATCGTGCAACGCGGGGTCGGCTACGTCCCCGAGGACCGCGAGGTCTTCGCCTCGCTCACGGTCGCCGAGAACCTGCGGCTCGCCGAGCGCGATGCCGAGCCACGGCGCCGGCTCGTGGCCGACCTCTTCCCCGACCTGGCGGGGCGAGCCGGGCAACGCGCCGGCACCCTGTCCGGCGGGCAGCAGCAGATGGTGTCGCTCGCCCGCGCCCTGCTCAACGCGAACCGGATCCTGCTCATCGACGAACCGACGAAGGGCCTCGCCCCCAAGCTGGTCACCGAGGTCGCCGAGGCCCTCGAGCGCGCGGCGGAGGTCGTGCCGATCCTGCTCGTCGAGCAGAATCTCCAGGTCGCCCGGCGTCTCGCCCAGCACATCGTGGTGATCGAGGGCGGCCGCAGCGTGCACGCCGGCCCCGCCGACGAGTTCTTCGCCGACGAGACCCGGGTCGAGCGCCTGCTCGGCGTGCACGGCGCCGAGGGAGGCGCGGCATGAGCACCGTCATCCTGCTGCTGATCACCGGCCTCGGACTCGGCGCGCTCTACTTCCTGGTCGCCTCGGGTCTCTCGCTCATCTACGGCCTGATGGGCGTCCTCAACTTCGCCCACGGCTCGTTCCTCACGCTGGCGGCGTTCCTCGGCTGGGAGACGGCACGCGCCCTCGGCGCCGACTCCTGGGGTTCGCTCGTCGCCGCGCTCGCGGTCGGCGCGGCGTCGGGGGCGCTCGTGGCGGCGGGCACCGAGTTTCTCCTCATCCGGCGCCTGTACGACCGGCACATCGAACAGGTCCTGGTCACGGTCGGGCTCGCCCTCGCCACGGTGGCCCTGTTCGACGGGATCTGGGGCACCGACCCGCAGTTCATCCGCGGACCGGCGTGGCTCGCCGAGACGACCGAGGTTCTCGGCGCCCGCATCCCGAACAACCGGTTCCTGCTCATCGCGGTGGCGGTGCTCGTGCTCGTGGCGATCATGGTCTTCCTGCGCTTCACGCGGTACGGGCTCGTCATCCGCGCCGGGGTCGAGAACCGGTCGATGGTGACGGCGCTCGGCATCGACGTGCGGCGGGCCTTCACCCTCGTCTTCGCGATCGGCGGCGCCGCGGCCGGGATCGGCGGCGTGCTCGCCTCGCACTACTTCGGCTACGTCTCGCCCCAGCTCGGGGGCTCGCTGCTGATCTTCGCCTTCATCGTCACGGTGATCGGCGGACTCGGGTCGCTTCCGGGTGCCGCCGTGGCCTCGGTGGTCGTCGCCGTGCTCCAGCAGTTCGCGAACTTCTACCTCGGCGGCTCGGGCGATCTCGTCGTGGTCCTGCTGCTCGCCGTGGTGCTGCTCGTGAGACCGCGCGGACTGTTCGGGAGGGTCGCATGAGCGTCATCAGGAGCCTGTGGGCGCGGGGGGCGGTGCGCTGGGCGCTCGCCGGCGTTCTCGTCGCGTTCGCGGCGGTGCTGCCGCTGCTGAACCTCGTCGTCCCCGGAGTGCTGCCGGGTGCGACGTACACCCCCGGCACGCTGCAGATCCTCGCGCTCGCGCTGATCTTCGCGGCGCTCGCGTTGAGCTACCATGTGCTGTTCGGGGTGACGGGGCTGCTCTCGTTCGGCCACGCCCTCTACTTCGCGATCGGGGCGTACGGGCTCGGGATCATCCTCGAGCGGACCGGACTCGATCTGCTTCCCGCGGTCGGCCTCACCCTCGTCGTCGCGATCGTGCTGGCGGCGCTGTTCGGCGCCGTCAGCCTGCGGGTGAGCGGCATCTCGTTCGCGATGGTGACGCTCGCCTTCGCGCAGGCCGGGTCCGTGCTCATCCGCCGCAATCCCGACGTGACGGGTGGTGAAGAGGGCCTGGGACTCGAGACCGAGCACATCCCGGACTGGCTCGTCGGCGTCGTCGACACCCGCAACCTCTACTGGCTCGCCCTCGGGGTCATCGTGCTCGTGTTCCTCGTGGTGCGCTGGTTCGAGCGCTCCCGGGCCGGTCACGTCGCCGCCGCGGTGCGTGAGAACGAGCTGCGGGTGCGCGTCCTGGGTCTGCCGCCGTTCTCGGTCAAGCTGCTGGCGTTCGTCATCGGGTCGGTGCTCGCGGCGATCACCGGGATGCTCTACCTCCTGCTGCAGAGCGGCGCGACGCCGCGCGCGGTGTCGGCGGACTTCACCCTCACGATCCTCGTCATCGTGGTGCTCGGCGGCGTGGGCTCGCGCTGGGGCGCCGTGATCGGCGGGG
>CAZPJC010000032.1:18003-20730 GCA_964586645.1 uncultured Schumannella sp.
TCGTGTACACCCTGCTCGACCAGCGGCTCACGGCCCTCGCCGGGTCGGAATGGATCGACGACCTCCCCGCCGTGCTGCGCATCCCGCTCTCGGAGCCGCTGTTCATCCTCGGGACGCTCTTCATCCTGGTCGTCCTGTTCCTGCCCGGCGGCATCGTCGGGCTCGCCGCCCGGCTCGGTCGCCGGCGCACCCCAACCTCCGCGGGCGACGCCCGCGACCGGCTCGAGGAGACGACGTGAGCACCGAGGATCTGACGGGACGGCGGGCGATCGTCACCGGCGCGGCGAGCGGGATCGGCGAGGCCGTCGCGCGCGAGCTCGCCGGCCGGGGAGCGCGGGTCGTCGTCGCCGACGTGGACGCCGACGCGGCCGAACGCGTCGCCGGGGAGGTCGCGGGCGAGGCGTGGGCGGTCGACCTGACCGATCTCGACGCCCTGGCCGGCTCCGCGGTGCGTGCCGACATCCTCGTCAACAACGCCGGCATCCAGACGGTGAGTCCGATCGAGGACTTCGATCCCGCCCGGTTCCGGATGATGATCGACCTCATGGTCACCGCTCCGTTCCTCCTCGCCCGGGCGGTGCTCCCCGGGATGTACGAGTCCGGCTGGGGACGGATCGTGAACGTGTCGAGCGTGCACGGCCTGAGGGCCAGCGCCTTCAAGGCCGCCTACGTCACCGCGAAGCACGGCCTCGAGGGGCTCTCGAAGGTCATCGCGCTCGAAGGCGCGCCGCACGGGGTGACGAGCAACTGCGTGAATCCGGGCTACGTCCGCACCCCGCTCGTCGAGAAGCAGATCGCCGACCAGGCGCGCGTGCACGGCATTCCCGAGTCGGAGGTGATCGAGAAGGTCATGCTGACCGAGAACGCGATCAAGCGGCTGCTGGAACCCGCGGAGGTCGCCGACCTGGTCGGCTGGCTGTGCGGGCCGCACTCCGGCATGGTCACGGGCACCTCGTACGTGATGGACGGCGGATGGACCGCACGATGAGCACGGCCGACGTGGTCATCCGGGACACGGGCTTCGCGCTCGGCGACGGCGTTCTCGCGGTCGCCGAGTACGGCCCCGTCGACGGGCCGCCGTTCCTCGCCGTGCACGGGATCACCTCGAGCTCCCGTGCCTGGATCGCCGTCGCCCGGCACCTCCCGGACGCGCGCATCATCGCTCCCGACCTGCGCGGGCGGGGCGGCAGTCGCGACCTGCCGTCCTCGACCGGGTTGCGGCACCATGCGACCGACCTCGCCCGGCTCCTCGACGCGCTCGACCTCGGGCCCGTCCCGGTCGTCGGGCATTCGATGGGCGCCTTCGTCGCGGTCGCGCTCGCCGCCGCCCGCCCGGACCTGGTGCGATCACTGGTGCTGGTCGACGGCGGCTATCCGCTCGAGCGACCCGCGGGGGTCGCCGACGCCGACCTCGCCGACGCGGTGCTCGGACCGATCGCGCAGCGCCTCGCCCGCGAGTTCCCCGACGTGGAGGCCTACCGCGACTTCTGGCGCCGGCATCCGGCCTTCGCCGGGAGGTTCACCCCCGACATCGCCGCCTACGCCGACTACGACCTCGTCGGGGAACCCCCGCACCTGCGCACGACGAGCACTCTCGAGGCCATCGCCGCCGACTCGCTCGACCTGTACGGATCGGACTGGCATCTCGAGGCGCTCGCGGGCCTCGACATCCCGGCCCGGTTCCTGCGCTCCCCGCGCGGGTTGCTCGACGAGCCCGGCGGGCTCTATCCGCACCTGGCCGCCCCACCGCCGCTCGCCCCTGCGCTCACCGTCACCGACGTGCCCGACGTCAACCACTACACGATCGTGATGACCGACCCCGGAGCCGGCATCGTCGCCGACGCCGTCCGCCCCACCCTGCTCACCGAAGGAACCCGCTCATGACCACCACCCTGCTCCCGGGCATCGTCGCCCACTCCGTCACGACCCCCCGGCTCACCGCCAACGTGCTCGAGCGCCCCGCCGCCGGCGAGCCGTCGCGCACCGTCGTGTTCGTGCACGGCAACGTCTCGTCGTCGGCGTTCTACCAGCCGACGATGCTGGCCCTGCCGGCCGACGTGCGCGCCCTCGCCATCGACCTGCGCGGCTTCGGCGACAGCGAGACTCTGCCGGTCGACGCGACGCGGGGCCTGCGCGACTTCGCCGACGACGTGCTGAGCGTGCTCGACGTGCTCGGTCTGGACGCCGTGCACCTGGTCGGCTGGAGCATGGGCGGCGGGGTCGTGTCGACGATCCTGCTCGAGCACCCGGAACGCGTGCTCACCCTCACCCTTGAGGCCCCCGTCTCGCCGTACGGCTTCGGCGGCACCCACGGACCCGACGGCGCGCGCAACGACGCCGACGGAGCCGGCACGGGCGGCGGGGGAGCGAACCCCGACTTCGTCGCCCGCCTCGAGGCCCAGGATGCCGACGGCACCGACCAGACCTCGCCGCGCGGGGTGTTCCGCGCCGCGTACACGGCGAAGCCGGAGGCGCAGGCCGGGCACGAGGACCTCTGGGTCGCCTCGATGCTCACGACGAAGACCGGGATCGACAACTACCCGGGCGATTCGGTGCCGTCCGAGAACTGGCCCGGCTTCGCCGCCGGAACCCGCGGCGTGCTCAACACGATGGCGCCGCAGCACTTCGACGTCTCGGGCATCGCCGACCTCGCCGTGAAGCCGCCGATCCTCTGGATCCACGGCGACAAGGACGCGATCGTCTCGGACGGCTCGTTCTTCGACCTCA
>CAZPJC010000033.1:0-1952 GCA_964586645.1 uncultured Schumannella sp.
GCACCACTACCGCCACTTCGGCGGCGTCAGCCCGATCAACGACCAGAACCGCGAACTCAAGGCCGCCCTGGATGCCGAGCTCGCCCGACGCGGGATCGACCTGCCGGTCTACTGGGGCAACCGCAACTGGGACCCGTACCTCGCGGACGCCCTGCAGGCCGCGTACGACGACGGACACCGCACCCTGCTGACGATCGCGACGAGCGCGTACTCGTCGTTCTCCTCCTGCCGGCAGTACCGCGAGGACATCGCGATCGCCCTCGAGACGACGGGGCTCGAGGGGCAGGTGACTGTCGACAAGGTGCGGCAGTACTTCGACCACCCGGGCTTCGTCGAACCGTTCGTCGAGGGCGTCGTCGCGGGCGTGCGCGAGCTGCTGGCGCAGGTGGAGGATGCCGCTGCCATCAAGCTGCTCTTCAGCACGCACTCGATCCCGTCGACCGATGCCGAGCGCTCCGGCCCGCGTGACCGCGACTTCGGGGACGGCGGGGCGTACGCGGCCCAGCACCTCGCGGTGAGCGAGCTCGTCGCGACCGAGGCGGCCCGCGTCCTCGGCGTCGAGAGACTCGGCTGGGAGCTCGTCTACCAGTCCCGGTCGGGCCCGCCGACCCAGCCCTGGCTCGAGCCCGACGTCAACGACCGCATCGCCGAGCTGCCCGCCGAGGGCATCCGCGCGGTCGCCGTCGTGCCGGTCGGCTTCCTGTCGGACCACATGGAAGTGCTCTGGGACCTCGACACCGAGGCGAAGGAGTCGGCCGCAGAGGCCGGGCTCGCCTTCGTCCGCGTGCCGACGCCGGGCTCGCACCGCCGGTTCGTCGAGGGGCTCGTCGACCTCGTGCTCGAGCGCCGCGACGGCACCCCGGCATCCGCCCGCCCCGCGCTGACCGGACTCGGACCCTGGTTCGACGTCTGCCGCCCGGGCTGCTGCGAGAACGTGCGCGCGGGGTTCAAGCCCGCCGCGGCGGGGGTGGCGCCGTGAAGCTCGGCACGCGCGGCAGCGCCCTCGCGCTCGCGCAGTCGAAGGCGATCGCCGAGAAGCTGGGCGCCGACGTGGTCGTCATCGAATCGGAGGGCGACCGTTCCACGGACTCGCTCTCCGAACTCGGCGGCAGCGGCATCTTCGCGACGACCCTCCGCACCGCGCTCCTGAACGGCGCCGTGGATGTCGTCGTCCACTCGTTCAAGGACCTCCCGACCGCCCCGGCCGACGGACTCGCGATCGCCGCCGTCCCCGCCCGGGCCGACGCCCGCGACGCGCTCTGCGCCCGCGACGGGCTCACCCTCGACACCCTCCCCGAGGGCGCCCGGGTCGGCACCGGATCCCCGCGGCGGCGCGCGCAACTGCTCGCCCGGCGTCCCGACCTCGACGTCGTGGACATCCGCGGCAACGTCGACACCCGGCTCGGCCGGGTCGGCTCCGAGGACCCCGATCGGCACCTCGACGCCGTCGTGCTCGCGATCGCCGGGCTCGACCGCCTCGGCCGCCTCGACGCGATCACCCAGTTCCTGGAACTCGCCTGGTGGCCGACGGCGCCGGCACAGGGCGCGCTCGCCGTCGAGACCCGCGCGGGCGAGCGCGGCCTCGCGAGCAGGCTCGACCACCGCCCGTCGCGCCTCGCCGCCGAGGCCGAGCGCGGGTTGCTCGCGCGCCTCGAGGCCGGCTGCTCCGCCCCGGTCGCCGCGTCGGCGTTCCTCGAGGACGGGATGATGTTCCTCTCCGGCCGGGTCTACTCCCTCGACGGCTCCGAGCGGATCACCGCATCCCACGCCCTCTATGTCGCCGACTCGAAGGACCCGGCCGGTGAACTCAGCGCCCGGGTCGCCGACGAGCTCCTCGCCGGCGGCGCCGCGGACCTCGCCCCCGTCACCGGAGACCGCTCATGAACGCGCCCCCCGTCATCCGCCCCCGCCGGCTGCGCGCGACCCCGGCCTGGCGCCGGCTCGTCGCCGAG
>CAZPJC010000033.1:2052-14088 GCA_964586645.1 uncultured Schumannella sp.
CATCCGCCCCCGCCGGCTGCGCGCGACCCCGGCCTGGCGCCGGCTCGTCGCCGAGGCCCGCGTGCACCCGGCCGAGCTGATCCTGCCGCTGTTCGTGCGCGAAGGCGCCACCGAGCCGGTGCCGATCGCGTCGATGCCCGGCGTCGTGCAGCACTCGCTCGACTCGCTCAAGGCCGAGATCGCCCGCGCCGCCGCCGCGGGGATCGGCGGCGTCATGCTGTTCGGCGTGCCCTCGACCCGGGACGCCGTCGGCTCCGGCGCCACCGACCCCGAGGGCATCCTCAACGTCGCCACCCGGGTCGCCGTCGCGGAGGCCGGGGACGCGCTCGTCGTGCAGACCGACCTGTGCCTCGACGAGTTCACCGACCACGGGCACTGCGGCGTGCTCGACGCGCAGGGGCGGATCGACAACGACCTCACCCTCGTGCGCTACCGCGAGATGGCGCTCGCGCAGGCCGAGGCCGGGTCGCAGCTGCTCGGGCTCTCCGGGATGATGGACGGCCAAGTCGCCGCCGTGCGCGCCGTGCTGGATGCGGCCGCGCGCCCCGACGTCGCGATCCTCGCCTACGCCGCGAAGTACGCCTCGGCCTTCTACGGCCCGTTCCGCGACGCCGTCGAATCCCAGCTGCAGGGCGACCGGCGCACCTACCAGATGGATGCCGCCAACCGCCGTGAGGGCGCCCGCGAGGTCGCGCTCGACATCGAGGAGGGCGCCGACATCGTCATGGTGAAACCGGCCATGTCGTACCTCGACATGCTCGCCGACACCGCCGCGACCTCGCCCGTGCCGGTCTGGGCGTACCAGGTGTCGGGCGAATACGCGATGGTCGAGGCCGCCGCCGCGAACGGCTGGATCGACCGTGAGCGGGCGATCGACGAATCCCTGGTCTCCATCCGGCGCGCGGGCGCGGATGCCGTGCTCACCTACTGGGCCGTCGAGGCGGCCGAGCGGTGGGCGCGGTCGTGACCCGTACCAACGAGCAGGCGGCGCGCGCCGCCCGCGCCGTCATCCCCGGCGGCGTGAACTCGCCGGTGCGGGCGTTCGGGTCGGTCGGCGGCACGCCGCTCGCGATCGTCTCGGCCTCCGGCGCCACGATCACCGACGTCGCCGGAACGGAGTACGTCGACCTCGTCGCGTCGTGGGGTCCGGCGCTGCTCGGGCACGCGCATCCCGAGGTCGTCGCCGCCGTGCAGGAGGCCGCCGCCCGCGGCCTGTCGTTCGGCGCGTCGACCCCCGGCGAGACCGAACTCGCCGAGGCCGTCGGCTCCCGGCTCACCATCCGCGGCGTGCCGCTCGTCGAGCGCCTGCGGCTCGTGTCGACCGGCACCGAGGCGACGATGACCGCGATCCGGCTCGCGCGGGCGGCGACCGGGCGCGACCTGATCATCAAGTTCGCCGGCCACTACCACGGCCACTCCGACGGGCTCCTCGCCGAGGCCGGCTCGGGGCTCGCGACCTTCGCCCTGCCCGGCTCGGCGGGCGTGCCGGCGCCGATCGCCGCGCAGACCCTCGTGCTGCCATACAACGACCTCGACGCCGTGCGGGATGCCTTCGCCGCGCATCCCGGTCGCATCGCCGCCGTCATCACCGAGGCGGCGGGCGCGAACGCGGGGGTGCTCGCGCCGCTGCCCGGGTTCAACGGGGCGCTCGCCCTCGAGGTGCACAAGAACGGCGCCCTGCTGATCCTCGACGAGGTGCTCACCGGGTTCCGGGTGCACGAGGCCGGCTGGTGGGGGCTGGAGGCATCGGGCGTCACCGGAAGCACCGGCTGGCTGCCCGATCTCGTCACCTTCGGCAAGGTCATCGGCGGCGGGATGCCGCTCGCCGCCCTCGGCGGACGTCGCGAGATCATGGACCTCCTCGCTCCGCTCGGTCCGGTGTATCAGGCGGGCACGCTCAGCGGGAACCCGCTCGCCGTCGCCGCGGGCCTCGCGACGCTGCGGCTCGCGACTCCCGAGGTCTACGCGCACGTCGACCGGGTCGCCGCGATCGTGGCCGACGCCCTGCACGACGCCCTGTCCGCGGAAGGGGTGACCCACGTCATCCCGCGCGCCGGGTCACTGTTCTCGGTCGCCTTCCGCGAAGGCGCCGTGCTCGACTACGCCGACGCGAAGGATCAGGAGTCCTGGCGCTATCCGCCGTTCTTCCACGCGATGCGCGAGCAGGGCGTCTCGCTGCCGCCGAGCGCGTTCGAGGCCTGGTTCCTCACCGCCGCGCACGACGACGCCGCGCTCGATGCCATCCTCAGCGCCCTGCCCTCGGCCGCCCGCGCGGCGGCCACCGCGACGCCCGCTACTTGATCGCGAGGGCGTTCGGCGGCGAGCCGACCCCGCCGGGCAGGTTGAGCGGCTTCACCGTGAGGAAGAAGTCGTACACCCCGTCGGCGGCGCAGTCGGCGGCGAGCTCGTCGAGCTTCCACAGCTCGCCGAGCGCCATCCCGAGCAGCGCGATCAGCGGACGGTGCATCATCCCCGAGTGGTCGACGCCGCGCTCGGGCGGCGTCTCCCCGTACCGGAAATCGGAGTCGAGCACCGGGTCGGCCTCGACCGCGAGGTTGTCGGCGGCGACGAGCGCGATCTCGCGATCCCACAGCCAGCGCAGCACGCCCTCCTCCTGCGCGAGTCCGGGGGAGAGGCGCCAGCGGGTCGCGGCGCGCTCCTCGGGCGTCTTCGCGAGGTAGCGCTCGGCCCAGGCGGTGCGCAGCAGCAGCAGCTCCCCGCCGCCGAAGGTCACCCCCTGTGCCTCGGCGATCTGGTCGAGCATCGCGGCGTCGACCCGGATCGTCTCCTCGGTGTCGTAGGGTCGCCCCTCGCGCTCGAAGAACCGCGGCAGGTCGAGCAGCACGCCGCGGCCGGCGATCCCGGCCCGCGCGTAGGCGTCGACGCCGAGCTCGGTCGAGGTCTCGGTGTTGTCGGCCGGAGCGAGGCCGCCGTAGAAGCCGTGCAGCGGATGCCCGATGTGCCGTAGCGCGTCGATCTGCGACGACGACTGCAGGTAGAACGAGTCGATCCAGTCGTCGCGGTGGAACTCGTTGTTCGAGAACACGTGATGCTCCACGCCGCGGCGCGTGCCGGTCGGGTACGGCTCGAACGCCGTCACCGCGTGGTCGAGGCCGAACCGCTTGCCGGTGCGGATGAGCCGGGCGGCCGCCGCCACCCGCTCGGGCGTGAGGAAGTTGATCGTGCCGAGCTGGTCGCCCGCGCCGAAGTGGCTCCAGCTGGAGCCGGGCGGGTCGGCGGTGAGGAGGTCGTCGTAGGAAGGGGTCTTACCGCTGCCGGGCAATCTGCTGCTCTCCTTCGCGGCTGCTCAGCTCGTCGCTGAGAGCAGCCGCCGTGGTCACGAGAGCGGTGAGGACGGGGGAGCCGGCCGAGAGGTCCGCCACCTGCTCCGCCCCGAGGAGCGCGATCGCGGCGGTGATGCCGTGCTCGTCGAACACCGGGGCGGCGGCTCCGTAGAGGCCCCCGGCGAGCTTCACGAGGCTGTAGCCGGTGCGTCGCACCGCATACACCCCGGCTTCGACCTCGGCCCGACGCGGAGCGTCGAGTTCGTCCATCATCCGCTCGATGAGTTTCTGGTCTCGGTGGTGGGCGAGGAAGACGCGCATCTGCGCGGCATCCATCTCCAGCTGCGTGCCGGGCCGCACGGTGACGACGACGGCGCGCGTCGTGTCCTCCTGCACGAGCGCGACGACCGGGCCGCGCGCCCCCCACAGGCTCAGCACCGCGGTGGTGCCGGCGGTGCGGCTCAGCTCCGAGAGGTAGGGCGGCGCGAGATCGAGCACGCGCTGCCGGTGCAGGGCATGGATGCCGAGCTGCAGCATGAGGCCGCCGAGCACGAATCCGCCCCGGGTGTGCCCGCGCTCGAGCATCCCCGCGCTGACGAGCGACGCGCAGTAGCGGTACGCCGTCGTGCGGTTCAGCCCCAGCCGTTCG
This sequence comes from uncultured Schumannella sp., assembly GCA_964586645.1. GTDB lineage: Bacteria > Actinomycetota > Actinomycetes > Actinomycetales > Microbacteriaceae > Pseudolysinimonas_A. The sequence goes on from CAZPJC010000033.1 coordinate 5,986, forward strand.
GCGACCTCCACCGCGCTCAGCTCGGTCGTGTGCGGACCGAACAGCGACAGGATCTGGCCGACCCGGGACACCGACTGGATGTCGAAGCTCGACCCCTCGCCCGCGGCCTCGGTGTTCGCCATCGCTCGATCGTATTGCGCTCCGTCATGAGGGACGGACGGAATCGCGATCGTGCGGGGTGCGGCGGACACCGGGCCGGGACGAGGGGTCGGCTATCGAGGCTGTCGGACGACCGGGGTCAGCCGGCCAGCCAGTTGGTCAGCTTCGTCGACGCGTCGTTGAAGTTCTCGGTGTACCAGGGGATGTCCTGGAGCACGTTGATCCCCGGGTTCACGTCGGTGTTGTAGACCTGCACCTGCTGCGAGAACTCGTTCAGGTCCGGCTCCGCCTTGTTGTTGATCGGGGCGACGCCGAGCAGCTCGGAGATCTTCGCGACCGGGCCGGGCTCCATGACGCTCGCCAGGAAGCCTTCGACGGCCTCCTTGTGGGTCGAGCCCTTCGGCACCGCGAAGGCGTTGACCGACGCGACGGTGACGTCCCAGACGATCGTGATGTCCACGCCCTCCTGGAGCAGCGGCACGAGTCGCGAGTCCGGCAGGAAGAACATGTCGACCTGACCGGCCGAGACGGCCTGCTGCAGCGCGCCGACGTTCGGGGCGAACGTCGTGACCGAGCGAATCGTCTCCAGCTCGTCCAGCGCCGCGTCGACGTCGAGCGGGTACAGGTCCTCCGGGTCGGCGCCCGCGGCGATCGAGGCGTACTCGAGGATGCCGTTCTGCAGGTTCGTCACGAAGCCGCGCTGGCCGGGGAACTTGTCGACGTCGAAGAAGTCCTCGACGGTCTTCGGTCCCTTGCCGGCCGGGAACGCGTCGGTGCGGTAGGCCATCGGGGTCGCGTTGATCCAGTTGGCCGTGTAGCACTCGCCGACCGCGCCGGGGATGAGGTCCTCCTCGGGAACGGTCAGCTCGATCTCGAGCGGCTCGAACAGCGTGCCGCAGTTCTGCTCGGCGGCGTACGGGGCGGTCGCGATGACGTCCCACAGCACGGCGCCGGCCTCGACCTGCGCCTTGACCTGCGCCACGTCGGGCGGCGAGGTGTTGACGAACGTGATGTTCGGGTGCGCCTGGGTGTAGGGCACCTGCCACGCCTGGATCTGGGCGTCCTGCCCGGCTCCGCCGTAGCCGACATAGGTGATCGTCTCCGGCGCACCGATTCCGGTGTCGACGGGTTCCGGCGTGCCGCCGCAGCCGGCCAGCAGGCCGACGGTCGCGAGCGCGCTCACGCCGATGAGAATGCTTCTGGATCGGGACATCTTTGTCATTTCCTCCGTGTCAGGGATTGCGGGTGGTGCTTCTTGTGTGGAGTCGCGACGGAGTCCCAGCCGTCGTCGGATCGCGGGCTTCGGGTGAGGCCCGCGACGTCTAGGCGGCGACGACCCGCTGCCTCTGCGGGCGCCACCAGGCGACGACCTCGTCGCCGCGGGTCAGGGCGGAGTCGAACGCGTCGATGCGCGCGCGACCCTTCACGCCCGGCGAGCCGAGCGCGAGCATGGCGGTGCGGTACGAGCCCATGTACTCGACGTCGGTCACGACGGCGCGCACCGAGTTCGCGCCCGCCGGGACCTTCGACGCCGAGCGCACGATCTCGACGTCCTCCGGGCGGACGACGACCGCGCCCCGGGTGCGCACCCCGGGGTGGGTCGCGACGGTGTCGGCATCGACGGCCCAGGTCTCGCCGTCCCAGCCCGCCGACGTGCCGGTGGCGCCGCCGTCGAGCTCGAACACGTTGGAGTCGCCGAGGAACCGGGCGGTGAAGAGGGTCTCGGGCGCGCGGTAGAGCTGCTCGGGGGTGCCGACCTGCTCGATGCGTCCGGTGTTGAACAACGCGATCCGGTCGGAGAGGTTCATCGCCTCCTCCTGGTCGTGCGTGACGAAGACGAAGGTCGAGCCGACCTCGCGGTGGATGCGGCGGATCTCCGCCTGCAGCGCTCCCCGCAGGTTGCGGTCGAGGGCGCCGAGCGGCTCGTCGAGCAGCAGGGCCTTCGGGTCGAAGACGATCGCCCGGGCCAGGGCGACGCGCTGCTGCTGGCCGCCGGAGAGCTGCGACGGGTGGTTGTCGTCGCGCCCGGGGAGCTGCACGAGTTCGAGCACGTCGGCGACCTTCTGCCGGATGACGTCCTTCGGCAGCCGGCGCTCGCGCAGCGGGTAGGCCACGTTCTGCGCGACCGTCATGTGCGGGAACAGCGCGTAGTTCTGGAACAGCATGCCCAGGTCGCGCTTGTGCGGGGGGAGCTTGCCGACATCCTGGCCGTTGAGTTCGATCGTGCCGGCGCTGAGCGTCTCGAAGCCGGCGATCAGGTTGAGCGTCGTCGTCTTGCCCGAGCCCGACGGGCCGAGCAGGGTCATGAACTCGCCCGGCTCGATCGTGAGCGAGATGTCGTCGACGGCCGGGGTCGCGAGACCGTAGTCCTTCGTGACGTGTGCGAGGCGGATCTGGGTGCCCTGCCGCACGGCGGCGGGGGCCTCGGCGACGGCGGTGTTCGTTGACATTTTCGTTTCTCCTAGCGGCGGCACGAGTTTCAGCGACGCCGGGGGCGTCGGACGAGCATGGGGATGAGCAGGAGCAGCGTCACCGTGACGACGACGAGGCTCGAGGCGGCGGCGATCGTCGGATCGACCTCGACCGTGACGGCGGTGTACATCTGCACCGGCAGGGTCTGGAAGAACGGCGATCGCAGGAAGAGGGCGATGACGACCTCGTCGAGGCTCGTCACGAACGCGAACACCGCTCCGGTGAGGACGCCGCGGCTGATCAGCGGCAGCGTGACCCGCACGAAGGTGCGCAGCGGCGAGGCGCCGAGCGAGGCCGAGGCCCGCAGCAGTTTCGGGTCGAAGCCGCCGAGCGCGCTCGTCACCGAGACCAGCACGAACGGCACGCCGATCGCGGCGTGGGCGAGCACGTAGCCGCCGATCGAGCCGACCAGGTGCCACTGCAGGAACGAGATGTAGACGGCGACGGCGACGACGATCGCGGGGGTGACCATCGAGATCATCAGCAGCGTGCGCACGAACTGCGACAGCCGGCCGGTCAGGTTGTTGAGGCCGAGCGCCGCGGCGGTGCCGACGATCGTCGCGAGGATCGAGGCGAGCACGGCGACGACGAGCGAGTTGCCGAGGGAGCCGATCCACTTCGGGTTCGTGAAGAAGTTGCGGTACAGGTCGAGCGACCACTCCTTCGGCGGGAACTGGAAGCTGCCCGCGCTGCCGAAGCTCATCGGGATGACGAACAGGGTCGGCAGGATGAAGTAGCCCGCGACGAGGATGCCGACGACCGCCAGCCACCACGGGATGGGGTCGACCGAGCGGTCGCGGCGGCGACGGCCCTTCCGTCCGGCCGTGACGTAGGCGGTCTCGGTACCGGGTTCGATCACGGTGCTCATCAGCGGCCCTTCGATCCGGAGGTGGCGACGACGCCGATCGCCGAGATGGTCCCGCCGACTCGGTTCGCCCAGGCGACCAGCGCGAGGGTGACGACGAGCACGAGGATCCCGAGGGCGCCGGCGCCGGCGAAGTCGAGCAGCTGGGTGGTGCGCTGCGCGAGCAGCTGGGCGATGAGCGACTGCTGCGGCGAGCCGAGCAGGGCGGGGGTGACGTAGAAGCCGAGGCTCAGCGTGAACACGAGGATGAGACCGGCGACCACCCCGCCGCGGGAGAGCGGCCAGTAGATCTTCCAGAAGGCGACGAGCGGCGACGATCCGAGGCCGCGGGCGGCGAGCAGCAGCTTCCTGTCAATCCCGCTGAGCGCGCTGAACAGCGGCAGCACCATGAACGGCAGCAGCACCTGACTCATCGCGATCGTCACGCCGATCTGCGACCCGACGAGTTGCACGTCGCCGAGGCCGATCCAGGTGAGCACCGTGTGCACCGGGCCGCCGCGCTGGAGGATCGTCAGCCAGGCGAAGTTGCGCGCCATGACCGAGGTCCAGAACGGGATGAGCACGATCACGAGCAGCACCGCGCGGGTGCGGTCGCTCACGCGCGTCATGAAGTACGCGTACGGGTAACCGAGCAGGAAGGCGACGAGCGTCACGATCAGGGCGGTGGATGCCGTGCGCCCGAGCACCGTCATGGTCACGCCGTCGGTGAACAGCTTCACGTAGTTGTCGAGAGTCCAGCCGCCGCCCTCGGTGACGGACCGCTGCAGGCTGCGGAGCAGGCTCTGGAAGAGCGGCACGAGCAGGATCGCGGTGAGCAGCGCGAGCGACGGGATCAGCAGGAGCCAGTTCGCGTTCGGGCGGCGGCGGAGCGCCGTCGGCGGGTTCGAGGTCGTCATGTGCGGTCTTTCGGGAGTCGGGGCGGTCACGTCACGAGCAGGCTGCTGAGCCGGTCGGCGGCCTCGCGCAGCAGGGTGACCCGGTCGGCCACGTCGTCGGGGGAGAGCACCGGGCTGGTGCCGAGCAGGGCCATCGCGGCCTGGATGTCGCGGGATCCGAACACCGGGGCGGCGACCGAGGCGAGGCCGATGCGGCCCAGGTCGGCCCAGGCGATGCGCTCCCGTCGCACGCGGGCGAGGGCGTCGGTCTCGGTGCGACGCTCGTCGGGGGGGAGTTCGGCGTGCACGCGGGCGACCACGCCGGGGTCGGACTGGAACGCCAGCAGCATGCGCGACTGGGCGGCTCGCACCTCGAGCACCGTGCCGACTCGCACGGTGAGGATGATCGTGCCGGTGTTCGCCTCCTCGACGAGCGTCACGACGGCGCCCGAGCGCCCGAGGAAGGACAGCACGGCGGTGAGCCCGGTGGCGTCGGAGAGCTGGCGCATGATGCCCGGTGCGAGGTCGAGGATCTGCTGCCGGCCCGAGATGAGCGCGGAGAGCTGGTCGAAGAGCGGGCCGAGCCCGTAGCCGGCGTCGAGGAAGCCCGAGGCCTGCAGCGACTGCAGGTACCGGTGCGCCGTCGTGCGGTTCATGCCGAGCCGTTCGGCGACGACCGCGGGGGAGAGGGTGCGGGTGTGCTGGTCGAGGAGGCCGAGCACGAGGGCGGCTCTGTCGATCGACTGGATGGAGCCCCGGTCGGCGTCGGGCAGTGCCAGCAGCTCGGCGTCGCCGGCCGCGTTCTCGGGGGCGATCGAGGCGTTCATCACAGGGTCACCTCCTCGTCGAGGTCTTGTTCGAAATGCAATCTGCGATTTCAGAATACGAACATAAGCGTACGTCCCGGCTCTCGTCAACCCGGACCGTATGGGCCGTTCGAGCGGCCCTCGTCCTGCAAAGACGCCGAAGAAGTCGACGTTCGGGGCGTGGGAGAGCGGAGTTGGACAGATCGGGGCATGATCCGTAATATGAACGCCACGTTGCAGAATCCGAACACAAGGAGGTAGTCGGATGGAAGCCACCGACGCCCGGCCCACGCCGTCACCCGCTCTTCTCAAGGTGCTCGAGGGGGCTGTTGACCTGCACACCCACTCGGGACCGAGCCCGTTCCCGCGCAAGCTCAACCACGTCGAGGCCTCGTACGACGCCGCGACGATCGGCATGCGCGCGATCCTGATCAAGTCGCACCACCACAACACGGTGTTCGACCTGCTCGCGATGCGCGACCTGCTCAAGGACGCGCCCACGCCGGCCTACGGCGGGGTCGCCCTCAACTCCGAGGTCGGTGGCGTGAACCCGTCGGCGGTCGCGGTCGCCATCCAGATGGGCGGCAAGGCGGTGTGGGGGCCGACGGTCTCCGCCGCGCGGCACATCGAGGCGCATAGCCACGACGACGGCTTCCCCACCGCGGGATCCAATCTCGAGGAGAAGGAGGAGTCGATCTACGCCGCGGACGGCAACGTCTCCGCCGAAGCCGTGCGGGTCACCCAGCTCGTCGCCGAGGCCGGCATCCTCATGACCGGCGGCCACCTCGACGTCGAATCGCAGAAGGCGTACTTCGCCACCGCGAAGGAGAACGGCGTGAAGCGCCTCATCCTGCACCACCCCGACTTCATCATCGGAGCGTCGGACGGCGACGTCGAGGAGCTGCTCTCCTACGGCGCCTACGTCGAGCACGAGATGTCCATGTACCACCCGGGCGTCCCAGCGCCCGGGTTCCCCATTCAGCAACTCGTCGACTGGATCGAGAAGATCGGGCCGGAGCGCACCATCATCGACTCCGACCTCGGGCAGCTGGCCAACCCTTACCCGGTCGACGGCTACATCAACGTCATCCAGAACCTGCTCGACCACGGGATCTCCGAGAAGGACATCCGCCAGATGATCTGCCACAACACCGCCTACCTGCTCGGTCTCGAAGACTCGCCGAAGGCGAAGTAGCCGTGCAGCGTGCGGAGAAGGTGATCATCAGCACCGCGGTCACCGGCAGCGTCAACGTGCCGTCGCAGAGCGACTACCTGCCGCTCTCGGCGGAGCAGGTCGTGCAGGCGTCGCTCGAGGCCGCCGCGGCGGGGTCGGCGATCATCCACCTCCACGCCCGGCACCCCGACGGGCGCCCGGCGTTCGAGGCGTCGATCTTCGAGGAGATCATCCCGGCGATCCTCTCCGAGGTGGATGTCGTCATCAACATGTCCACCGGCGGCTCGTCGCAGATGACGATCGAGGAGCGCCTCGCGGGTGCCGTGCGGTTCTCGCCCGAACTCGCCTCGCTCAACATGGGGTCGATGAACTTCGTCTACTCGGGGATCGCCGACAAGGTCACCGAGTGGAAGCACGACTGGGAGAAGCCGTACGTGCTCGGCACCTACTCCCATCCGTTCATCAACTCGTTCGCGACGATCGAGCACGTGCTGAGGTCGCTGGGCGAGGAGCGCGGTACCCGGTTCGAGTTCGAGTGCTACGACATCGGGCACCTCTACTCGCTCGCCTACTTCGCCGAGAAGGGGCTCGCGAAGCCGCCGTTCATGATCCAGGGCGTGTTCGGCATCCTCGGCGGCATCGGCGCCGACCACGCCAACCTCGACCACATGGTCGCGATCGCCGACAAGCTCTTCGGCGACGACTACCAGTTCTCGGCCTTCGCCGCGGGGCGCGCGCAGTTCGAGTTCGCCACCCACTCCGCCTGGCTCGGCGGCCACGTGCGCGTCGGCCTCGAGGACAGCCTGTGGATCGGCAAGGGCCGGCTCGCCGAGAGCAACGCCCAGCAGGTGGAGAAGATCCGCGGGGTGGTCGAAGACCTCGGCCGCGAGATCGCCACCCCCGACGACGCGCGCCGGATGCTGGGGCTCAAGGGCCTCGCCGGCGTGACTTTGTAACCCCCTTCGAAGGAGAAGACCCCGTGGTCACCCAGTACGCCGCCGACGACATCCGCTCGAAGCTCGCCGCCGCCGCGCCCACCGTCACCGTCGACCCGTCGACGCCGATCAAGCCGTCGCAGTGGATCGAGTTCCTGACCCTGCCGCCGAGCGCGACCACCGAACTCGGCAGCCGCACCTGGAACGCGCGCAGCGCGACCCTCGTCGTGTCGTACACGCAGGCGAAGGCGGGGGATGTCTTCGCCCGCACCGCCCAGTCCGACGAGTACGTCGTGCTGCAGTACTCGGAGAGTGCCCCGATCCGCGTCACCACGGGCAGCGCGTCGGAAGAGGTGCGCGAGGAGGCGTTCGTCGTCGTCCCGCCGGGGGACTCGTCGATCGAGGTGCTCGCCGACGGGGTGCTCATCCGGCTGTTCTCCGTCGTCGCCGACGACCTCCGCGAAGGTGCGCTCAACGCCGGCGCCTACGCCGAGCCCGACCTGCGGGCGGCCCCGCTCGGCGAGTGGCCCGACCCGGTCGGCGGGTTCCGGCTGCGCGTATACAAGCTCGCCGACACCCCGATCGCCGAGGGGCGGTTCGGGCGCATCTTCCGCACCACGAACGTGATGGTGAACTTCCTCGCCGAGGAGCCGACACCGCGCGACCCGCTCAAGCTGTCGCCGCACTACCACGACGACTTCGAGCAGATCTCGCTCGCGGTGAAGGGCGCCTTCATCCACCACATCCGCTACCCCTGGGGCCCGGACTCGTCGCGGTGGCGGCCCGACGAGAGCCGCGAGATCGCGACCCCGTCGATCTGCGTCATCCCGCCGCCGACGATCCACACGACGCAGGGCATCGGGCCGCACCAGCAGCT
>CAZPJC010000033.1:14188-20475 GCA_964586645.1 uncultured Schumannella sp.
GACCTCGAGACCGCCTACCGGCACATCGGGGTCGCCCTGCTCACCGGGGTGTCGCCGATCGTGCGCATCCCGTCGCTCGAGGGCGGGATCGTGCAGCGCATCCTCGACGCCGGCGCGGAGGGCATCATGCTGCCGCACGTCGACAGCGTCGCGCAGGCCGAGGCCGCCGCCGCGGCGGTGCGTTTCCCGCCGCGCGGCACGCGGGGCGTCGGCGGCACCTCGCGGGCCGGGGCCTGGGGGGCGCTGCCGCGCGAGGAGTACCTCCGCTACGGCAACGACGAGGTCGTGCTCATCCCGCAGATCGAGAGCGCCGTGGCCGCCCGGAACGCCGGCGCGATCGCCGCGGTCGACGGGGTGGACGCGCTGCTGATCGGCGCGGCCGACCTCTCGACGAGCGAGGGCAAGAGCGAGGACCATCCGGATGTCGTGGCGCTGATCGCCGGCGCCATCCGTGACACGCGGGCGGCCGGCATCCCGATCGGCAACGCCGGCGGGGCGAGCGCGGCGTCGGTGCAGGCCGCCGTCGACGCCGGCTACACGTTCACGATGATGAGCAACGACGCGTCGCTGCTCGGTGCCGCCGCGAAGGCCGCGCTCACGGCGGGACGGACCGTCGGGTATGCCTGAGATCCTGCGCACGACGCTCGGCCTGCGGTGGGCCGACACGGACCAGTACCGGCACGTGAACAACGTCGCCGCGGTGCGGCTCGCGGAGGAGGCCCGCATCCGCCTGCTCGGCCTGCCCGAGAAGCCGGAGCACTTCCCGCCCGGCGACCCGCCCGTTCTCGCGCTGCTCGGCACCGGCACGTTCACGATGACGGTGAGCCAGCGGTTCGAGTACACGACCGAGATGCCCTACGCCGGCCAGGACGTCGTCGCCGAGGTGTGGCTGTCGAAGATCGGCTCGCGCAGCCTCACGATGGACTCCCGGGTCGGCGACGGCGCCGGAGTCACCTACTTCATCGCGCGAGTGTCGGTCGTCATCATGGACCTGACGACCCGCGTCCCGCGCGCCCTGACCGAAACCGAGACCCGCGGGCTGAGCCTCTACCAGGGCGAGCCGCTGGTCTTCCGCGACTAGCCACCTGTTCTCGAACCGACCAAGGAGACCTCATGACCACCGGACTGCTCGACGGCAAGGCCGTCCTCATCGTCGGTGCGAGCACCGGCATCGGCCTCGAGGCGGCGCGCGTGTTCGCCGAGGAGGGGGCGCGACTCGTCCTCTCCGCCCGCTCGGCGGATGCGCTCGAGGCGGTCGCCACCGAGCTCCGCGACGCGGGCCACGAAGTGCAGGTCGTCGTCGGCGACGTCACCTCGGGCGCCGACGTCGCCCGGATGGTCGACGCGACCGTTGAGGCGTACGGCCGACTCGACGGCGCCTTCAACAACGCCGGCATCGGGCAGGTCGGGCTGCTGCACGAGGTGTCGGAGGAGGACTTCGACCGCGTCATGGAGGTCAACGTCAAGGGCGTCTGGCTCTGCCTGCGCGAGGAGCTGCGCGTGATGCGCGCCCAGGGGTTCGGTTCGATCGTCAACACGTCGAGCGTCGGCGGCTACAAGGGCAACACCGGTCTCGGCGTCTACCAGGCGACCAAGCACGCCGTCATCGGGCTGACGCGCAGCGCGGCCCACGACAACGGGCCGCTCGGCATCCGGGTCAACTCGGTCGCTCCCGGCCCGACGCGTTCGGCGATGATCGACGCGATGCTCGAGCGGGATCCGTCGGCGATGGACAAGCGTCTCGCCGTCATGCCGCTGCACAAGATCGGCACCGGCACCGAGGTGGCGAACGCGGCGGCCTGGCTGCTCAGCGATCGGGCGAGCCACACCACCGGCATGGTGCTGCCGGTCGAGGGCGGGATGACCGCCTGAGCCCGCGTTCGACGGGGTGAGCATCCCTCGACCCTGTACTTGCCTGGGAAGTCAACCCGTACGTGCCGAGTGCTGCCGGTCCCTACCGTTGGCAGTGGCCTCCGGGCCTTGTCGGCCTGCGGGCCCCAACGGAAGGTATGGACATGAGTATCGGAACTGGCGTTGTTCTGTTCGTGATCGGCGCGATTCTGGTTTTCGCCCTGAACTTCGAAACCGAGGTCGTGAACCTCGACATGATCGGCTACATCCTGATGGGTGCCGGCCTGATCGTCTTCGTGATCGGTCTGGTGATGCTGATGCGTCGCCGTCAGTCGGTCACGACGTCGCGCACCGGGACCGATTCGGTCACCGGTGAGCGCGTCCAGCAGCGTGTGACCGAGGTCGACGACCCCACCACGCGCGTCAGCTGACACGCCCAGCCTCCGGCACGCGCTGCCGGCGAACGAAGAGCCCGGTCCTCGCGATCGGGCTCTTCGTCTGTGCCGGGGCGGGTCGGTCGGCCCACCGCGCCCCCGCCGCCGCGCGTAGCCTGGGGCCATGACGGTGGATCCGGCTTCGACCGCGACGGCGACGGCGACGGCGACGGCGATCGCGGTCGCCCAGTTCGCGCCGGGCGCCGACGAGGCCGCCAACCTCGACGCCATCCGGCGGCTTGCGGACGGCGCCGCCGCGCGGGGCGCCCGCCTGGTCGTCTTCCCCGAGTACTCCTCCTACTTCACCCCGGCGCTCGGTGCGGACTGGCCGGAGCACGCGCAGCCGCTCGACGGCGCGTTCGTGCAGGCCCTCGCCGTGATCGCCGAGGACCTGGGCATCCACCTGGTCGTCGGCATGATCGAGTCGGTTCCCGGTGAGGTCGACCGGGTGTCGAACACCCTCGTCGCGTTGGACTCCGCGGGCGAGATCGTGGCGCGCTACCGCAAGATCCACCTCTACGACGCGTTCGGGATGCGCGAGAGCGGCCGCATCGTCGCGGGCGCGATCGAGCCGGATGCTCCGCTCTTCGCGTTCGGCGGGTTCACTGTCGGACTGCAGACCTGTTACGACGTGCGGTTCCCCGAGGTGACGCGACGCCTGGTGGATGCCGGCGCCGATCTGGTGCTGCTGCCGAGCGAGTGGGTGCGTGGCCCGCTCAAGGAGCACCACTGGCGCACCCTGGTGACGGCCCGGGCGATCGAGAACACCGTCTACGTCGCGGCCGCCGACCACGCCCCGCCGATCGGCGCCGGGAACAGCATGATCGTCGACCCGATGGGGGTGGAGCTGGTGACCGTCGGCGAGTCGACGGATGTCGGGGTCGCCTGGATCTCGCCCGCACGCCTCGCCGAGGTGCGTCGCATCAATCCCGCCCTCGAGCTGCGGCGCTTCCGCGTCGAGCCGCGCTGACCCCCGGAATCGCCGAGCGGTCGAACCCGCGAACCCGGGCCGGGCAGACTCCTCCCACGCTGCTTCTAGGTGCGGGGGAGTCGGGTGAGGGCGCGGGATCTGCTGGGCATCGGGATGGGGGTCTGTTGCGGGTCGACGCCGGGCGGCGGGATGGCGACGAATCCGTGGTCGGTGTCGCGTTCGATGCCCCAGCCGTTGTCGTGGACGAGGTGGTGATGGTGGCGGCAGAGCAGGATGCCGTGGTCGATGTCGGTGGGGCCGCCGCGTGACCAGGGGGTCGTGTGGTGGGTCTCGGTCCAGGAGGGTGGCCGGTCGCAGTCGGGGAATCGGCAGCCGCCGTCTCGGACGACGAGCGCTTCCCGCTGCCGTGATGTGAACAGCCGCTGCTCCCGTCCGAGACGCAGCGGGTCGCGGGTGGTGGGGTCGAACTGGATCGGCAGGATGCCGGTGTCGCAGACGTGGCGTTCGACGGTGGCGATCGAGATCCCGTCGGTCTGCCCGTCGAGGAACCCGACCCCGTCGCCGGTGGTGAGGTCGCGGGCGGTGACCAGTACTCGCACGGCATGCCGTTTCGCGCCGAGGAGTTTCCCCGGGTCGGCGGCGGTGCCGACCCGGATGAGGTCGACGAAGGTGTCGAGGGCGATCTGCCCGGTCGTGCGGGGATCGGCCGCCACCGCGTCGGCCGCGGCCCGGGTCTCGGGGTCGACGAACCTGACCCCGCCGCGGCGTGGTGAGGTGGCGGCGTCGTACGCGGCCCCGACGATCGCCGCCGATTCGGGGTCGAGCAGCCCGGACAGCCGGGTCATCCCGTCGCCGGTCGGCGTGAGCGACAGGTAACGCTTCTCGCGCAGAAGGCGCTCCCGGTCCGCCACTCCCGCGGTGTCGAGATCGTCTCGGGCCTGGCGGGCGTGGGCGGCCAGCTGCTCGACCGTGACCGAGGGGGCGAGGGCGGTCAGCCGCGCCGCGGCGTCGGTGAGGTCATCCGCCGCGACCTCACCGTTCGGAGCGCCCAACCCGGCCCGGATGACGTCGGCCTGCGCGATCGACACCCGCCCGCCATCGAGGGCGGTGCTCACCGGCGCCAGCCAGGGGACGGCATCCGCGGTGAGCAGTTCCCCGACCTGGATGAGCGATCGGGCTCCGCGGGCATCCACCCCGGTCAGATGCTGCACGAGTCGTTCGGCGGTGCGGACCCCCGACTTCTGCGCCAGCCCCTGCAACCCGTGCTCGACCCGGGAACGATGCGCGATCTCCGCCGACAACGCCGACACGGCGACATCCACCCGCTGCCGCAGCTCCCCGAGCGACGACAGCGCACGCGTCAACGCGGCGTCGTCGAGCGTCGCCGGAGCGACGTCGAGGAGATCGAGAACAGGCATGACCCCATCCTCGCAACCTTCGAACGTATGTTCTACGGCGAACGAGCGTTCCGTTCACAACTCACCCCACGGCGACCTGGGAAGGACGGATCAGACGGCGGAGGAGAGCACCCGCCGCGCCGTCGACCGAGCCGAGATCGCGAACGCGATCAGCAGAACCCCGGCGATGATCGCGTACACGCCGATCACGAGCACGAGGGCCGACACCGCACCCCCCGGGCTCACCGCCGCGATCACCGCGAGTGCGATCCCGAAGAGCACGCTCAGCGCGGCCGCGACGTACGCCCACACGCGGCGGCCGCCATCCGTCATCGCGTGTGCGGCGCGGAACCCGGCGATGCCCGTGAAGACCGCCCAGAACGCGATCAGGTACACGACGACGAGGGCGCCGAACAGTCCCGTGAGCACCGGGAAGAACGCGGCGATCAGACCGGCGAGCACCGAGAGGATGCCCTGCACGATGAGCCACCCCCACCGCGGCGAGCGGGAGCGCATCCGGATCCCGTGCGCGATCGAGGTCACGCCGTCGAGGATCGCGTAGACCGCGAACAGGATGGCGAGGGCCACGAGTGTCGCGTCGGGGAAGACGATCGCGAGGATGCCGAACAGGATCGCGAAGATGCCGCGCAGCAGGATCATCCACCAGATGGTCTTGCCGATCGCGGAGAGTCCGGCGAGATCAGGGGTGGCGGAGGTCGAGTCGCTCATGCGCCGAGCCTAGCCACGACCCTCGGGGGCGGCCAGGCTCATCGCGTACTCGACGAAGGTGATCTTGCCCGGCGAGGTGTCCTCGACGTCGGCGTCGACCGACGCGCTCAGCAGCTCGAACAGCCCCTCGTTGACGTCGTCGAGCTGCGAGTGCGGCGCGGTCAGTGCGGCTCCCGCCGAGACGGCCGAGAGCACCGCCGACAGGTTCCGGGCGTCGACCTCGGGACGGACCATCCCAGCTGCCTGCATGCGCACGATGAACTCCGCCCGCACCCCGAGTTCGGGCACGTAGGCGAACCCGTGCGTCGACCGCATGATCGTGTTGAGCCCGTCACGGTCGGCGAGGTAGAGGGCGCGCACGAGAGGCCGTTCGTAGACGCCCGAGATCGTGTAGCGGTAGATGTGCGACAGCAGTCCGCCGCGCGGGTCGCGGTCGATGTCGTCGAGGATGTCGCGCCAGAGCGCCGTGAACTCGCGGTTGAGCATCGTCACGAGGAGATCCTCGAGGGACCCGAAGTGGGTGAGCACCTGATCCTCGGACATCGCCGCCTGCAGCGCGATCCGCGGGATCGAGACGGCGTCGAATCCGTCCTCGACGACCAGATGGGATGCCGCGTCGAGAAGCTCGTCGAGTCCTGATTCGTCCACGCGCATTTCCCCTCATCCGCGCTTTCACTCTACGGGGCGCGTCCTTCACAGGCTCACCTCCGGAGACCGATCGGGGGGTGGTACGAGGGTGATTCTGGGATGTGGATATCTCCCGGGTCGTCGGGGTCGCCTCGCTACGGTGGGGGCCATGCGAAGGGTTCTCGGTGCGGTGGCGGTGCTCGGAATGCTCGCGCTGTCGGGATGCGGCGGGGGCACCCCGCTGCCCACGTTGCCCCCGACGCCGTCCTCGACACCCGTGTTCGCGTCGGAGGAAGAGGCGCTTGCTGCCGCGGAGGA
>CAZPJC010000034.1:0-20469 GCA_964586645.1 uncultured Schumannella sp.
AGATGAGCCCCGCCTCGATGACGGCGCGGGCGAAGTCGGCGTTCTCGGCGAGGAACCCGTAGCCCGGGTGCACGGCGTTCGCGCCCGAGCGGCGGGCGACGGAGAGCAGCTTCTCGATGACGAGGTAGGTCTCGACCGAGGTGGTGCCGTCGAGCGCGTAGGCCTCGTCGGCGAGCTTCACGTGCCGCGCGTCCCGGTCCTGGTCGGCGTAGACCGCGACCGAGCCGATCCCCGCGTCGCGCGCGGCCCGGATGACCCGGACGGCGATCTCCCCGCGGTTGGCGATGAGGACCTTGGTGATTCGACGTGCGGGGGCGACGGCCATAACTCCCGAGCCTATCTTTCGTCGTCCCCCGTGCTTTTGTCGGGGTCCCACAGAAAGCGTCGCGAGACGCGGTGGGCGCCCACAGAGGAGACGAGCGGATGCCGGCGTCGCCTCAGTCGGGGATCACCGGTTCCAGAGTTCGTGCCAGTCGATCGAGAGGCGTCGGGTGAGGTCGCGCAGGAGCGGGATGCTCAGCCCGACGACCGCGTGGGGGTCGCCCTCGATCGACGCGATGTAGGCGGCGCCCTTGCTGTCGATCGTGAAGGCTCCGGCCACCTCCAGGGGCTCACCGGTCGCGATGTAGGCGTCGATCTCGTCGTCGGTGATGTCGTCGGCGAAGTTCACCGTCGCGACGGCCGGGGCGCCGACCGCGCGACCGGTGCGCGTGTCGATGAGCCAGTGCCCCGAGTGCAGGCGGCCGGAGCGTCCGCGATGGGCGAGCCAGCGGGTGCGGGCCACCTCGGGCAGGTGCGGCTTGCCGTACACCGTGCCGTCGAACTCGAACGCGGAGTCGCCGCCGAAGACGAGGCCGTCGAGCCCGGGGTGGGCCTCCGCGACGGCCTCCGCCTTGAGGCGGGCGAGCAGCATCACCATGTCGGGTGGCGACAGCGGCCCGGCGGCGGCGACGGCGGCCTCTTCGTCGACTCCGGGGGCGATCGCGACCGGCTCGATGCCGGCGGCGCGGAGCGTCGCGAGACGGGCCGGGGAGGTGGAGGCGAGGTAGAGGTGCAGGACACCCTCCTAAGCTGGCTCGAATGGGCGACATGCAGGGCCGTGAGATCGAGGTCGAGGCTACCAACATGGCCCACGGCGGCGAGTCCGTCGCGCGGCACGAGGGCCGGGTGGTCTTCGTCGCGGACGCGATCCCCGGCGAGAGGCTCGTCGCGCGCGTCACCGACGATGCGAAGAAGAGCTTCTGGCGGGCCGACACCGTCCGGGTCCTCGAGCCGAGCCCGCACCGCCGCCCGCACGTCTGGGCGGAGGCGTCCGTCGATCGCGACCCGGCGGGCCGCCCCGGCGGCGCCGACTACGGGCACATCGACCTCGCCTTCCAGCGCGAACTGAAGGCCGGCGTGCTCGCCGATGCGCTGAGCCGGATGGCGAAGATCGATCGCGAGATCACCGTCGAGGCCCTCCCGGGCGAGCCCAAGGGAACCGGCTGGCGCACGCGCGAGCGGCTGCACGTCGGCGACGACGGCCGACTCGGACCCTACGGCGCACGCTCGCACCGCGTGATCGCCGTCGCCGACCTCCCGCTCGCCGTCGACGCCGTGCGTGAGCACGCCCCGCTGACCGAGCGGATGCCGGGGGCGGGCACGGTCACGATCCTCGCTCCGAGCGTCGGTGACGGCGCCCGGCTGGTCATCGGCGCGCAGAAGCCCACCGTCATCCGCGAACGCGTGGGCGACCGGGAGTTCCGCGTCGACGACACGGGCTTCTGGCAGGTGCACGCCGCGGCGCCGGAGACGCTGAGCGCCGCCGTGCAGGAGGCCATCGACCCAGCCGTGTTCGATCCCAAGGCCGCGAACCTCGACCTGTACGGCGGCGTGGGCCTGCTCGCGGCGGCCGTCGGCGACAGGTTCGGGGCGGGGGTGCGCATCACCTCGGTCGAGTCCGACGAGCGGGCGACGGAGCACGCCGCCGAGAACCTCGCCGAGTGGCTGGGGGCGGCTGTGGTGACGGCCCGCGTCGAGTCGTACGTGCGCACGCTCGCGGCCGCCTCGGCGGGGGAGCGGGCGCGCCTCGCCGCCGCCACCGTCGTGCTCGATCCGCCCCGGTCCGGCGCGGGGGCGTCGGTGATCGAGCCCCTCGCCGCGGTGGGACCCGCGCAGATCGTCTACGTCGCCTGCGACCCGGTCGCGTTCGCGCGCGATGTCGCGCTCCTGACCGGAGCCGGGTACGAGCTGACCGGGCTGCGCGCTCTCGACCTGTTCCCGCACACGCACCACGTCGAGGCGGTCGGCACCTTCGTCCGTTCCTGATCGTGTCGCCTGAAGACGGGGTGTGGATAGATCGGTTCGTCTGTCACGCGTGAGAGTACGATGGGGGACGGATCAGGACCGCCCGGATGCTGTTTCGTCCGGCCAGCGGGGGAGAACGGGATGAGCATGTCGCAGACGGTCGACCGTTCCCCGGCGTCCGAATCCTCGGGCGCTCGCGACACCTCGGGAGTCCGCGTCGCGATCGTCGACGATCACGAGTCCGTGCGTCTCGGCCTGAAGGCCGCGTTCGCCGATGACGGCTACGACGTCGTCGCCGTCGGCGCCAACGTCGCCGAGCTGCTCACGCTGCTCGCGGGCCGCGAGGTCGACGTCGTCGTGCTCGACCTGTCGCTCGGCGACGGCTCGAGCGTCACCGACAACGTCAAGCGCGTCCAGGGGGCCGGCGCGGCCGTCCTCATCCACAGCATCGCCGACCGGGTCGGGCTCGTGCGCGAGGCGCTCGCCGCCGGCGCCGCGGGCGTCATCCCGAAGTCGTCGGCCACGAAGACCGTCATCGCCGCCGCGGCCACCGTCGCGCGGGGCGACGTGCTGAACAACCTCGAATGGGCCACCGCGATCGACGCCGACCGCGACTTCGCCAAGGCACAGCTCGGGCGTCGCGAACGGGAGATCCTCCACCTGTACGCCTCCGGACTGCCGCTCAAGCTCGCCGCCGAGCAACTGGGGATCGGTTACTCGACGGCCCGGGAGTACCTCGACCGCATCCGCGTGAAGTACGTCGAGGTCGGTCGCCCGGCCCCGACGAAGGTCGACCTGCTCCGCCGCGCGGTCGAGGACGGCATCCTGCCGGGTCTCGACCCCGACGGTGGCGACTCCTAACCAGCTCGCCGGCCAGCCCGCGTTCGGGCGCCCGGTACGCAACCCGCTCAGCCTGCTCCGCGTCGACGCCGCCGTCGCGCGTCTCGCCGCCGTGATCGGCGCGGCCTTCTTCCTCCAGTCGATCCCGCTGCAGCTGACGCAGCTGCCCAACATGGCGCCCGCCTGGAACGTCGCCATCCTGACGCTGCTGATCGCGTCGCTCGTCGCCTGCGCGATCGCCGCGATCCTCAAGCGGATGGTGCGTTCGACCTACGTCGGGTTCGCCGTCGTCTACCTGATCGCGCTCGTCAGCTGGCCGTTCGCGGTGATCGACGTCGACACCGCGGTGCAGCAGGACGAGAGCTACTGGCTCTACTTCCTGCTGACCATCGCGACCACGATGGCCTCGGTCGCGATGGAACTGCCGATCGCCGTCGTCTACACCGTCGGCACGCCGATCCTCTACGGCATCATCCGGGTCACCCCGCCGGGCGGCGGCACCGAGGTCGGCCGGGCCCTGCTCGACTCGGTCTACTCGATCCTGCTCGGCGGCAGCATCCTGATCATGATCGCGGTGCTGAGGACCGCCGCGAGCGGGGTCGACACGGCGCAGCAGAACGCGCTCGAGCGCTACTCCCACGCCGTGCGGCAGCACGCGACGGAGGCCGAACGCGTGCAGGTCGACTCGATCGTGCACGACAGCGTGCTGACGACGCTGCTCTCCGCGGCGCGCGCGTTCAGCCCGGAGGCCAAGGCGCTCGCCGCGACGATGGCGGGCAACGCGATCGGTCATCTGCGCGAGGCGGTCGCCGTCGCGCCCGACTCCGAGGCGACGGTCTCGGGCGAGATGGTCGCGCAGCGGATCGTGAGCGCGGCCGACAGCATGTCCCAGACGTTCACCGTGCGCACCTTCGCGGAGGAGTGGTGCCTCATCCCGGTGCACGTCGCCGAGGCCGCCTACTCGGCGACCGTGCAGGCCATGGTCAACAGCCTCCAGCACGCCGGCACCGACGTGGAGCGCTGGGTCGACGTTCGCTCGCACGGTCACCAGGCGTTCACGATCGAGATCGGGGACAAGGGCGCCGGATTCGACCCCGAGCTGATCCCGACGGAGCGTCTCGGCGTCCGCGTGTCGATCCTCGAACGGGTGGCGAGCGCGGGCGGTCAGGCGCGCATCGACACCGCTCCCGGCGAGGGGACCGTGGTGACCCTGAGCTGGGACGGCGAGCCGACCGAGGCGACCGAGAGCGTCCCGCAGGACGTCGAGGCCCCGGCATGAGAGTGACCGTGCCCCGGCCGCTGATCGTCCTCGTGGCGGCGCTGTTCTCCGGGTACCTGATCGTGCTCGGGGTCTACTCGCTGCCGTTCGGCTTCGCCTCGTCGGACGGGCCGGTGATCGCCGCGCTGGCGATCTACGCGGTCGCGACCTTCGCGGTGCTCGTGCCCGACAAGCGCCCGCGGATGCCGATCTGGCTCGCCGCGTTCGCCGTGGGGATCACCGTCGTGCTGCCCCTGCTGGTCAGCTCGGTGCTCGACCCGCAACGCCCCGGCGGCAACGGCTACGCCACCTGGTACGTCGCCGCGGTCGGCACGCTCATGACGATCACCGCCGTGCGCCGCCGGCCGGCCTTCGCCTGGGTCGGGATCGGGTTCCTCGTCGTGCAGACGATCCTCTGGGCGGGCCCCGGCGGTCTCGCCAGCCTCGGCGTCATCGGCAGCGCGTCCTGGGTGGGCGTCGCCCATCTGCTCACGAACGCGCTCGCGAAGGCGGTGCGGGACTCGCAGCGCTTCGCGATCGCCGAGCGCGGGGCGGCGGAGTGGCAGGCCGCGCAGGAGGCGCACCTCAACGAGCGGCAGTTCCGTCTCGGCCAGACCACGGTCATGGCCCTCCCGATGCTGCGCACGATCCAGCAGAGCGGGGGCGATCTCACCGCCGCGCAGCGGGCCGAATGCCTCCACCTCGAGGGCGCGATCCGCGACGAGATCCGCGGGCGGAAGCTGCTCAACGACGCCGTGCGCGAGCAGGTGATGCTGGCCCGCCGGCGCGGCACGACGGTCACGCTGCTCGACGAGGGCGGGATCGACGACCTCGAGGGCGACGAGCTCGACCGCGTGCTGGGCGCTCTCGCCGACGCCCTGCGCCGCACGAACGCCGACAAGGTCATCGCCCGCACCGTGCCCGAAGGGTCGGACGTCGCGGTGACGGTCGTCGGGCTGCGCTCGAGCGACGACGGGAGTGCCAGCCTGCTCGGCGACTCCCTGGACGACGACGAAGTGGAACTCTGGCTCGAGATCCCGCGCGTCGCCTGACGCGGCTTAGGGCAGCACTCGCTCGGTGGCGAACAGGTAGTTCCGCACCTCGGGGCGCACCTTCTCGGTGCGCGTCCACGCGCCGTCGACCCAGGTGTACATGCGGTACTCGGGCCACCGCTCCGCGATCTCGGCGAGGAACCCGGCCGCATCGCGGTCGTACCGCACGAGGTGGCGGTCCTCGATCTCCATCAGCAGGCTGGGCCGGTCGCGATCGATGACGCCGCGCGCGCCTTCGACGACGAGCGGCTCGAAGCCCTCGACGTCGATCTTGATGAACGCGACGCGGCGGAGACCCTCGCGCTGCACCCAGTCGTCGATCGTGTCGATGTCGGTGTGCACGCGGTGCACGCGGCGGTCGGAGGGAGTGCCGACCGGACGGAGGTGCCCGTGGCCGAAGATCGGGAACGGACCGTTGATCGGCACGACGATCTCGCCCTCGCCCGGCTGCGGCCCCATCGCGACCCGACGGAGCTTGCCCTTGGCGGTGCCGACCAGGCCGCGGAGGAACCGCACGACGTGGAAGTTGCGGGGCTGCGGGTCGATCGAGTCGATGCGCCCGGTGGGGCCGATCAGGTAGGACAGCGGGACCGTGTACATGCCCAGACCCGCGCCGACGTCGATGACGGTGTCGCCGGGCTTCACCAGCTGGGCGAGTCCCTTGATCTCGGGCTCGGCCCAGTCGATGCGGCCGGCGGCGAGGTACATCGCGTGTCCGAGGCGGGAACGCCAGCCGCCGCGGCGCGCCGATGCGGGGGCGGAGGCCGTCGGGACGGCGGCTTCGGTCACGAGTACCTCGATCAGTGCGGGGAGCGCGGGTCGCGACAACTCTAATGGGAGCCGGAAGCCCGAGACGTCGTCCTCCGGGATGACCTGTGCGCCTGTGTCGCAGATGGAAACGGGGCCGGATCGATGATCCGGCCCCGTCCAATAATCGAGTCAGGGCGACAACCCGAATATCGCCCTGACTCGCCCCCACATGATCGGCACGCTTACCCTTGTCGCCGATCCATGGTGGTGAACTCGCGATGCGAGACTCACCTGCTGTACCCAAGCTACCCGGGGACTCCGGAGGCCCCAAGTCGTCATTTCGGGGGACATTCGGAATCCCGAACGTGCGGCGATAGGGTCGATTCCGCCGATCACGACCGCGAATCGGGGGACAACGCGGCCAGATCCGACCCCGGGCGGCAAGGGATTCGACGGAATCACGTGCCCCCGCGACGGATTCCGTGACGGGTCAGGCCCGGAAGTCGCGCCAGGCGCCGAACGGCAAGGGCGACCGGATGTCGCGCTGGCTGACCTGCCAGGCCGTCGGTCCGCGGTCTCCGCGCCGCCGGCTCTCGCCCGCGAGTTCGTCGAGGGCGGCGGTGAGCACCGCGGTGACGGCCGCGATCTCCTCGTCGCTCGGGGCGCCGCCGAGGATGCGGATGTCCGGTGCGCTCTGCTCGTCGGACATCAGAGGGGGATGTTCCCGTGCTTCTTCGGCGGCTGCGAGGAGCGCTTGGTGCGCAGCGCCCGCAGGGCCTTCACGATCGCGACGCGAGTGGCGGCCGGCTCGATGATGCCGTCGAGTTCGCCCCGCTCGGCCGCGAGATAGGGGTTCGCGACGTTGTAGGTGTACTCGTTGGCGAGGCGGGTGCGCACGGCGGCGACATCCTCACCGGCCTCTTCCGCCTTCTTGATCTCGCCGCGGTAGAGGATGTTGACCGCGCCCTGGCCGCCCATCACCGCGATCTCGGCGGTCGGCCAGGCGAAGTTGAGGTCGGCGCCGAGCTGCTTGGAGCCCATCACGATGTAGGCGCCGCCGTAGGCCTTGCGGGTGATGACGGTGACGAGCGGCACCGTGGCCTCGGCGTAGGCGTAGATGAGCTTCGCGCCGCGGCGGATCACGCCGGTCCACTCCTGGTCGGTGCCGGGCAGGTAGCCGGGCACGTCGACGAGGGTGAGGATCGGGATCGAGAACGCGTCGCAGAAGCGCACGAAGCGGGCGGCCTTCTCGCCGGCGTCGATGTTGAGGGTGCCGGCCATCGCCTGCGGCTGGTTGGCGATGATGCCGATGCTGCGGCCCTCGATGCGGGCGAACCCGACGACGATGTTGGGGGCGAACAGCGGCGCGACCTCGAGGAAGTCCCCGTTGTCGACGAGGGATTCGATGATCGTCGTGACGTCGTACGGCTGGTTCGGCGAGTCCGGGATGACGGTGTTCAGCCGGCGGTCCTCGTCGGTGATCTCGAGCGCGGTCTCCGACTCGTAGACCGGCGCCTCGACGAGGTTGTTGTCGGGCAGGAACGAGATGAGCGCGCGGGCGTAGTCGAGGGCGTCGTCCTCGTCGTCGGCCATGTAGTGCGAGACACCCGTGCGCTGGCTGTGCGTGCGGGCTCCGCCGAGCTCATCCATGCCCACGTCTTCGCCGGTGACGGTCTTGATGACGTCGGGGCCGGTGACGAACATCTGGCTGGTCTTGTCGACCATGATCACGAAGTCGGTGAGCGCGGGCCCGTAGACGGCGCCGCCGGCGGCCGGCCCGAGGATGACCGAGATCTGCGGGATGACGCCCGACGCGGCGGTGTTGAGCCGGAAGATCTCGCCGTACTTGCCGAGCGCGACGACGCCCTCCTGGATGCGCGCGCCGCCGGAGTCGAGGAGCCCGATGATCGGCACGCCGGTCTTGAGCGCGAGCTCCATGACCTTGATGATCTTCTCGCCCGCGACCTCGCCGAGGGAGCCGCCGAACACGGTGAAGTCCTGCGAGTAGACGGCGACCTGGCGGCCGTGGATCGTGCCGGTACCGGTGACGACGGCGTCGCCGTAAGGCCGGTTCTTCTCCATGCCGAACGCGGTCGTGCGGTGCCGCACGAACTCGTCGAGTTCGACGAAGGAGCCCTGGTCGAGCAGCTGCTCGATGCGCTCGCGGGCGGTCTTCTTGCCCTTCGCGTGCTGCTTCTCGATCGCGGCGGCGCCGCTCGCGGTCACGGCCTCGTGGTACCGGACCTTGAGGTCCGCGAGCTTCCCGGCGGTCGTCATCAGGTCGGGCGCGGGCGTGGAGGCGGCGTCGGTCACGGCGTTCAGCCTACCGACGCCTCCCGGGGTTCCTTTGGCGGGAACCTCCAAACCCTCGCGACGCTTCCGGTTCACCTGCGCGACACGTCGGCGACGACTGCCGTCCATCGACCCGGGTGAGCGTGGGGATGTCGCCTTCAGCAAGCGACGGATCGAGGCGAGAGAGATGTCCGGGTATCCGGTGGTGTGGGTGGAGTCGCCCCTGCAATTCGTCTCCGCCGCCGAGCTCGCGGCCGAGCGGGGGGTGCGGATGCGCGTCGTCTTCCGGCTCGGACCTCAGATGCCGGAGACGGCCGCCGAGCTGCTCGCCCGCGGCGCGTCGTTCGCCTCCTGCGTGCCGTACGTCGGCATCCCCTGGGCCGAACTCGCGCGCGCCTCGGAGTGGATCGTCGGCGACGGGCTCTCCGGCCAGTTCCGGATGGCCGCCGCCGTGCTGCGTCCGCGCGCCGTCACCCTGCTCGACGACGGCGCGATGAGCCTCCACCTCGCCTCGGCCCTCGCCGGGCACGTCGCGTTCGAACGCCCCGAGCAGCGCTCGTCGGGGCTCCGCGGCGTGCTGGCCGGACTCACCCGCGACCACCTGCTCCGCCTCGCGGGCACCTCCCGCCTGGAGTTCTTCACCGCGTTCCTCGAGGACGCGGCCGACCCCGGTGAGACCGGGTTCGCCGCTGCCGCCGCCCTCGGGGTGCGGCTGCGCGCCAACCGGTTCGCGTGGACGCGCCGCACCGCGCGACCGCCGCAGCTGCCCGCACGTCGCGTGCTGCTCGGCACGGCGCGCGTCGCCGACGGGTTGCTCGACGCGGCGGAGCACCGGGCGGCGGTGGCCCGCTTCGCGGCGTCCGGCCCCGCCGTCTACCTGCCGCACCGCCGCGAGTCCGCCGCCGAGGTCGCCGGGCTGCGCGGGATCCCCGGGCTCACCGTGGTCGAGCCGCAGCTGCCGGTCGAGCTCTTCCTCGCGGGTCTCGACGGTCTCGAGATCCGCTCGTCGGGCTCGAGCGCCGACACGACGCTCGCCCGCGTCCTCGCCGAGCGGGCGGCATGACGACCGGACGCGGCGAGGTCGTCGCCGTGATCCCGGCGCGCGGCGGGTCGAAGGGCGTGCCGGGGAAGAACCTCAGGCGGGTGGGCGGGGTGCCGCTCGTCGGGCGCGCGGTCGCCGCCGCCCGGGCCGCCGCGCGGATCGACAGGGTCGTGGTCTCGACGGACGACGACGAGATCGCCGCGGTCGCCCGGGAGTGGGGCGCCGAGGTGGTCGAGCGCCCGGCGGAGCTCGCCGGCGACACGGCGTCGAGCGAGTCGGCGCTGCTGCACGCCCTCGACGTGCTCGCGGAGCGCGGGGTGCAGGCCCGCGTCCTCGTCTTCGTGCAGGCGACGTCGCCGTTCATCGATCCCGACGATCTCGACGACGCCGTGGGCCGCGTCGAGCAGGGTCACGAGTCGAGCGTGTTCTCGGCGGTCGAGTCCTGGGGCTTCCTCTGGAAGCACGGCGCCGAGGGGATGGCGGGTATCAACCACGATCCCGCCGCGCGTCCGCGACGGCAGGAGCGCGAGCCCGAGTACCTCGAGACCGGCGCCTTCTACGTGCTCGACGCGGCCGGCTTCCGGGCGGCGGGGCACCGCTTCTTCGGCCGCACGGGGGTCGCGCTCGTCGAGGAGAGCCACGCCCTCGAGATCGACACGCCCGAGCAGCTCCGCCTGGCGAACGCGGTCTCCGCGCTGGTCTCCCCGGTCGCGAGCCTCGACGTCGACGCGCTCGTGACCGATTTCGACGGCGTGCACACCGACGACTCGGTGCTCGTCGGTCAGGACGGGTCGGAGTTCGTGACGGTGGACCGCGGCGACGGGATGGGGATCGCCCTGCTGCGGGCAGCGGGCGTGCCGACGCTCATCCTCTCGACCGAGACCAACCCGGTCGTGGCGGCGCGCGCCGCGAAACTCGGGGTCGACGTGCGCCAAGGGCTCGGCGACAAGGCCTCGGTGCTGCGCGCCTGGGCGGCGGAGCGCGGGTTCGGGCTCGACCGCGTCGCCTACCTCGGCAACGACGTGAACGATCTGGCGTGCCTCGAGCTCGTCGGCTGGCCGCTCGCGGTGCCCGACGCGCACCCGCGCGTGCTCGCCGCCGCGCGGCTCGTCCTCGGCAACCCGGGTGGGAGGGGGGCGGTCCGCGAAGCGGCGGAGCGCATCCTCGCCGCCCGTGAGAGCGCGGCCCGCACGCAGGGCCCCCATCCGACCACCGCCCCCGGCACGAGGAGAGAACCATGAACGTCCGCATCGGAAGCACCACCCTCGGCGAGGGCCTCGCGGCCTACGTCATCGCCGAGATCGGCCTCAACCACAACGGGGACGTCGAGATCGCCAAGCGGCTCATCGACGTGGCCGCGGATGCCGGCGCGCAGGCCGTCAAGTTCCAGAAGCGCACCCCCGAGATCTCGACGCCGGCGCACATGCGCGACGTGCCGCGCGAGACGCCGTGGGGCACGATGAGCTACCTCGAGTACCGCTACCGCGTCGAGTTCGACCGCGAGCAGTACGTCGAGATCGGCGACCATGCGACCGTCCGCGGCCTGGACTGGTTCGCCTCGCCGTGGGACGTGCCGAGCGTCGAGTTCCTCGAGGACCTCAACGTGGTCGCCCACAAGGTCGCGTCGGCCTCGGTCACCGACCTCGAGCTGCTGCGCGCGCTCGCCGCGACCGGCAAGCCGATCATCCTGAGCACCGGGATGTCCACGATCGACCAGATCGACGCGGCGGTGGACGTGCTCGGCGTCGAGAACCTCGTGCTGCTGCACGCGACCTCGACGTATCCGATGCCCGCCGAGGAAGCCAACCTGCGGATGATGACGACGCTCAAGGGCCGCTTCCCGGGAGTTCCGGTGGGCTACTCGGGCCATGAGCCGGGCCTGCAGATCTCGCTCGCGGCGGCCGCCCTCGGCGCTGCGGCGATCGAACGGCACATCACCCTCGACCGCACGATGTGGGGCTCCGACCACGCGGCGTCGCTCGAGCCGACCGGGCTGCAGCATCTCGTGCGCGACATCCGCATCATCGAGACCGCCCTCGGCGACGGGATCAAGCGCATCATGCCGGGCGAAGAGGCGCCGATGGCGAAGCTGCGTCGGGTGACCGCTTGAGGATTGTCGGCCTCGCCGACTCCGACTCGTATGTGAAGTGGGGGGCGGCCCTCCTCGGCACCCTGCCGCCGGAGTGGGAGCGGGAGCTGCTCGTCGTCGACTCGCCGATCGTGGTCAGCGACGCGCAGCTGGCGACCGCGCTCGCCGGCTCCGGGATCGAGCGGGTGACGCGGGTCTCGTTCCCCGAGGTCACGGCCCGGCTCGCGGCCGACCCGCCGGACGCCGTGCTCGTCGCGACGCCGGGTCCGATCGCGATGGTGCTCATGCGTCTCGTGAGCGCCCTCGAGCCGCGCCCCGTGCTCGTCTCCGGCCTGCCGGGGATCTCGATCCCGACGACCCGCAAGGCGCTGCTCTACCGCCGGCAGGCCGACCTCATGGTGCTGCACTCGCACCGGGAGATCCGGGAGTTCGCGCGCCTCTCCCGGGCGAAGGGCTGGGACCACCGCTTCGGCCTCGCGACGCTGCCGTTCACGTCGGCAGCTCCCGCCGCGGGCACCGACCTCGTCTTCGCGGCACAGGCGATCGTGCCGGCCGAGCGCGCCGACCGTCTCGTCGTCGCCGCGATGCTGCGGGATGCCGCGCTCGGCGACCCGGCCCGCCGCGTCGTGATCAAGGTGCGCGCGCGAGCGGGCGAGAACCAGACGCATCCCGAGCGCGACGGGTACCCGGGGCTGATCGCGGAGCTGGGGCCGGTGCCGCAGAACCTCGTGGTGAGCACAGCGCCGATGGCCGAGGCTCTCGACACCGCCGAGGGGCTCGTCACGGTGTCGTCGACCGCCGCGATCGAGGCGCTCGCGCGGCGGATCCCGGTCATCGCGATCGACACGTTCGGCATCCGGCGCTCCCTCATCAACCCGGTGTTCCGCGAGAGCGGTCTGTTCGGCGGACGCGACGCGGTGCTGGCCCGCGACTTCCGGCATCCCGATCCGGCGTGGCTCGACGACAACTACTTCCACGACGCCGCGGCGGACGACTGGCACCTCCGGCTGGCCGCACTCGTCGTCGCGCGGCGGGCCGGAGAGCTCGCGCCCCGCCCGTCGCACCTCCCGCGCGGCGGGCGGCTGCGGGCCGCCTGGGACCGAAAGCGCGCCTTCGGGGAGGCCGACCGCTCCCTCGGCGGACGCCTCGCTCTCGTCGTCGGGACGCCGCTGCGAGGTGCGGTGCGGCTGAAGAACCGGCTGGCCCGGCGGGTGCGGCGGCGGATCAGCGGGGGGCGGTCGCCCCGCGTGACGGCCGGCTGACCTTCGCCCGCGGCCGCACGAGACGTGCGAGCCCCCAGGCGGTGACGCGCAGCATCGCCTCGACCACGACGGCGCCGCTCATCTTCGACACCCCGGCGGTGCGCTCGCGGAACTCGATCGGACGCTCGGCGATGCGCCAGCCCGCGTCGAGGGTGCGCAGGGTCATGTCGATCTGGAAGCAGTAGCCGCGCGAGTCGATCTCGTCGAGCGGGAGGTCGCGCAGCACCTCGGCCCGATAGGCGCGGTAGCCGGCGGTCACGTCGCGCACCCGCAGGCGCAGCATCGCGCGCGCATAGGCGTTGCCCGCGCGGCTCAGCAGCCGGCGTCCGGCGGCCCAGTCGGCGAGCCCGCCTCCCGGCACGTAGCGGGAGCCGATCGCGAGCCCCGTGGCGGGATCGTCGGCGAGCGCGGTCAGCAGTGCCGGCAGGGCGGAGGCGGGATGCGACCCGTCGGCATCCATCTCGACGATCACGTCGTAGCCGCGGTCGAGAGCGAGCCGGAAGCCGGCGACGTAGGCACGTCCCAGGCCCTCCTTGCCGGGACGGTGCAGCACCGTGATCCGGCCGTCGGCGGTGGCGAGGGCGTCGGCGATGTCGCCCGTGCCGTCGGGGCTCGCGTCGTCGACCACGAGGAGGTCGACCTGCGGCGCCGCGGCGAACACGGCGGCGACGGTGGCGGCGAGGCTGCCCGCCTCGTCGTAGGTCGGCGTGACCACGAGCACGCGAGGTCCGGCCGGCATGATCGACATCCTAGGCTCGACGGGTGGACTACCCCCTGAGCCGCTCGGTCGTCCCGGAACTCCGCGTGCACGACGCGTCGCCGTCGACGAACAGCGAGCTGCTCGCCCTCGCGGCCGACCCGGCCGTGCCGTCGTTCACCGCACTGCTCACCCTCGATCAGACGGCCGGGCGCGGCCGCCTCGACCGGTCCTGGGTCGCCCCCGCGGGGACCGCGCTCGCGCTCTCGGTGCTCGTGCGCGGGGCTCTCGCGCATCCGCTCGCCTCCTGGCTGCCGCTGCTCGCCGGGCTGACCCTGGCGGAGGCTCTCGACGAGGTCGCGCCCGGCCGGGTGCAGATCAAATGGCCGAACGACCTGCTGATCGACGGCCGCAAGGTGTGCGGCATCCTCGTCGAGGTCGCGCCGGGCGGCGGGGATGCCGTGATCGGCTCGGGCCTCAACCTCGCGCAGACGGCCGAGGAGCTTCCCGTCGCGTCGGCGACGTCGCTCGCGCTGGCCGGGGTGCCGCTCGCCGCCGGGCAACTCGACACCGTCGTCGCCGGTTATCTGCGCCGGCTCCGCAACGAGATCGAGGTCCCCGGGCCGGTCTCCCGGCTGCGCGAGCGCGTGGTCGCCCGCTGCGCGACGATCGGCAGCGCGGTGAGCGTCGTGCTCGCCGATGGGACGACACTGACCGGCAGCGGAGCGGGAGTGGATGCCTCGGGGCGGCTCGAGATCGCGACCCCGAGCGGGGAGATCGTCACGGTCGCCGTCGGCGATGTGACGCACGCGCGCCTGGGTTAGCCGTGCGGGGTCAGTCGTGCGAGCCGACCGGGCGCGCCGGCCCGTCGGCATCCTTCGTGGCCTCGGCGTCGTCCTCGAAGATCGCGAGCGCGGCGGCCTCCGCTTTGTGCTCCCGCGCCGACAGGCCGTCCTTGCGGTGGTGACCGTAGACCCAGAACCGGTAGAGGAAGAACCGGAACGCGGTGCCGAGGAAGAGCCCGATGACGTTGCCTGAGATGTTGTCGGCCACGACGTTGCGGAATCCGAGCACGTAGTGCGAGATCCACAGGCAGAGCAGGCCGATGAGGAGCCCGCCGACGGCGACCGCGGCGAACTCGAGCAGTTCGAGCAGGTAGTTCTTGCGGCGGTGCTCGCGGAAGGTCCAGTAGCGGTTGCCGAACCAGGTGACCAGGGTCGCGACGGCGACCGAGATGATCTTCGGGACGATCGGCTCGTCGAACAGGCTCACCCGCAGGAGGTTGAAGATCGCGACGTCGGTGAAGAAGCCGACGAGCCCCACGACGCCGAACTTGAGCGCGTAGCGCACCAGCTTGTCCCACGCCAGTCTCGCGAGGGCGACGAGACGGCTGATCACCCCGAAAGCCTAACCGCCGGGCCGGGCGGCCGGGCGCACGCCGGTAGGCTGGCGGCGTGGGTGCGGTGATCGGCGTCATCGGCGGCGGCCAGCTCGCCCGCATGATGATCCCCCCGGCCGTCGCGCTCGGGATCGAGCTCCGAGTGCTGGCCGAGACCGACGGGTCGTCGGCATCCCTCGCGGCGACCGCCGTCGGCGACTACCGCGACGTCGCGACGGTGCTCGCCTTCGCCGCCGAGGTGGATGTCGTCACGTTCGACCACGAGCACGTGCCGCAGGGGGTGCTCGCAGAGCTCGTCGCGGCCGGCATCCCCGTCCGACCGGGTCCCGATGCTCTCGCCGTCGCCCAGGACAAGCTGGTGATGCGGCAGCGGCTCGGGGCGCTCGGGATCCCGGTGCCGTCCTGGGCCGAGGTGCGCGACCGGTCGGGCCTCGCGGCGTTCCTCGCCGCGCACGGCGGAGCCGCGGTCGTGAAGACGCCGCGGGGCGGCTACGACGGGAAGGGCGTGCGGGTCGTGCGCGCCGCCGAGGAGGCCGACGACTGGCTCGCCGCCGGACCCGTGCTCGCCGAAGAGCTCGTCGACTTCCGCCGCGAGCTCGCCCAGCTCGTCGCCCGCCGGCCGTCGGGCGAGTTCGCCGCATGGCCGCTCGCCGAGACGGTGCAGGTCGGCGGAGTCTGCGCCGAGGTGATCGCGCCCGCCCCGCACGCGGGTGCCCTCCTGGGCGAGGCGCGCGAGATGGCGGCCGCGATCGCCGAGGGGCTGGGCGTCACGGGCGTCCTCGCGGTCGAGCTGTTCGAGACGGCCGAGGGGCGACTGCTCGTCAACGAGCTCGCGATGCGCCCGCACAACAGCGGCCACTGGACCATCGACGGCGCCGTGACCAGCCAGTTCGAGCAGCATCTGCGCGCCGTGCTCGACCTCCCGCTCGGCGACCCGGCTCCCCTCTCACCGGTGAGCGTCATGGTCAACGTGCTCGGCGGCCCGGCCGGCGCCGAACTGCCCGACCGCTACCCGGCCGCGTTCGCCGCTCACCCCGACGTCAAGTTCCATTCCTACGGCAAGGCCTCCCGGCCGGGACGCAAGGTCGGGCACGTCACGGCGACCGGCAGCGACGCGGATGCCGTGCGCACCCGCGCGCGCGCCGCAGCGGGGTTCTTCGACGCCTGACCCGTAGCCTGGACCCATGCCCGCCGCGCCCGTCGTCGCCGTCGTGATGGGGTCCGACTCGGACTGGCCCGTGATGACGGAGGCCGCCGCGGCGCTCGACGAGTTCGGGATCGCGCACGAGGTCGAGATCGTCTCCGCGCACCGCACGCCGCGGAAGATGATCGACTTCGCGTCCGGCGCGGCCGGCCGCGGCATCCGGGTCATCATCGCCGGCGCCGGCGGCGCCGCCCACCTCCCGGGCATGATCGCGTCGGTCACGACGCTCCCGGTCATCGGCGTGCCGGTGCCGCTCAAGAACCTCGACGGCCTGGACTCGCTGCTGTCGATCGTGCAGATGCCCGCCGGCATCCCGGTGGCGACCGTCGCGATCGGCAACGCCCGCAACGCCGGGATCCTCGCCGTGCGGATCCTCGCGTCGGGCGAGCCTGAGCTGACCGCGAAGCTGGCCGCCTTCGCGGCCGGGCTCGAGAGCATGGTGGCCGAGAAGAACGCGGCGATGCGGCAGAACGAGAAAACGCCCCGCTCGACGTGAGCGCCACCACCCAGCCCGTCCGCTACCCGGACGTCCGTTCGCCGCGCTTCATGACGAAGCGGGCCTGGTGGCTCGTCCTGCTGAACCTGCTCGTCCCGGGATCCGCCCAGGTGGTCGCGGGCGACCGGCGGCTCGGCCGCTTCGGCCTCGGCACGACGATCGTGTTCTGGGTGCTCGCGCTCCTCGCGATCGTGCTCGCCGTCGGCGCCCGGGGGATCGCGCTCGCGCTCGTCACCAACACGATCGTGCTCGGGGTGCTCGTCGCCCTCGCCGTGTTCTACGCCGTCGTCTGGCTCGTGCTGACCCTCGACACCCTCCGGCTCGTGCGGTTCGTCAACGTCGCGCCCGGCGCCCGCGGGCTGGTCGCCGCCCTCGGTGTGCTCTCGCTCGTGCTGACTGTCGGCGGGTCGGGCTTCGTCGCCGCGAACTCCGTGTCGGCGATCGGGCTGCTGGGCATCTTCGCGCCCGGCCCCTCGCAGGAGCCGATCGACGGGCGCTACAACATCCTGCTGCTCGGCGGCGACGCCGGGCCCGACCGGCTCGGCCTGCGTCCCGACAGCATCTCGGTCGTGAGCGTCGAGGCGGCGACCGGGGCCGCGGTGATCTTCGGCATCCCTCGCAACATGGAGCAGGTGCCGTTCGTCGAGGGCTCGCCGCTCTGGGGGCCGTTCCCGGACGGCTACGACTGCGGCGACGACTGTCTCGTCAGCTACCTCTACACCTACGGTTCCGAGCATCCCGACCTCTACCCGGACGCCGCGTCCCACGGCAGCAACCCGGGCGTCGAGGCGATGCGCGACGCGGTCGAGGGCATCACGGGCCTCACCATCCCGAACTACGTGCTCATCGACATGCAGGGCTTCGCGCAACTGATCGACGCGCTCGGCGGCATCGACCTCGACGTGCCCGCGCGCGTGCCGCTCGGCATCAACGGCGGCAGCGTCATCGGCTACATCGAGGCGGGCCCGCAGCACATGGACGGCGCGACGGCGCTCTGGTACGCACGCTCGCGCTACGAGACGACGGACTACGACCGGATGGAGCGCCAGCGCCAGGTGCAGGAGGCGATCCTGCGGCAGATGGAGCCGGCGAACGTGCTGCTGTCGTTCCAGGGCGTCTCGGCCGCCGGCCAGCAGGTGGTCTCGACCGACATCCCGCAGTCGATGCTGTCCTACTTCGTCGAGCTCGGGGCGAAGACGAAGGAACTGCCGCTCACCAAGATCGACTTCGTGCCGCCGCTCATCGACGAGGAGGCCGATCCCGACTTCGCCCTCATCCAGGCGACCGTGGACGCGGCCCTCGTGCCGTACACGCCGCCGCCGACCGACTCGGCGGGCTGACGCGGCTCAGAGGTCGGCGTGCAGCTGCCAGACCTTCTCGGCGGCGTCGCGCCAGCTGAACGCCTTCGCCCGGTCGAACGCGGCGACGGCGAGTCGGTCGCGCGCGTCGTCGTCGTCGAGCAACCCGCGGATCGCCTCCCCGAGGTCGTCGTCGGCGGGTACGAGCAGGGCGGCGTCGTCGGCCGTCTCCCGGAGTGCGGGGACGTCGGCGGCGACCACCGGGACGCCGAGCGACATCGCGTCGAGCATCGCGGCGCCGAACCCCGCGGCGACGCTCGGCTGCACGAACACCGTCGCTCCGGCGAGCACGGCGGCCCGGTCGGGGTCGCTCGCGTCCTCGAGCAGGGTGAGGGCGTCGACGCCCTCGACGATCGCCGCCTCACCGGAGTCGGCGAGCACGACGACGGGAACTCCGGGGGATGCCGCGGCCAGCCGCGCGAAGCCGTTGCGCCCGTCGCCCTCGATCACGGCGACGACGTAGCGGTCGGGCAGCCCGAGCCGGGCGCGGCGCTCGGCGGCGTCGCCGGGCAGGACGAGGGATGTCGACGGGGCTCCGCCGATCACCCGGATGCGTCCGGTCAGCCCGAGGTGCTCCTCGAGGTCGGCGGCGGCCGCGTGGGTCGGCACGACGACGGCGTCGGCATAGCGTTCGGCGCGAGCGCCCATCGCCCGCGTCCAGGAGGCGACCCGGGGGGAGAGCACCTCGGGATGCGTCCAGGCGATGGCGTCGTGGATCGTCACCACGGTCTGATCGCCGGGAGTGGTCGCGCGGTCGTGCTTGCGCAGCGGCGCGAACAGGCTCGGCGCGTGCACGACTCCGGTGCCGGGGAGCGGCGTGAACCCGCGCTGCCAGGCGGCGGCGAGCTGCCGGCGGGTGAGGGCGCTCTTGTGGAGGATCTTCAGTCCGGGGAGCCGCTCGGCGAGCCGCGCGTAGTCGCCCTCGGGGGAGGCGCCGACGAAGCCGGCGACGTCGGCGCCGCGCGGCGCGGCGGCGAGGAGCGCGCGGCCGAGTTCCTCGGCGTAGCGCGGGAGGCGTCCGGGACCGCCGGAGACGATGTCGTCGACGATGAGGCGGAGGGTGGTCATGGTGACGACTCCAACACACCGGACGCCACGGCGTCGTGCAGCGCTTCGCGCCAGGGCCGGGGCGGCTCGAGGCCCGCCCGCTCCCAGGCCGCGTGTCCGAGGACGGAGTACGACGGCCGTGGCGCGGGCCGGACGAACGCCCCGCTGTCGGTCGGCAGCACCCGGGCCGGATCGAGACCGGTCTCCGCGAAGATCGCGCGGGCGAAGTCGAACCAGCTCGCCGATCCGCCGTTCGTGCCGTGGTAGATCCCGTAGGGCGCCCGGGCATCCAGCAGCCGGACGATCCAGGACGCCAGATCCCGGGACCAGGTGGGCTGGCCGATCTGATCGGTGACGACGCTCACCGTCGGATTCGATCCGGCGAGGCGCACCATCGTGCGGGCGAAATTGGGGCCGTGCTGCCCGTACAGCCAGGCCGTGCGCACGAGGTAGACCTCCGGATGGCGCAGTACGAGCTCCTCGCCGCCCGCCTTCGTGCGTCCGTACACGCCGAGCGGGTCGCGCGGGGCATCTTCGGCATAGGGCGTCGTCGCCTCGCCGCGGAACACGTAGTCGGTCGAGACCTGGACGAATCGGGCTCCGGTAGCGGACGCCGCGTCGGCCAGGTTCCCGGCACCCGTGGCGTTCACCGCGAACGCGGCGTCCTCGTCGGTCTCCGCGTCGTCGACCCGGGTGTACGCCGCCGCGTTGATGACGACGTCGTGATCCGTGACGGCCGACCGGACGGCGCCCGCGTCGGTCACGTCGAGGTCGGCGCGGCCGAGCGCCGTCACCTCGCGCCCATCCAGGACGGCGCGCAGGTCGGAGCCGAGCATTCCGCTGGCCCCGGTGAGCAGGTACCGGGTCATGAGTGCCCGGCGGCGAGGTACTTCGCCTCGGTCGCATCCTTCTGCGGCGCCCACCAGGACTCGTGATCGCGGTACCAGGCGATCGTGGCGGCGAGTCCCGCCTCGAAGTCGCCGAACCGTGGCGCCCAGCCGAGCTCGGTCCGCAGGCGCGAGGAGTCGATCGCGTACCGGAGGTCGTGCCCCGGACGATCGGTCACGAGGTCGTAGGCGTCGCGCGGCTGCCCCAGCTCCTCGAGGATGAGTTCGACGACGTCCTTGTTGCTCTTCTCGCCGTCGGCGCCGATGAGGTACGTCTCGCCGATGACCCCCTTGTCGAGGATCGTGAGCACGGCGGCGGAGTGATCGTCGGCGTGGATCCAGTCGCGCACGTTCTCGCCCGTGCCGTAGAGCTTCGGGCGCTCGCCGCGCAGCACGTTGGTGATCTGTCGCGGGATGAACTTCTCGACGTGCTGGAACGGGCCGTAGTTGTTCGAGCAGTTCGAGATCGTCGCCTGCACGCCGCAGCTGCGCACCCACGCGCGCACGAGG
>CAZPJC010000035.1:0-20449 GCA_964586645.1 uncultured Schumannella sp.
AGCTGGAAGATCTGGCGTTCGAGCTGCGATCGAAACTGCTGCACCTCTGCGGCACCTACGAGGGCGCCGTGCACATCGGCGGAGATCTGTCGGCGGCCGACATCCTCACCGCCCTCTTCCACTACGGGCTCGAGATCGACCCCACCGACATCGCCAACCCCGCGCGCGACCGGTTCGTGCTCAGCAAGGGGCACGCGGCGGTGTGCATGTACATCGCGATGGCGATGCGCGGGTTCTTCTCCTACGACGGAATCGTCGAGACCTACGGCCTGCTCGACAGCGCGTACGGGATGCACCCGTGCAAGGTGCAGCTGCCCGGCGTCGAATGCTCGACCGGGTCGCTCGGCCACGGACTGCCGCTCGCGGTCGGCATGGCGCTCGGCGCCCGGCACCGCGGCGAGTCGCACCGCGTCATCACCCTCATGGGCGACGGCGAGACCGGCGAGGGCTCGGTGTGGGAAGGCGCGATGGCGGCCCGCAGCAACAAGCTCGGCAACCTCGTCGCCTTCATCGACCGCAACCGGCAGCTGATGACGAGCATGGCCGAGGAGCGCGTCGCGTTCGAGCCCTACGCCGACAAGTGGCGCGCGTTCGGCTGGAACGTCGTCGAGCTCGACGGCCACGACATGGGTGCGCTGGTCGCCGCGATCGACGGCCTGCCCGACCCGTCGAGCGACATCCCGACCGTCGTCATCGCCGAGACCGTCAAGGGCAAGGGCGTCGATTTCATGGAGCGCAACCTCGCCTGGCACGCCGGATCCCTCGGCGCGGCGGACCTGGAACGCGCGTTGGCCGCCCTCGAGGCCGGCCGGAAGAAGGAGCTGGTCTGATGCCCGTCACGTTCACCTTCGGCGACTTCCTCGGGGCTCGCACGGTCATCGGCCAGACCCTGGCCGAGCTCGGCGACGAGCACCCGAACCTCTGGGTGCTCACGCCCGACATCGGCGCGACGCTCGTCGAATTCCGGGACAAGTTCCCCGACCGCTTCGTCGACGTCGGCCTCGCCGAGCAGGTCTGCGTCGGAGTCGCCGCCGGTCTCGCCTACGACGGCAACATCCCCGTCGTCTCCGGGATGCTCCCGTTCCTCAGCATGCGGGCGCTCGAGCAGGTGCGCACCGACGTCTGCTACCCCAACCTCCCGGTCAAGATCATCGGCACGCACGGCGGCCTCGTCGGCAACGGCGGGTCGACCCACTACGCGGTCGAAGACCTCGCGCTGATGTGCGCGCTCACCAACATGACGGTCACCTCGATCGGCGACCCGCTCATGGTCGGCGAGGTCCTCCGGCAGTCGATGTCGATGCCGGGGCCGATCTACATCCGCCTCGCCGTCGGGAAGAAGGACCAAGTGCTCTATGCGCCGGGCGAGCACGACATCAGGATCGGCAAGGGGATCGTCGCGCGCGACGGCTCCGCGGCGACGATCTTCACGCACGGCACCGTCGTCGCGCAGGCACTGCGTGCCGCCGAGGAGCTGGAGAAGGAGGGGCATGCGGTGCGAGTCGTCGACATGTTCACCCTCAAGCCGATCGACGAGGAGCTGATCCTGCGCTCCGCGGCCGAGACCGACGGCCGGTTCGTCGTGCTCGAGGACCACCTCGCCTACGGCGGCCTCGCGTCGCGGATCGCCGACGTGCTCGCCGACCGCGGCGTCGCGCTCAACGCCTTCGAGCGGCTCGGCATCCCGCAGGTGTACGCCGGCTTCGGCGAGGACGAGCAGCTGCGGGACAAGTACGGCTACGGGCTCGAGGCGACGATCGCGGCCACGCGTCGCGTCATCACCAAGTCCTGACGGAATCCACCACCCACCTCGACCTCGACGGAGAGATCAATGAGGACAGTAGCGGTCACCAAGATCGGCAGCCTGCGCGAACGCGACGAGGATGCCCGCGGCCGGATCGGCATCGTCGACCTGCCCGCCCCCGCCCTCGGTCCCGAGGACGTGCGGATCCGCGTCGCCTACGCGGCGATCTGCGGCTCCGACCCGCACCTCGCGGAGGGGTTCTTCGGCACCGACGTGCCGATCGGCCTCGGCCACGAGCTTTCGGGCGTCGTCGAGGCCGTGGGCGACGGGGTGCGCACGGGCGTCAAGGTGGGCGACCGCGTCGCCGGCAACTTCCTGCGGTTCTGCGGCTCGTGCCGCGCCTGCCGCGACGGACGCCAGCAGTTCTGCGACAACATCCAGGACTACAACCGCCCCGGGATGGCCGAGACGGTCACCTGGCACGAGTCGCAGGTCTACGTGCTGCCGTCCGGCGTGAGCCTGCTCGAGGGCTGCCTGCTCGAGCCGGTCTCGGTCGCGGTGCGGATCGCCGACAAGACCCGGGTGCGGGCCGGCGACCGGGTGCTGGTCTGCGGCGGCGGCCCGATCGGGCAGCTCGCGCTCCAGGTGATGAAGATGTACGGCGCGACGTCGCTCACCCTCGTCGAGCCGATCGCCGAGCGCCGCGCGATGGCGATGCG
The DNA here is from genome assembly GCA_964586645.1 of uncultured Schumannella sp. Taxonomy (GTDB): domain Bacteria; phylum Actinomycetota; class Actinomycetes; order Actinomycetales; family Microbacteriaceae; genus Pseudolysinimonas_A. Next base: position 2,464 of record CAZPJC010000035.1, read on the forward strand.
ATCGGGCGCCGATCATGTGATCGACCCGATCGGCGAGGACCAGGCGACCCGGGTCGCGCAGATCACCGACGGCCTCGGCTACGACGTCGTGATCGACGCCTCCGGCTCGCCGCGGGCCGTGCGCGGACTCCTCGACGCGGCGGCCCGGGGCGGCACCGTGGTGTACGGCGCGATGTACCCGCACGACTTCGAGATGCCGCTCAACCTGTCGGACTACCTCTACCTCAAGGAGCTCACGCTCACCGGGGTCTTCGTGTCGCCGTACGCCTTCCCGCGGGCGCTGCAGATCCTGCCGCAGCTGCGTCTCGGCGAGTTCACCGACGCCGTGTTCGATTTCGACGACGCCGTCGCGGCGTTCGAGGCGCACGTCTCGGGCGCGCACCCCAAGGTCGTCATCCGCTGCAACGACATCGCCGACGAGGTGCGCGCATGACCGCCGACCCGACGCTCCCGCCCGCTCTCGAGGCGATCGAGATCGTCAAGCGCTTCGACGGCGTGCACGCGCTCAAGGGCGCACGGCTGGACGTGCGGGCGGGCGAGATCCACGCGCTGCTCGGCGAGAACGGCGCCGGCAAGTCGACGCTCGTGAAGATCCTCACCGGCATCCACTCGCCCGACTCCGGTGAGATCCTGCGCGACGGCGAACCCGTCGAGTTCGCGAACGTGCGCATGGCCAACCGCGCCGGCATCGTCGCGCTGTACCAGGAGCTGTCGATCATCTCCACCGTGTCGGTCGCCGAGAACATCCTGCTCGGCGACCAGACCCCGAGCACCGGCGGTTTCGTGCGCTGGGCGACGCTGCGCCGCCGCGCGCAGGAGCAGCTCGACAAGCTCAACCAGCGCATCCCGCTCGGCGCGCTGGCCGGCGACCTGTCGCCCGTGCAGCAGACGATGGTCGCCTTCGCCCGCGCGCTCGCGACGGATGCCCGCGTGCTCATCCTCGACGAGCCCACGGCCTCGCTCACCGATACCGAGATCACCGAGCTGTTCACCGTGCTCCGGGCGCTGCGCGACCAGGGGGTTGCGATCGTCTACGTCTCGCACCGCCTCGAGGAGGTCTTCGAGCTCTGCGACCGGCTGACCATCATGCGCAACGGCGAGACGATCATCACGAAGGACGTCGCCGACTCCCACATCGACGAGGTCATCTCGACGATGGTGGGCCGCGCCGCGGGGTCGCTCTATCCCGAGCGCGGCACGAGCACCGGCGAGGTGGCGCTGACCGTCAGCCATCTCGAGGGGCGGCGCGTCACGGACGTCTCGTTCGAGGTGCGCGAGGGCGAGGTGCTCGGCATCGGCGGGCTCGCCGGCTCGGGCCGCAGCGAACTGCTGCGCATCCTCTCCGGAGCCCAGAAGCACGGCTCGGGCGAGATCGTCGTCGGCGGCCAGGCCATCCGCAACGGCTCCGGCGTCGGCCGTGCGCTCGCCGCCGGACTCGCCCTCGTGCCCGAGGAGCGCCGCAGCCAGGGGGTCGATCTCGGGGCCTCCATCCAGGACAACATCGCGATCGCCAACATCCCGTCGGTCAGCAGCTTCGGCTGGGTCTCGAGCGGCCGGATCGCCGACATCACGAAGCAGGGGATGCGCGACCTGCAGATCAAGGCGCGCGGGCCCGGGCAGGCGGTCGGCGAACTCTCCGGCGGCAACCAGCAGAAGGTCGTGCTGGCCAAGATGCTCGCGCGCAAGCCGAAGGTGCTGCTGATGGATGAACCCACCCGCGGCATCGACGTCGGGACGAAGGCGGAGATCTACCGCCTCATCCGGCAGCTCGCCAAGAACGGCACGGCCGTGATCGCCGTCAGCTCGGAACTGCCGGAACTGATCGGCATGAGCGACCGGATCCTCATCATGCACGAAGGCCGCATCGCCGGCGAGGTGCCCGCCGCGGGCGCCGATGACGAACTCCTCCTCTCGTACTGCTACGGAAAGTCGGACTGACCATGACTCTCACCACCGAAGACCCGACCGTCGGGCCCGGCCGGATCAGCCGGGTCGGCAAGACGCTGCTGCAGGGCGGCACCGTCGTCGCGCTCGTCGCGCTCATCGTCTTCTTCTTCGCGATGCGGCCCGACGTGTTCCTGACGTTCGTCAACGTCAAGAACATCCTGTTCCAGGTCTCGATCCTGGCGATCATCGCCGGTGCGCAGACCCTCGTCATGGTGGTCGGCGACTTCGACCTGTCGGTCGGCGCGACCTCGAGCCTCGCCGGAGCCGTCGCGGCGTCGCTCATGCTCACCGGCGTGCCGATGTGGACGGCGATCCTCATCGCGCTCGTCGTCGGGCTGCTCGTCGGCCTCGTGAACGGCGTGCTCATCGCCTACGTGAACCTGTCGGCGTTCGTCGCGACACTCGCGACGATGACCTCGGTCGTCGGCCTCGCGTATCTCGTGACGAAGGGCACGACCCTGTTCAGCCTGCCGGAGGCGTTCAACGAACTCGGGCAGGGCCGGCTCTTCCAGATCCCGATGCCGGTGTACATCGCGATCGTCATCTCGGCCATCCTCTGGGTCGTGCTGCGGTTCACGACGATCGGCCGCGGCTGGCACGCGGTCGGCGGCAACGTCGAGGTCTCGCGGCTCTCCGGCGTCAACGTGCGCCGGGCCCGGATGCTCGCGTTCACCTTCGCCGGGCTCATCTCGGCCGTCGGCGGCATCCTGCTCGCCGCCCGGCTCGGCAGCGCGAGCGCCGTCCAGGGCAGCGACAACATGATGTTCTCGGTCGCCGCGGTCTTCCTCGGCATGACGGTCATCAAGTCGGGCCGGGCGAATCTCGTCGGCACGATGGTCGGCGTCGCGATCATCGGCGTGATGAGCAACGGCCTCAACATCCTCGGCGTCAACGCCTACGTGCAGCAGGTCGTCACGGGCCTCATCATCATCGCGGCCGTGACGCTCTCCTCCCTCAGGACCCGGGGACGGTAGCGCAAGCTCCGACTCCGCCAGGGCGGGAGCCCCTTTCCCGCCCACACCCCTAGTAGCAAGCGCAATTACAACAAAGGAGTAGTCAAGTGCGTAAGAAGAACACGGCCGTCAAGGCGGCCCTGGCCCTCGTCGCCACCGCGACGCTGGCCCTCACCGGATGTTCCACCGGCGGCGGCGGGGGTGACGACGACACCTTCAAGGTGATCGCGTTCACCTCCGGCAACCAGACCCCGGTCGGTGCCTGGTGGGTCTCGGCCGTCGAGGCCAAGGCCGAGGAGCTCGGCTGGGATCTCACCATGATCCAGGGCGACTTCGACTTCCAGAAGATGAACCCCGCGGTCGAGAGCGCGATCGGCCAGGGCGCCGACGTCATCTTCGACGGCTACACCGACCAGGCGTCGATCGGCTCGATCATCACCGCGGCGAACGACGCGGAGATCCCGATCTTCGCGATGGACAGCGCCACCGAGGCCAGCGACGCGTTCGCGTTGAACATCACGACCGACCAGCAGGGCATCGTCGACCAGACCGTCGGCGCGTTCGACGAGGCGCTCGGCGGCCTCGAGGGCAAGACGATCATGGTCATCGGCCACGACCCGCACCCGGGCATCCGCCTGCGTGCGAGCCTGGCGGAGGAGGCCTTCACGGCCGCCGGTGCGGAGATCGCCGGCGGGGAGATCCAGAAGGTGACCTCGCCCGCCACGGGTCGTACCGAGGCGCTCGCGCTCGTCGCCGACTACATCGCGGCGAACCCGGGCAAGCTCGACGGGGTCTGGGTCGGCTGGGATGACGCCGCGCTCGGCGCCTCCAAGGCGATCGACGAGGCCGGTTCGGATGCCGTCGTCACCGGTGTCGACGCCGTGAGCGAGTCGATCGCGGCGATCGAGGCCGGCGGCAGCTTCCTGGCCACCATCGAGCAGCCGTGGCCGTCGATCCTCGACGATGTCATCGCGGCGATCGAGGCCTACCGCGCCGACGGCTCGATGCCGTCGAGCAACTACGAGGCCGTCGCGACGGTTCTCGTGACCAAGGACAACGCGAAGGACATCACGCCGTCCGACCAGCTGGGCTGATCCCGCCCAGCATCCGGCCGGGGGCGGTCACGACCGCCCCCGGCCCCCTTCCGCCGCGCCAGCGGCATCGTTCGAGAGAGAGCACGACACCATGCGTTTGACAGGCAAAGTCGCCATCATCACCGGGGGCGCCAGCGGGATCGGGCGGGCGACCGTGCAGAAATTCGCCCGAGAGGGAGCGAGCGTTCTCGTCGCCGACATCAACCTCGACGCGGCGACCGCGTTCGTCGCGGAGCTCGAGGCCGGCGGCTTCGAGGGCCGGTTCGCGGCCACCCGGGTCGACGTCTCCGACTACGCGCAGATGCAGGCTATGGTGCAGACCGCGGTCGACACCCTCGGCCCGATCGACATGATCTTCAACAACGCGGGGATCGCCGGCGGGAAGCCGCTGCTGCAGCACGACCCCGCCGTCGACTACGACCCGATGATCCGGGTCGACCAGGACGGCGTGTACTTCGGCATCCTCGCCGCGGCCCGCCAGTTCGTGAAGCAGGGCACGCGCGGCGTCATCGTGAACACCTCGTCGATCTACGGCGAGCAGGCCGCCGAGCTGTCGTTCACCTACAGCGCGGCCAAGGCCGCCGTCATCTCGTTCACCCGCTCGGCCGCGTACGAGCTCGCCGAGCACGGCATCCGCGTCGTCGCGATCACCCCGGGCCGCGTGGGCACGGCGATCATCAACCAGTTCAGCACCGAGCTGAAGGCCGTGTTCGCCTCGGAGCAGCTGCGCAACACGATGACGAACCCGGAGGAGATCGCGGATGTCGTCGCCTTCCTGGCGTCGGACGAGTCGAACGCGATCAACGGCACCGTCGTGCACGTCGACGACGGCTACTCGGTGTTCAAGCAGCGGCTGGACCTCCCGGTCTTCTGATGGCGGACCTCCTCGACGTCGCGTGCCACCTCAACGTGGTCGTCGCCGGCGTCGACGACCCCGGCTTCGAGACGGCTCTCGACGAGCTGGCTGCGATCGGCTACACCCGCGTGGTGCTGCCACCCGTCGATCCGGATGCCGTCGACGCGGCGGCATTCGGCCGGATGTTCGCCGATCGCGGCCTCGTCCCGGTGCCGATCGCCGGGCAGTCACCCGAGGCCGACGTCAGTTCGCCGGATTCGGGCGTCCGGGCCCTCGGCGCCGACGCGCTGCGCCGGATGGTGCGGTTCACGGCCGACATCGGCGGCGACCAGCTCAACGGCGTGCCCTACGGGCTGTTCGGACGCGCTCCGACCGCTCCCGAGCGCTCCGCCGTCGAACGCTCGGCGTCGCTCGTCGGGTCGGTGGCGGATGCCGCGGCCCGCGACGGCGTGCGGCTCACCTTCGAGGTGCTGAACCGCTACGAGACCGCGATGGTGAACACCGCGGCGCAGGCGATCTCGTACCAGCGGCTCTCGGGTTCGCCGAACCTGTTCGTGCACCTCGACACCTTCCACATGGCGATCGAGGAGGCCGACATGGCCGCCGCGGTGCGCGAGACGGTGCCGGTGCTCGGCTACCTCGAGCTCGGCCAGTCCGGCCGCGGTCCGCTCGGCACCGGCGTCGTCGACGTCGCGGAGGTCGTCCGCGTCGCGCGGGCGGCGGGCTATCGCGGCCCGATCGGGGTGGAGGCGTTCAGCGCGGGCATCCTGAGTCCGGTCGCGAACGACGTGCTCGCGATCTGGCGTTCCCCGTACACCGACGGCATCGCGCTCGCGCGCGCCGCGTACGGGATCATCCGGGATGCGGTGGCCACCGCCTGACCCCGGGGAACGGAGTAGGGCGGGCCCGTGGTGGTGCCCGCCCTTCTCATTCGTCCGCGATCAGTTGCGCGGCAGGAAGTACGACAGCAGTCGGAGGATCTCGAGGTAGAGCCAGACGACCGTCACCATGATGCCGAACGCCGCCGTCCAGCCGTAGATGCGGGGCTGGCCGGTCTCGACGCCGCGCTTCACCTGGTCGAAGTCCATCACGAGCGAGTACGCCGCGAGGAGCACGACGAGGATGCCGAGCGGGATGCCGAGCGGGATCCCCATGATCTCGACGTCACGGAGACCGCCGAACGAGTCGACGACGCCGGTCATCATCAGCACGATGTTGATGAGCGAGAACGCCGCGTAGCCGATGATCGCGACGAGGAAGATCTGCGTCGCACGCTTCGAGACCCGCACCTTGCCGTTGGCGAAGAGGGCGAGCGTGACCCCGACGACACCGAGCGTGCCGAGGAGCGCCATCGGCACGATGCCGTCCCACATCTGCGAGAAGAACATCGAGACGCCGCCGACGAGCAGACCCTCGAAGCCCGCGTAGAGCAGGACCAGCACCGGTGAGGGCTTCTTCTTGAAGATGTTGACGAGCGCGAGCACGAACCCGGCGATCGCGCCGACGATCGCGAGGGCGGGGATCATCCAGCCGATCGCGGCGCCGACGAGCAGCACCGCGAATCCCGCGAGGGTCTTGAAGATCGTGTCCTGGTAGGTCATCCGCTCCATCTGGTCCGGCGTCGCGTCCGGCAGGGAGTAGTGCTCCTGGAGCTGTCCCGGCGTCGGGACGGCGGGGGCGGCGTTCTCGCGAGCGGCGAGCTTCTGTGCCGCCTTCGCCGAGAAGGCGGGGGAGTTGCTGAAAGCAGGGTTGGCCATGCGGTCAGTTTAGAGAGGTCGTCCCTGAGAAAGGCTGGGCTTTCGCCCACGGCGCACGCGACGGGCCCGGGCCTGGGCGACATGCACGGCGCGCGCCGCGAGGGCCGAGAGCATCATGACGCCCGCCATGATGCCGAGGGCCGGCAGCATCGACGCATACGACGGGAAGAGCCGCGCGACGATGACGGCCCCGGCGAGCACGAACAGGATCGTCGGGTAGCTCGCGATCGGACGGTGCCGCACGAGCAGCCAGCCGGCGTACGGCAGCACGAGGATCGCCAGCCAGCCGGGTCCCGTGAGCATGAACCACATCGCGAAGGTCGACGGGATGAGCGCCCAGACCCGTCGCCAGCCGGCCGACGGCAGCACCGACCAGCCGACGATGTGGGCGATCGAGCCGAGGTAGAGGAGTGCCGCGGCGAACGGCGTGGTCGCGCCGCCCCCGGCGATCGCGGTGCCGCCGGCGACGATCAGCAGCAGCCCGCCGAGGAGGCGGGTGCGGTGGCGGCCCCAGCGCAGGCGGAGCAGCGACGTGGGCTCGCGCCAGCGGAACGGGGCGGGCCCCTCGGTGTGCGCCGGCTCAGGCATTCGTCGTGACGAACGCGATCACGAGGACGGCGAGCGCGACGAGCCAGACGTAGCCGAGCACGACGGCGATCCAGGCGGGGACGAGCCCGCGCTCGCCGGTGACTTTGATCTGCGACACCGCGACGTGCCCGAACAGGGCGGCGAGCGGACTCAACAGGCAGCCCAGGATGAGGGCGAGTACGGCGAGCACGTTGATCCGCCGCGGCTGCGTCTCGGGATCGGTGCTGAGTGCCGACGGCACCACCCCGGCGAGCGGCACACCGGTGCGCGTGCCGCAGGTGATGCAGTACTTCCAGGCGGGCTGCAGCTCCCGACCGCAGTTCGCACAGGTGGCCATGGGCCTTCAGATTATCGTGAACACGTGCCCTCTCCGTCTCCTCTCGTCATCGGGCACCGCGGCGCGAGCGGATATCGACCCGAGCACACCCGTTCGGCCTACGAGCTGGCGATCACCCTCGGCGTCGATGCGATCGAGCCGGACATCGTGGCGTCCCGCGACGGCGTGCTCGTGCTGCGCCATGAGAACGAGATCTCCGGCACGACCGACGTCGCCACGCGGCCCGAGTTCGCCGACCGTCGCGCGACCAAGAAGGTCGACGGCGTGAGCCTCACCGGCTGGTTCACCGAGGACTTCACGTGGGCCGAACTGAGCACCCTGCGCGCGATCGAGCGGCTGCCCCAGGTGCGACAGTCGTCCGCGAGCTTCGACGGCACGGAGGGCATCCTGCGGCTCCGCGACCTGCTCGACATCCTCGACGCCGGCGCCGAGCGCACGGGACGCGAGATCGCGGTCGTGGCGGAGGTCAAGCATCCGACCTACTTCGCGTCGATCGGGCTGCCCCTCGACGGGCTCGTCGCGGACGAGCTGACGGCGTGGGACGACGGCGCCCGCACGATCGTCGAGTGCTTCGAGCAGACGGTGCTCGGCCAGATCCGCGACCGCGGGGTCAAGGGACGGTTCGTCTACCTGGTCGAGTCCCGGGGCTCGGCGCCCGACCAGGTCGCGCGGCTCGGCGCGAAGGCCGTTCCCTATGCGGCGCAGCTGACGGATGCCGGGCTCGCCCGCCTGGCGAAGAGCGTCGACGGGGTGAGCGTCGACAAGTCGATGCTGCTCACGCCGGCCGGCACGGAGTTCGTCGCTCGCGCCCATGCCGCGGGACTCGTGGTGTTCACCTGGACGCTGCGACCGGAGAACCGGTTCCTCGCGGCGTCGCACCGCCTCGGCACGGCTCCCCGCGACTGGGGCGACTGGCGCGGCGAGTTCCGCGCGGTGCTGGATACCGGCGTCGACGGCATCTTCGTCGACCACCCGGATCTGGGGGTCGCCGCGCGCGCCGATGCCGGGGCCCGGGCCGAGGTCGCCGGGCGCTCGTAGAATCGGAGCACGATGAGCACGCCCACGATCGACGACCGGCTGCTCGAGGGACTCAACCCGCAGCAGCGGGAAGCCGTGCTCTACCGCGGCACGTCCCTGCTGATCGTCGCCGGCGCCGGCTCGGGCAAGACGAGCGTGCTGACCCGGCGCATCGCGAGCCTGCTGTCGAGCGGCGAGGCGAGCCCGCTGCAGATCCTCGCGATCACGTTCACCAACAAGGCCGCGAACGAGATGCGCGAACGCGTGCAGCACCTCGTCGGCCGCGCGACCGACGGCATGTGGATCTCGACGTTCCACTCCGCCTGCGTGCGCATCCTGCGCCGCCAGGCCGAGGTCATGGGCCTCAAGGCGGGTTTCACGATCTACGACTCGGCCGACAGCCGCGCGCTCATCAAGCGCATCGTCAAAGAGCTGGATGCCGACACCCTCAACCTCACGCCGGGGATCGTCGCGGGCAAGATCTCGAAGCAGAAGAACGAGCTGATCGACGTCGAGACCTACGCGCGCAACGTCAACACCGACGACCCCGCCGAGATCGCCTTCCTCGAGATCTACCGCCGGTACACGGCGGGCCTGCGCCGGGCCAACGCGCTCGACTTCGACGACCTGATCGCCGAGACGGTGCACCTGTTCCGCGCCTTCCCCGAGGTCGCGGCTCTCTACCAGCGGCGCTTCCGGCACGTGCTGGTCGACGAGTACCAGGACACCAACCACGCGCAGTACGCCCTCATCCGCGAGCTGACCCGGCCGATCAAGCCGCAGCACGTCCCGGGGGACACCCGGATGGCGACCCTCCCCGACGGCAGCCTCCCGGGCGCCTCGCTCACCGTCGTCGGCGACTCCGACCAGTCGATCTACGCGTTCCGCGGCGCCGACATCCGCAACATCGTCGAGTTCGAGCGCGACTACCCCGAGACCAGGACGGTGCTGCTCGAGCAGAACTACCGCTCGACCCAGAACATCCTCGACGCCGCCAACGCGGTGATCGCCAACAACTTCGACCGGCTCGAGAAGAACCTGTTCACGACCGTCGGGGCGGGGCATCCGATCATCGGGTACACGGGGTACTCGGGGCACGACGAGGCGCAGTTCGTCGCCGACGAGATCTCGGCGCTCCATTCGGCGGGCACCCCGTACCGCGAGATCGCGGTGTTCTACCGCACGAACTCGCAGACCCGGCCGCTGGAGGACGTGTTCATCCGCTCGGGGCTGCCGTACAAGATCATCGGCGGCACGAAGTTCTACGAGCGCGCCGAGATCAAGGACGCCATGGCGTACCTCATCCAGGTCGCGAATCCGGCCGACGACCTCGCGCTGCGCCGCATCCTCAACACCCCGAAGCGCGGCATCGGCCCGGCGACCGAGGCGTCGCTGCAGAACCACGCCGACAAGATGGGCGTGCCGCTGCGGGACGCGCTCGGGGACGCCGCGCAGCTCGGGTTCGGCCCGAAGGTGACGAAGGCGATCCTCGACCTCGCGGAGCTGCTCGACGAGGCCGAGGCGATGCACGCCGCGGGCGGCAAGCCCGCCGACATCCTGCTCGCCCTGCTGAACGGCACCGGGTTCCTCGAGGCGTTGCGCGCGACGCGCGACCCGCAAGACGAGGCGCGGATCGAGAACGTCGAAGAACTCGTCGCGGTCACGAAGGAGTTCGGCAAGAACAACCCGGATGCCGGCCTGCTCGAGTTCCTCACCGAGGTCGCCCTCGTCGCGGCGACCGACGAGATCGAGGACGAGTCGGGCACGATCTCGCTGATGACGCTGCACACCGCGAAAGGCCTCGAGTACGACGCGGTGTTCCTCACCGGGGTCGAGGAGGACCTGCTGCCGCACCGGATGTCGTCGGGGGAGCCCGGTGGGCTCGCCGAGGAGCGCCGGCTGTTCTACGTCGGCATCACGCGGGCGAAGAAGCGGCTGTTCCTCTCGCTGTCGATGCAGCGCTCGTCGTTCGGCGACACGAGCGTCGCGATGCCGAGCCGCTACCTCCAGGAGATCCCGGCCGGGCTCATCGACTGGCGGCAGTCGCCCGGTGAAGCGACCTCGCGCGGCGGCACGCGGCCGCGGGCGCTCAACGCGCGCGGCTACGCCGGCGGCGCGGCGCGCGGGTTCTCCTACTCGACCGAGGCGCTGCCGCCCGCGCCGCCCCGGGTCAAGCGCGAGTGGGCGTCGGAGATCACCGGCAAGGTGCGCGACAACGGCGACCTCACGCTCGCCGAGGGCGACCGCATCCGCCACACCGACTTCGGAGACGGGCGCGTCGTCGCCGTCACCGGCGTGGGCACGAAGAGCATCGCCGAGGTGCAGTTCGATACGGCCGGCAAGAAGCGCCTGCTCATCAAGATCGCGCCGATCGAGAAGCTCTAACCGCGCGGCCGATCGCCCGAGCCGCGCGGCGGATCCACGGAGACGTCGAGGGGCTCCTGCCCGTGGCGCGACGACCACATCGAGCTCATCCCCCCGGCGGCGTGCTGGGAGGCGCGCACGGCGCGTTCGTCCGCCCAGCTGTTGAGCCGGTGGCCGCTGTGCCCGCGCACGTGCTCGAGCACGACGTCGGGCAGTCCGGCCGCGCGGCGCGCATCCCGCGCCTCGATCAGCTGCTCGAGGATCTCCCGGTTCGCAACCGGCTTCTTGGCGCTCGTCAGCCAGCCGCGCCGGCGATGCGCGTCCATCCAGGAGCGGTAGGTGTTGATCGCGTACATCGAGTCGGGCTGGATCACGAGGTCGCGCACGCCCGCGTTGTCGCGGATCGCGTGCAGCAGGCCGAGGAGTTCGCCGATGTTGTTCGTCCCCTCCGTGATCGATCCGGCGGCCCAGTGCCCGTCCTCGCCGACCCACGACCACCCCGCCGGTCCCGGGTTGCCCTTGCAGGCCCCATCGGTCGCGACGACGTAGCGGTCGGGGGAGGTCACCCGTCCGAGTCTGCCAGCGTGTGCCGTCACCCGGTGACGAGAGCGAGCCGGGATGTCGCGGTGCCGACCGTGAGCCGCTGACCCCAGCCGATCGGCAACCGGTCGTGCTCGATGCCGTCGCCGAACGCGACCAGCAGCTCGGATTCGGCGACGAGCTCGAGCTGCTGACCCGCCTGCAGGTCGCCGTAGCCCAGCACGCGCCCGGTCGCCGGCGACGGCCAGGCCTCGCGCACGAACCAGGCGAGTGCCTCCGACGAGACCGTCGGGAGCCACTCGAGCAGGGCGCGGTCGTTCGCGATCGAGGACGACCAGCCCGTGCTGCCCGTGCCGGTGCCGACGATGATCCCCGACGACGACTGTCGCTCCGACCCGCGGTCGGGGATCGTCAGGGTGTACCGGGACGACTGGTGGCCCGGGTCGCCGAGGTAGAGGTCGTTGAGGGCGACGAGGGTCTGCCCGTCGTCGAGGGTCGCCTGCACCATCGCCCGCTGCTCGATCGTCGCGTGCCCCTGCCGCACCCGGTCGATGAGCCGCGCGCCGTGGGCCGGGGTGTGCCGCACGAGCACGCCCGCGTTGCGCCCGGGCTCGGGATCCACCCCGATGACCGGCTGCCCCGCCAGGTACTTCGCGACGTTCGCGACCAGGCCGTCCTGGCCGACCGCGACGACGATGTCCTCGGGCGCGAACAGGTAGCGGTCGAGGTCGTCGCGCTCGACGCGGGCCTGCCGCACGTCGGGCGGGAGGCTCGTCGACACGAGGTGCAGCGCCGCCTCGATCGCCTCGTGGCGGGCGAGCACGTCCTCGATCGAGCGGCCGCGGGAGCGCAGGAAGAACTCGGCCTGGCCGAAGGTCGCGTGCCGGTCGAGCAGCTCCTCGTACTCCGACCTGCGGTGCACGAACACCGCGCGGGCGGGCAGTGCCACGGTCAGGCCTCGGGAGCGGTCGCCGGCGTCGTCGGGGGAGTCGAGGGCGCCGCCGGCTCGGCCAGGCGGCTGAGCGCCTGCGTCAGAACGTCGGGCGTGAGGTTGAGCGTGCCGATCTCGGGCAGGTGCTTCGCGAGCTCCTGCAGCGCGAGCGCCGTGAGCACGGCGGGCTGCACCCCGGCGTACGCGGCGAGGCGCGCGGCCTCGGTCTCGGCGTTCGCGGCGCCGACGACGCGCGTGCTCTCGGCCCGGGCGGCGGACTCGACCTTGGCGCGTTCGGCGCTCGCCTTCGACGCGATGAGCGCGCTCGCCGCCTCCTCGGTCGCGCGGCGCTGGGCGTTCGCACCCTCCTGCTGCACGAGCAGCTGCTCGCGGGTGGCGAGCTCGATCTTGCTCTGCAGCTCGTTCTCGGCGATCGTGCGCTCGCGCTCGACCGCCTGCGCGCGCCGCTCGTACGAGGCGGCGTCGGCATCCTGCTGCACGCGCTCGCGCACCGGCGTCTCGAGCGCGCGCTCCAGGTCGGCCTGCGGGCGGATCGACACGATGCGCACCGCCACGACGACGACGCTCGTCTCGGCGAGCCGCTCGTCGCCGGCGAGACCGGAGGCGGTCACGGCCCGCACCTTCGGGATGCCGGCGCCGAGGACGTCCACGAGGTTCAGCGACGAGATGTGCTCGACCGCGTACTGCTGGGCGAGTTCGGTGATGCGCGTGCCGACCTGCTCGAGCGGCTTCGCGATCCAGCGGCCGTGGTACGGATCGATCGAGAAGTCGATGCGGCTGGCCGCCACCACCGGATCGGCGAAGCGGTAGGTCACGGTGGCCTGCACCGAGACCTCCTGGAAGTCGAGGGTGCGCGCGCCGAAGAGCATCGAGAGCTCGTTCTCGGCGATCGGCACCTCGCTGATCGCGGCGTTCAAGGCCCGGAAGTAGAAGGCGATGCCCGGCCCGCTGTGCACGATCCGGCCCCGACGGGCGTGCACGATGTGGCTGGTCGGCGTCGCGCGCAGGTGCCGGGCGAACGGGAAACGGCGGATGTCGGCCATGCCCGAAGCCTAGGGCGCTCGGATGGAGCGGGGGAATGTCAAGACTGCCGCCCGGGGCGCAGCCATCCCTAAGGTGGGGGTCACCTCAACGAAGGAGTCCCCGTATGGCTGCCATCTCCAACTCCCGGCGCGCTGCCGCCGGCATCGCGTTCGTCGTCGCCGGCGCGCTGATCCTGCTCCACTACCTGCTCGCCCTCGCGAACGTCACCGCCACGGGCGGCTGGCTGCTCTTCCTCGCCTACCTCGCGATCGCGGTCGGCTTCATCCTGCTCGCCGTCGGATCGGTCGCGAACGTCGTGGCGCGCATCGCCCTCATCGTCGGCGGGGTCGGCTGGGCACTTCTCGCCCTCGGCTTCCTCGTCGGGCTGCCCGCAGGGGTCGGGACGATCGCCGCGATCGCCGCGGCGGCCGGTGGGGTCGTCGGCGCCATCGTGCTGTACACCGGCAAGGAGATCACCAACCGGTCGGCCGTCGCGTTCATCGTGACGACGATCGTCGCGGCCGTCATCCTGCTCGCCGGCATCGCGGGCCTGGCACTCGGCGTCCTCGGCACGCTGCTCTGGATCGTGTTCGGCGTCGGCCTCGTGCTCACCGGCGTGCTGTTCTACCGGGTGCAGGGGTCGCGTCGCCGCTGACGCTCGCTGCTATCTGCCCGAGATGGGGCACTCCCGCGTTGCGGAGTGCCCCATCTCGGGCGAACAGCCCTACCAGCGCTCTTGGATGGCCGCGCGGAAGCGGCGGTCGTACAGCTCCTGGACGGCGGCGGTGAACTCGGCCCCGAGCGCGGGGACCGAGCCGGCCGCCGCATTGCCCTCCGCCTGCGCGACGCTGCGCGCCCCCGGGATGACGGTGCTGACACCCGGCAACTGGGCGAGCCAGGCGAGGGCCGCCGTCGCGGGCTCGAGGTCGTGCGCCCGGGCGAGGGCGGAGAACTCCCGCGCCGCCTCGACGCCCTCGTCGAAGTCGACGCCCGAGAAGGTCTCGCCGACGTCGAACGCCGAGCCGTCCCGGTTGTAGGTGCGGTGGTCGTCGGCGGCGAACGCGGTGTCGTGGTCGTAGCGGCCGGAGAGCAGCCCCGAGGCGAGCGGCACGCGCGCGATGATGCCGACGCCCGCCGCCTGCGCCGCGGGCAGCACGGCGTCGAGCGGCTTGAGCCGGAAGGCGTTGAGGATGATCTGCACCGTCGCGACCCCCGGACGCGCGATCGCCGCGAGCGCCTGCGCGACCGTCTCGACGCTCACGCCGTAGGCCGCGATCGTGCCGTCGGCGACGAGGGCGTCGAGGCTGTCGAACACCGCGTCGGAGGCGTACACCTCGTCGGGCGGGCAGTGCAGCTGCACGAGGTCGAGGGTGTCGGCGCCGAGGTTGCGGCGCGACCGGTCGGTCCACTCCCGGAAGTGCGCGGGGGAGTAGTTCTCGAGGGTCTGCGGCAGCCGTCGCCCCATCTTGGTGGCGACGAACACCTCGCCGCGGAGCCCGCGGTCGTCGAGCCAGGCCGCGATGCGCTGCTCGCTGCGGCCGTCGCCGTAGACGTCGGCGGTGTCGTACATCGTGACGCCGGCGGCGTGCGAGGCGTCGAGCACCGCGCGCGCGGCGTCGTCGTCGACGGCTCCCCAGTCGGCGCCGAGCTGCCAGGTGCCGAGACCGATCGCCGAGACGGGGCGGCCGGTGCGGCCGAGAGTCCTGATGTCCATGCGACGAGCCTAGGGACGGTTAGCTGGGGACATGGCCAGCACCTACGACTTCACGCTCACCGGGGATCCCGCCGCTGCCCACCAGATCGTCCTCGGCGCCCTCGCGAGCATCGGCCACCAGGCCGCACCGCTCGCCGACGGCACGATCGCGATCAGCCGGGGCAGCGGCACGGCGACGTTCTGGCTCGGTGCGCTCGCCGGCAAGAACTTCCACACCCGGTTCACGCTCCAGTTCTTCGACGGCGCCGGGAGCACCGTCGCGCGGTTCACGCGCGTGGGCTCCCTCGGCGGGCTCAAGGGCGGGGTCATCGGAGCATCGAAGACGAACGACGTGTTCGCCGAGGCGGCGCGCACGATCGACGCCGTCACCCGTCAGTCGGGGATCTTCGGCGACGTCACCGAGCACGCCTGATCGCGGCCCCCGCGAGCAGGCGGCGCGCGGGCAGCTCGCGCAGGCGGCGCGGCGTCACCCGCACGAGCACCCGGAGCACGCCGACGACGAGCGCCTGACGCCGGGGGTGCTCCGGCAGCCCGTAGGCGACCCGCAGCGTGGGCGGCAGCAGCACGGCGGTGAACTCGCGCGCGGCGGGGAGGGTCAGGCGGAGCCACCACGGCGCCGCGCGCGCCGCGAGCAACTCGGCCGCCACGGCACGGGCCTCGTCGCCGACCTCGAGGGTCGGGAGGGTCGCGTCCCAGTAGCGGTCGAACGCCGCACGGTCGGCGGGCCATGCGTCCGCCGGGAGCTGCAGCGACATCCCGAGGTCGGCGCTCGCCGTATGGATCTCGTCGGCGAGCTCGGCGGGGAGCGGGCCGTGGAGCAGTTCGTGCACCTGCACGCCGGTGCGGGCGAGGGTCGCGGCGACCCAGAGCTGCGGGCCGGGGTCGCGGGCGCCGGCCACGCGGGTGTGCGCGGCGTCGACCCGGCGCGCGGCCATCGCGTGCTGATCCGCCGAGCCGAGTTGCACCGCATAGACGTAGGCGAGGGTGTGCTGTAACCGGCGAAGGGGGTTCTGGGCGAACGAGCTGTGCGCCGCGACGCCGCGGGCGACGACGGGATGCGCGAGCTGCAGCAGGATCGCCGCGAGCCCGCCGAGCACGAGCGACGAGTCGGCGGCGTAGCGCCGGAAGGCCGCGCTCCGCTCGATGTGCATGTCGGGTCCCTCGCTCCGCTCGGTCCTGCCCACATGTTCGCAGGGGTAGGCTGTGCGGGGCTGAAAAGTATCTCGACATCGAGTTATCTCGACATCGAGAGAAGCACGGCCTCGCCACCGAGCATCCTGACCCTGAGAAGACGGAAGAAGAAACTCCAGCGTGGATCTGTACGAGTACCAGGCCCGTGAGATGTTCGAGAAGCACGGGGTCCCCGTGCTCGCCGGCATCGTCGCCGAGACGCCGGCGGAGGTGCGTGCCGCCGCCGAGCAGCTGGGCGGCGTGACCGTCGTCAAGGCGCAGGTCAAGACCGGAGGCCGCGGCAAGGCCGGCGGCGTCAAGGTCGCCAAGACCCCCGAGGATGCCGAAGAGGCCGCGAAGGCGATCATCGGCCTCGACATCAAGGGCCACATCGTCAAGAAGGTCATGGTCGCCGCGGGCGCCGACATCAAGGAGGAGTACTACTTCTCCGTGCTGCTCGACCGGGCCAACCGCTCCTACCTCTCCCTCGCCTCGTACGAGGGCGGCATGGAGATCGAGCAGCTCGCCGAGGAGCGCCCCGAGGCGCTCGCCCGCATCGAGGTCGATCCGGTGGCCGGCATCGACCTGGCGAAGGCGACCGAGATCGCGACCGCCGCGAAGTTCCCGGCCGAGATCATCGAGAAGGTCGCCCCGGTCATCGTGAAGCTGTACGACGTGTTCGCCGCCGAAGACGCCACGCTTGTCGAGGTGAACCCACTCGTGCTCACCGGCGCCGGTGACATCGTCGCGCTCGACGGCAAGGTCACGCTCGACGAGAACGCCGCATTCCGGCACCCCGAGCACGAGGCTCTCGAAGACAAGGATGCCGCCGACCCGCTCGAGGCGAAGGCGAAGGCGCACGACCTCAACTACGTCAAGCTCGACGGCCAGGTGGGCATCATCGGCAACGGCGCGGGGCTCGTGATGAGCACCCTGGATGTCGTCGCATATGCCGGTGAGAACCACGGCGGCGTGAAGCCCGCCAACTTCCTCGACATCGGCGGCGGTGCGTCGGCCGAGGTCATGGCCGCGGGGCTCGACGTCATCCTCGGCGACCCGCAGGTGAGGAGCGTCTTCGTCAACGTCTTCGGCGGCATCACCGCGTGCGACGCCGTCGCGGAGGGCATCGTCAAGGCACTCGAGATCCTCGGCGACAGCGCCACCAAGCCCCTCGTCGTGCGCCTCGACGGCAACCGCGTCGACGAGGGCCACGCGATCCTGCGCGGTGCCCGCCACCCGCTGGTGACGCTCGCCGAGACCATGGACGACGGCGCCGACAAGGCTGCCGCGCTGGCCCACACCTCCGCTGGTTGAGTGGCGCCGTAGGCGCGTGTCGAAACCAGCCCACCACTGACTTCAAGGACTAGAACATGTCGATCTTCCTCACCAAGGACTCCAAGGTCATCGTCCAGGGCATCACCGGCGGCGAAGGCACCAAGCACACGGCCCTCATGCTGAAGGCCGGTACGCAGGTCGTGGGCGGTGTCAACGCCCGCAAGGCCGGCACGACCGTCGAGCACGACGGGGGCGTCACGCTTCCCGTCTTCGGCACCGTCGCCGAAGCGATCGAGAAGACCGGCGCCGACGTGTCGATCGTCTTCGTGCCCCCGGCGTTCGCCAAGGACGCGATGATCGAAGCGGTGGATGCCGGCATCCCGCTGCTCGTCGTCATCA
>CAZPJC010000036.1:0-20371 GCA_964586645.1 uncultured Schumannella sp.
AGCTCGTCGACTCGGAACGTACGCTCCACGTGGATTGCGGGAATTCGGATTCGGCGGGAACCGGCTCGCGTGCTCCAAGCGCCTGCTCGCGTTGAGCCGCACACAACAGGTGCTCTCGGGTCACGTCGCCCTCTTCCGGCAGGCCGAGACGTTCGAACTGGCTGGGCGGCGCCTCGTTGGCCCGCATCAGCGCGACGAGCGCGCGCGCCATCCGCAGCTCCTGCTCGTCGTCGACCAGGGGCGAGGTCTGCCCGGGGTCGTTCTCGAGGTCGAACAGCAGCGTGCCGAATCGGTACGGCCCGGTGAAGCTCGCCCCCGCCATCCGCAACACCGGGCTGCCCCGGGTGAAGGCGAATCCGGGATGCAGCTCGGCGGTCGCGAGCTGCCCGGGCGGGAAGAACCCGCGCATATGCGTCGGCATGAGCGTGTGCTCGAACAGCGGGCCGTTCGATTCGTCGACGCACGCACGCAGATACACGAAACGACCGTCGGTGACGTTCGCGTGCCCGCCGAAGGCGCCGAACAGCGCGAACTCGCGGAATCCGGCGGCCTGCTCGACCGCTGCGGTCAGCGTGTCGCCCTGCATCTGCGGGGTGGGCGGGACTCCGAAGAACTCGAGCAGTGTCGGCCCGATATCGATCGTCTGCACCAGAGCCGGCGATCGCACTCCTCGGCTGCGCTGGCGCGGATCCCAGACGAACAGCGGGATGTGCACGGTCTCCTCGAACCACGGCGGAGTGCTCTTGCCCCACCAGCCCTGCTCGCCGAGCAGGAATCCGTGATCCGTGCACACGATGAGAAGGGTGTCGTCCCAGAGCCCGTGCTCGTCCATGGCGTCGAGCACACGGCCAAGCGAATCGTCGCACTGCGAGACGAGCGCCGAGTAGTGGGCGCGTACCTCGTCCTGCACTCTCTCGTCCTCGATGACCTGCTGGTAGTCCGGCCAGTCGAGGCCTGGCATCGCCCCGTGGGTACCGACACCGTAGAGCTCGCGAAAACGCTCCGAGGCGTCGAACGGCTCGTGAGGATCGAAGGTCTCGATCTGCACGAACCAGTTCTGCTCGTGCCGGTTGTCGCGCACGAACTCCAGTCCCGCATCGAAGGTGAGCGTCTGCGGATAGTCGCCGTGACCTGCGATGTACTGGCGGTTGATCCGGTCCTGCCGCCAGGTGCCGCTGCGCCGCACCCGCAGGTCGTCTCCCGTCTCGGGGTCGGCGACCCGGCCCTTCCACGGGTCGCCCTGCTGGCCGCGGATCAACGAGTAGGTGCCGTATCGGGTGTGGTAGGTCGCGCCGCCGTCCTCCCAGTAGTGCATGTGATCCGACGCGAGGTGAGTGGCGATCCCCGCGCGACCGAGCATGGCGGGTACCGAGTCGTCGAACGGCTCCAGCGGTCCCCAGCCGCGGTGCAGGAAGTTGTAGCGCGCGGTGTGCAGCTCCCGCCTCGCCGGCATGCACGGCAGGCTGCCGGCGTAGCACCGGTCGAACGTCACCGCCCTCGCGGCGAGGCGTTCGAAGTTCGGAGCATGGATGCCGGAGTCGGGGCGATAGGGCGGAAGGTAGGCACGATTGAGACTGTCGAACATCACCACGATCGCGCGCATGACCTCACCCCGCCGATTCCGCTGTGTTCACTCGGCCCCGGTCGCGGGGCGGCTCGGGTTCGGGCATGTCGCCCGTCACCACGGGGTCGTCGGTCTCGATCAGATGGCTGTCGAGCAGCTCTGCGAGCCGCCGCTGCAACGGCGCGTACCCCGGTTGCCCGATGACGTTGCGCAGCTCATCCGGGTCGGAGACGAGGTCGTACAACTCTTCGCGCGGTCGATCCGGGAGGGGCTCCTGCGGCATCCCCCGATGGGTCGTACTCTGCTCGATGTCGAGCGGCTGCCGTGCCGGGCCCTGCGCGTAGTTGCGGATCAGCTTGGAATCCGAGTCGCGCACGGCTCGCATGGGGTCGAAACCGTCGTGATAGGTCTTCTCCAGGTAGAGCACCCGGCTGTCCTCCGCCGGTTCCGACGTCAGCAACGGTCGGATGCTGCGTCCCGGCAGTCCGGCCGGCGCCGCAGCTCCGGCGGCATCCAGAAGCGTGGGGACGATGTCGAGGTGGCTGGTCAGCGCGGCCCGGCGTGCCGGGGCCACCGCCCAGGAGGCCGGCGGGCGCACGATGAACGACACCTTGACGCCGGAGTCGTACAGCGTGCTCTTCGCCCGCGGGAACGCGATGCCGTGATCGGTGGTCAGCAGCACGAGCGTCTCCCGGTCGCCGGAGTTCGCCTCGACCGCACGCAGGATGCGGCCGAACGCCTCGTCCATCTGCTCGAGGGCCCCGTAGAAGGCCGCGAGGTCGTCCCGGGTGTCGGCGTTGTCGGGAAGATACGGCGGAACGCGGACGCTCGCCGGATCGGCAGGCACGTAGTCCTCGCGCGGCCACGGCCGGTGTGCCTCCCACAACCCGATCACCGCCAGCACCGGCCGGTCGTCAGCGGGCCGTGCCGCGAACCACCGCTCTGCCAGCCGGGCGACCTCCAAGCCACGAGGCAGGAAGCCGAGGCCGTGCACCTCCTCGTAGCCCAGCGTGCGGGCGTCGAGGTCTTCGTGCTGGAGGCCGAGCAGGGCGGTGCGGTAGCCGGCCTCGCCGAGCAGGTCGGGCAGCGTTCGCACCCCGTCGCGATAGTGCCATCCCGCGTGCGCCAGCCCGAGCAGCCCGTTCTGGTGTGGCAGCAGCCCGGTGAAGATCGACGACCGGGCGGGCGTGCACAGCGGAGCCGTGGCGAAGGCGTTGTCGAACACGACAGCCCCATCCGCGAACTGCTGGATGTGCGGGGTCGGCACCTCCGGCCGGTCGTAGCACGAGAGCCAATCGCCGAAGTCGTGCCCGTGGATCAGAACGATGTCCGGGGGCGTATCGCCGATCGTCATCCCTTCACTGCCCCACCCATGAGCCCCGCGACGATCTGTCGGTTCGCCGCGATACCCAGCACGATGATGGGGATCGCCGTCACCATGCCGACGGCGGCCATGGCGCCGAACTTGATCTCCTGCGGCTGGATGAGGGTGGCGATGCCCACGGTGATCGGAGCTTGTGCTCCGCCCGCGGTGAAGACCAGGCCGAACAGGAACTCGTTCCACACCTGGATCGCGGTGAAGATGGCGACCGCCGCGATGCCGGGGCTCGCGAGCGGCAGCATGATCCGCCGGAAGGCGCCGAAGTCGCTCGCGCCGTCGATCGAGGCAGACTCCCGCAGTTCGGCGGGGATCGTGTCGAAATAGAACTTCGTCATGATCGTCGCGAACGGCAGGTTGAAGACGACGTTCAGCAGGATCAGGCCGAACAGCGTGCCATTGAGCCCGAGGGTCGTCAACAGCGCGAAGAGTCCCGGCACGAGGGTCATCGGCGGGATGACCTGCAATAGGCCCGCGACGAGCAGCACGCCGACCACGACCCGCGGCGACCAGGCGAGCTGACTCAAGCTGTAGGCCGCGAGCGTGCTCACCAGCAAACAGATCGCCGTCGCCGAGACCACCAACACGAGGCTGTTGAGCACCTGAACCCCGTAGATCTGGCCCGGGGCGAAGACGCTCATGAGGTTGTCGAGCGAGAACTCGAAGTTCCAGCCCGGGGTGACGATCGCACGGGGTCGCTGGAAGGCGACCAGGATCATCCAGACGATCGGCGCGACGGTCGTCAGCACCGCTCCGCCGACGACGAGCATGGTGAGAGTTCGCGTCGCGGGTGACGACGTTCGGTTGCTAGCCACGACTGACCCTTCTGATGAGGCGCTGGAATCCGAAGGCCGCCCCGATCAGAGCGACTACGAGCAGAACGACGGTGACGCTGAGCGCGGCCCCATAGCCGTACCGGAATGCTTCGAAGAAGACCTCGCGCAGGTAGATGGTGATGACCGTCGTCGCTTCGCCCGGGCCGCCGAAGGTGAGCAGGTACATCTCGTCGAAGGCCTTCACGCCCATGACGATGCGAATACCGGCGACGCCGAGAATGGCCGGGGTGAGCAGCGGCAGGATGATGTGCCGAACAGTGCGTGCGTACGAGGCCCCGTCGACGCTCGCCGCTTCGAGCACGGCCGGGTCGATGCCCCGCAGCGCCGTGTAGACGAACAGGAAGACGATCGGCGTCCAGTGCCAGACGTCGACCACGATGATGCTCGCCATCGCCCCGACGGGCTCGCCGAGCCAGGTTTGTGGTGTGGCGCCCACACCGACCAGGAGTTTGTTGAGCAACCCGATCTGCGGGCTGAGTACCAGAAGCCAGATGACGCTGATGACGACGGGGGCGATGATGGCCGGCCAGATCAGCACGTTCTGGATCCACTGCTGACCGCGCACCAGCCGGTCGGTGAACAGCGCGAGCATGACCCCGAGCACGACCGTGATGACCACGGTGAACGAGATGAAGATCAACGAGTTCTGGAGCGAGCGGGCGAAGGTCGGGTCATCGAGCATCCGCGCGAAGTTGTCGAGGCCGACGAACCGCCAGAGCAGGTCTCCGGCGACGAGTCGCACGTCGCCGAAAGAGAGCCAGACGAGCTGGCCGACCGGGTAGGCGACGAGCCCGAGGAAGAACAGGGCGAGCGGTGTCACCGCGAGGTACTTGAACCATGGAATGGGGCGTTTGCGGGGGGCCCGGGCCGGCGCGGAGCGCCGGCCCGGGATCGTTGCTGTGGTCACGAAACGAAACCGGCCTCTTCCACGACTCGGGTCAGGCCGTCCTCCATGCGGGTGATCGCCTCTTCGAGGTCGATCGTGCCCGCCAGGTACTCGCCGATCACCGACTCCGTCACCTGCAGCATCTGGGGAGCGAAGGGGTACCGCAATCCCGCCTGGATGTCGGCTTCGGAGTCGACGAGCGCGAGCAGCTCGGGCCTGTCGGTTTCGATGTCCGACCTCGTGGTGACGCCGCCGAACTCTGCCCACGTCTGCATCGTCTCCTGGCTGGTCAGCCAGGTGATGAAATCGTAGGCGGCCTGCGCGCGCTCCGGCGGCAGTCCGGTCGGGATGCCGACGGTCCAGGTGCCGCTCACCGGGGTGCTCCCGGGAAGCGTCGCGTAGCCGATCTTGCCGGCGACGAGCGATGCCTCGGGGTTCTCGAGCGGTGCCGCGACGGCGGCCACCAGGGTCGCCTGAAGCACACTGCCACCCTGCATGAGCGAGGTCGCCTCCGCTTGGGCGACGGTCTGCGGAGCCGCCGGCCCTACCGCGGCGAGCTCCGCGAACTTCTCGAGGGCGTCGCGCATCTCGGGCGTGTCGATGGTAGGCGTGAAGTCACCTTCGGCCTCACCCTCGAACCAGGAACCGCCCTCGCTGAAGAGCACGGCGCTGAAGTCGAAGGTCGGAGTCTTGCCGCGCAGCACGTAGCCGTCGGCCACAACCCCCGCGTCACGCGCCGCTTGGCCGTTGTCGATGACCTCGTCCCAGGTGGTCGGCACGTCGAGGTCGAGCTGTTCGTAAAGGTCGGTGCGGTACATGAACAGCTGGATGTTCCCGTTGATCGGCAGCGCGTAGGGCTCTCCGTCGGGGGAGGTGCTGCGGAGGTCGGTGTCCCACCGGCCCACGCCGTCGAACTCGATGAGACCGTCGTCCCAGGCGAAGTCGGGATCGACATCCGCGAGCGGCTGAACCCACTGATTGTCGTAGAACTGGCCGACCCACTGCTCGTTCAACTGGAAGACGTCGAAGGCGTTCGATCCGCTCTGAGCGGCGTTGGCCTGCTGGGTGAGCAGACCGTCCATCGGGAAGGTGGTGAGGTTGATCTTCACTCCCGTCTCGGCCTCGTACTCGGCGACGATCTTCTGATAACTCGGCAGCCACGGCGTCTCAGCGGTGGGGATGGTCAGCTCGGTGACCTCGGGCAGGTCGTCGACCGGCGCGGGTGCCGAGCAGGCGCCGAGCGCGAGCGTTGCCGTGACGGCGAGCGCCGACCCCGCGAGCGCCCGCCTGATGTGCTTGCTGTACATTCGATTCTCCTTTGGATCGATCTAGGTGCGTGATCTTCTGCGTCAGAAGTCGACTTTTGGATCGATGCAAATTGTGGCCCATCAGTTCCGTTACGTCAAGCGCCTGCGCAAGATCCATGCGCGGCATGGCACGATTGGATCGTGACGACTGCGAACAATCGAGCCACGACGCTGGAGGACGTGGCACGAGTGGCGGGATACTCGCGGTCGACGGCGTCCCTCGTCTTTCAAGGCAGTCCGCTGGTCGCCGCCGCTACCCGCGAGCGGATAATGGCCGCGGCGCAACAACTGCAGTACGTGTACAACCGCCGCGCGGCGGGCCTGCGGATGCAGCGCAGCAACACCATCGGGCTCCTCATCTCAGGGCTTGCGAACCCGTTCTTCGCCGACCTCACCGAGGCGGTCGAAGAGGAACTCGGACCGCTCGGCTACACGTTGCTGTTGGGTAGCACCCTCGACGACCGGCACCGCCTGGAGGGCCTCATCCGAACGCTCCTGGAATACCGCGTCGACGGACTCCTCATCGTGCCGGCCAACGGATCGCCCGCCGACATCGTCGCACCGCTCGCATCGCTCACCACTCCGCACGTCATCCTCACCCGCCGACTCGCCGACGCCGCCTCACCCTATGTCGGATCCGACGACAGGACCGCCGGGCGACTCGCTGCCGAGCATCTACGGCAGCACGGCTGCCGTCGCATCGCCTTTTTCGGCGGGCCGGAGAACGCCTCGGTGCGAGTGGAACGCCAAGAAGGTGTCCTGACCGAATGTGCGCGCACCGGGGTCGAGTTCGACCCGACGTGGACGGTGCGCACCACCACCTCGAGCACGGCCGGCCACGTCGCGGCGGCGGAGCTGCTTCAGAGCGGCACCCCACCGCCCGACGGGATCGTCGTGCACAGCGATGCGATCGGCTTCGGGCTGATGCGCACCCTGCGCGATGCCGGGCTGCGGGTTGGCGAAGACGTGCGCGTGATCGGGTTCGACGATGTCGAGCACGCGCGCTACTGGTCGCCCGCGCTCAGCACGATTTCCGTCAACGCTCGTCGAATGGGCCAGGTCGCAGTTCGGATGCTGCTCGAGCGGATCGCCGATCCAGGCACCCCCGCCGAGGTGCAGATCTTCGAGCCGCAACTGCAAGTGCGAGAGTCCTGCGGTACGCACTGAGGCCGACTGCGCGAGGCTCACGTGCGACGGGCCGCCGTGAGCGACTTCGCGGTGGTACGGCGCCGACCGTCTCAGCGCGCCACGCGGAAGCCGATGTGGGTCGTCGCGGAGTCTTCACTCTGCGCACTCCGCGCGGCCGGCCGGTAACGCAGGCAGTACTCCGGAGCGCACAGGTGCGAGCCCCCCTTGAGCACCCGTTGCGCGGGCTCGGCCCCGTGCTCGTGATTGCCGTGCCCTGGAGCGCAGTGCTCATCGACGGCGTGCCGCGACGACCACTCGGTGGACGTCCACTCCCAGGTGTTGCCGGTCATCTCGTGCAACCCGTAGCCGTTGGGCGGAAACGACCCGACCGGAGCCGTGTAGACGAAGCCCCTCGCCCCGGTGTTCTCGTACGGGAACCGCCCCTGCCACGAATTCGCGCGGGTGCCGTCGTTGGGCTCCTCGCCCCACGCGAACGTCGCGCCGTCGAGCCCGCCGCGCGCGGCGAACTCCCATTCGACCTCGGTCGGCAGACGCGCACCCGCCCACTCGGCGTAGGCGAGGGCATCCGCGTAAGCGACCTGAACGACGGGATGGTCGGCACGGTCATCGACCCCCGAGTCGGCACCGCGCGGATGCCGCCACGACGCCCCCGGCATCCATTGCCACCACTGTCGCCAGTCGCGCAAATCGACCGGGCCAGGGGTCGGGGTGAAGACGAGCGAACCCGGGTCAAGGCTGTCGAGCTGCGCGCCGGGGAAGTCGGCCGGGTCGAGGGCCCGCTCGGCGACCGTCAGGTACCCGGTGGCGGCGACGAAGGCGGCGAACTCGGCGTTTGTCACGGCATACCGCGCGATCGCGAACGGCGAGACGTGGGCCTCATGGACGGGGCCCTCTTCCGCGTAGAACGAGTCGGACCCCATGCGGAAGGTGCCGCCGGGCAGTTCGACGAAGTCGGCCACCATCACGGACCCCCGATGAACCGGTCGACCGTGTAGACGGCGGCGATCAGCCCGATCGCGAGGGCGGCGAGGGTTGCCGCAAGCATCGGAAGAGCTCCCGTGTCGAGCACGTCGCGAGTCACGAGGGATCGCAGCGCCGCCCGATACCGACGATGCACCCCGACGTACGCACCGAGGGCCAGCAGCGCCCCGAGCACTCCGATGACCACCGCGATCGGCCCGGCGATCTCGACGGTGAACCGAACGGCAACGGCACTCGCTAGCACGAATGCGAGGCAGGTGCGCCGCCAGGCGAGCAGGGTGCGTTCGGGCTGAAGCCCAGGGTCGTAGACGCTACTCATCGCAGCAGCCCGAAGGCAACGATCAGTCCGCCGACGACGACTCCTGTGGCGAGCGCCGCGCTGAACAGCGAGCCGGGCAGCGGGTGACCCGTTCGCAGGGAACGCTCCGCCCCCAACCACCCGAACCACGACCGCACCACCGAGGCGATGCCGAGCGCGATGAAGACCGCCGCCGCCGCGAACCGCAGGATCGGGTCGTCGGGGATCTCGAGCGCCTCCAGAGCGACCCCGGCCGCGAGCAGAGCCAGGGCCGTGCGCAGCCATGCGAGGAAGGTACGTTCGTTGGCGAGGCTGAACCGCGGATCGGGCTCGCCCCCCTCTCGGTACAGGCGGGCGGGAAAACGTGAAGCCGACATGACCTCCAACATAGTTCCGACAGATCCGCGCGGCAGGAGGTGCATCACGCGGCCACGACGAGGAACGAAACCCCGAGGCTCAGCAGGGCGCAGCCGACGATGAGCACGAGATCCGGCGCGTGCAGGCGAACGTGGATGATCGCGACGACGATGCTGAGCACGATCGTCGACGCGACGACGATCGGCGCGGCAAACCCCGAGCCTGCCCCGATCATGACGCTGGCGTGCAGCATCGATACGGCCGTCGACGCCAGCAGCCCGCAGACGACCGGCAGGATGACCGCCGCGACATTGCCGACGAACCGCGATCTGCTCGCCTTCGCGTAGCCGCCCAGCACCGCTACGGCGATCCCCGAGCACGCGGCGACGCTCGCCAGCAGGGCGACGGCGGCCAGCGCCAGGCCCAGCGCGAGACCCGCGGACTCGCTGCCGACCATGAACCCCATACCGGCCGCGACCTTGACCAGAATCGGCCCGGGTAGCGCGTTCGCGACGGGGACTATCTGTGCGTAGAACTCGAGGTCGTCGACGATTCCGGGGGCGACGAAGAACCCGTCGGCGACCCCGACGTACGCCTCTCCCCCGCCGAATGACGACACCGTCGAGGCCGCGACGAGAGCCGCGAACGGCTCGCCGCCCGGTACGACCGAGCCCCCGAGGACGGCCCCGACGGTGATGATCCCGAAGGCGGTCGCGGTCACGAAGAAGCGCCGTGAGCCGGACGTGATCTCCGCCGTGCTCGGCGCGGGCGGGCCCGACCGAGCACGCTGTATCGCGGTGACGATCGCGACGACGAGGAGGGCCAGCACCACGAGCCCGAGCGCCGACAGGACCGGCAGGCGCGGGGGCCCAGCGCTGCCGATGACGACCGCGACCAGCCGCACGGTGCCGTCCAGTCCCGTCAGCAGGAACGCGCACAGCGCGATGAGCACCGCCGAAAGCCGCCAGCGGCCCCCCGGGCGAATCACCTTGACGACGTAGTGCCCGAGCAGGAACAGGATGAATGCGGTGACGCCCAACGAAGCCAGCTCGACGACGTGCACACCGCCCGGACCGAGCGCCGCGAAGAACGCGAGCAGCCCGACGGTCAGCACCGCGCCTGGCAGCGCGACTACGACCGCGGAGGCGATCGCCAGGCCGGCGCCGCCGAGGCGGGCACCCGAGAGCGCGGCGAGCTTCACCGGCAGCGCCCCGGGGGTGATGCTCGCGATCACCGTGTCCTGAGTGAACGCCTGGTCGCTCAGCCCGCCGCGCTCGTTGACCAGTTCGCGCTCCATTACCGGGATGAGGGCGCTGCCTCCCCCGAAGCCGATCGAGCCGACCTTGAGCATCGCGAGGAGTTGCCGGTGTCGCCTGCCCTCAGTCAGCCTGCGCTCCCTCGAGCCGATTTGCGGTCGAAGCCGCTCCGAATTGCGAAGGGTGCGGGGCATCGCCCAGTGGCTCCTGCTCGGCGAGCATCGCGACGGTCAGCGCCGCTCGAATGTCGGCGTACGCCGGGTCGTCGGCGACGTTGCGCATCTCGGCGGGATCCGCCTCGAGGTCGTAGAGCTCCCACTCTCCCGGATCGACGAACGCACCCGTGCCGGGGAGCCGCATCCCATCGTTGTAGTAGTAGATGAGCTGGTACCGCTCGGAGCGGTAGCCGTAGTGCGCCGGCGCGTGGTGGAAGACGTCATCATGCTCCCAATAGCGGTAGTACATCCCCTCGGCGGGTGGCGGAGCGTCGGCGGCCCCCGTGAGGTCACCCCAGAAGCTGCGGCCCTGCATCCGCTCATGGCTCTCCACGCCGGCGGCCTCGAGGATCGTTTGCGCGAAGTCGACGTTGGTGACGATGCCCTCGTGCACCCTCCTTCCCGGGAGCACAGCCGGATAGGAGAGCAGCATCGGCATCCGTAGCGACTCCTCGAACATCATGCGCTTGTCGAACCAGCCGTGCTCGCCGCGGAAGAAGCCCTGGTCGGAGGCGTACATGAGCACCGTGTCGTCGAAGTCGCCGCGTGCCTTGAGCCAATCGATGACCCGGCCCACGTTCTCAGGTAGAAAGTAAGTGGTCACACCGTGGCTGTCAACTCCGCGACGAGACTCGCTGAAAGTGCCCGCGAAGCACGAGTCGTGCCTCAGATGGCCACTCGGGTCGAGATCACGCAGAAGTATCCGCGCGGGTATGCGCTGGCATCGAAGAAGGCCCGCGGCGGGCTGCGATCGACCTGGTGCGACGCACCGACGACGCTTTCGGGCTGCTGCGACGCCGCCTCGGGAAGGGGATTCTGTTGGGCCTCGAGGTGCTCATCGCCGGCGACATCGTGCGCACTGTCGCGATCGACCCGAGCATCCAGAGCATCGCCGAGCTCGCGCTCATCGTGCTCGTGCGCACCGTGCTGAGCATCGTGCTCGAACTCGAGATCTCGGGCCGGTGGCCGTGGCAGGCGAAGCCCTCGAAGGCGCCAGCGGCGGATTGGCGGCGCCCTGACGGGCTTCGACGGTTACCGACGGGTCAAACCGATCACGAACTGGCGGGCGACCCGCTTACGCGCGGGTTCGAGGCGGATGTCGGTGATCTCATCGAGGCGATTGCGTAGCAGTCGCGGGTCGACGAGGCCAGCGTCGACGAGCGCACCGACGAACTCGCGATCCTTGTCTTCGTTGCGCGCCATCTTGGACGCACAGAGGTCGTGCGCTTCAGGGCAGATTCCGACTATGCCGGGATGCCCGGTCACCTCGATCTCGACGGCGCGCTCGCGCCAGCGGTCAGGCAGCACCGCGGTGTTCGCCGATACCGCGTCGATGTAGAAGTCGCGCTCGTTCGCCCACTCGGAGTCTTGACCCGCTAGCATCCAGAGCTTGTTCGAAAGGTGGTCGGAGACGTCATGCTCTGGGGCGATGTCAGCCTCGGCCGACATCGTCGCCTCCGGCGGGAGGAGGTCTTCGCCCCAGGTCGCCAAGATCGCTTGCGACCCGACAACGATCACCCGCGACTGACCCACGATCTCGCAGGCGCGCAGAATCGCTTCCTCAAGCTGTTGTCGCTTCACGCCGGCACCACCGATGCCCTCGCGAGGACGTCGTTGCGCTCGTCGGGCGACAACAGCCCGGTGAACGGCGTGACGCTGCGCATGTCGATGTCGTGTTGCGTGGTGCCCAACATCACCGCGATCAACCCACCGATGTCTCGCTCGTTGATGAGTTCCGACCACTCATCGAGCCAGGCGACAGCGCCGCCTCTGAGCCCAGCGCGCACCGCGTCGAGACGTGACCGAGCCGATTCGAGAACGATTTCGGGGTCGGCGACGAGCTTCATGGCGATGGAGCGATGGAGTTCGAGACCCAAGCGATGTTCCCTCCGCTCGAGTGGCTCGAACTCGAGCCGCTCAGAGCGTGCCGCCACGACGAGACGCTCCCCCATCGCAGACAGGGCGCGCTGGAGGGTTTCGACCTGGATCGTCCCGGCCGCCTCCGACCGTTCCCAGTCGACGACGGTGGGAGCAGCAACCCCGCATTGGCGCGCGAGCTCTCGCAGACCGACCGCACGACGACGTCGCGTGTCGCGAATGAGCGCACTCATCGTCGCCTCCTCTGCGTTAGGTTACAGCCTAACATAGCGAGCAAAGGCGCCCAAGGCTCGCGTTGCCCTGCCTCTCTGCCCCCTGAACAGGCGCTGCCGCAGCCATCCCGCAAGCACCAAGCTGAGTTTCACGCACGATCGGGGGATCATGGCCGGGGGATCATCGGCGACACTGCAGGCGGATGCCGCGCAGGGCCTCGCCGAGGAGTTGCGGCGTCGCGCCGACGACTACGAGCGCATGGTGGCGAACTACCACGCCGCCGCCGCGAGCGAGCGCCGCCTCGAACACACGCTCAGCCCGCTGCGCAACCAGGGTTTCCACGTGCTCGCCGACCGCCAGTGGCCGGGCAGCCGCAAGGCGCAGGTCGACTTTCTCGTCGTCGGACCACCCGGAGTCTTCATCGTCGACGCCAAGTCGTGGCGCGACGTGCGGGTCGAACGCACCAACACCGGCCCGAGAGTGTTCCAGGGCGACGACGACGTCACCGACCGCTTCGACGGACTCATCTCGCTCGGCGACACGATCGCCGACATCCTCGCCGACGTCGGCCTGGCACCTGGTGAGGTGCACACCCTCGCGGTGTTCACGAACCGCCGCGACCTGAAAGCGACGGTGAGCGGCGTCGAGCTGATGAGCGAAGCGGCCGTCGTGGAACGCATCCTCAGCGCCGGCCGCCGCCTGCCCGAGTCCGAGATCGAACGCGTGCTCATCGCCCTCATGGCCGCGTGCCCGCCCTACGCCGCGAGCGCGGCCCCGGCATCCGTCATCGTGAGCGCACCCCCGCTCACCGCCGCAGCACCCGAGGCCCCGGAGCCCGAAGACATCCCGCTGCTCACCGTCGAAGAGGTGCAGGATGCCGCCTACGCGGGCCTCGCCGCCGAACCGATCGAGTCGTGGATGGCGTTCCTGCACCCCGACCAGATCAGGGTGGTGCGCCGCTCGTTCAACGGACCCAGTCGCATCCGCGGGTCCGCCGGCACCGGCAAGACTGTCGTCGGGCTGCACCGCGCCGCCCACATCGCGCGGGTGCATCCGGGTCGCGTGCTCGTCACGACGTTCGTGCGCACGCTGCCCGACGTGCTGAGCACGCTGTTCCGCCGCCTCGCCCCCGAGGTCGCCGACCGCGTCGACTTCGCCGGCATCTACACGATCGCGATGGGACTGCTGCGGGCGCGCGGCATCACGGTGAAGCTGGATGCCGCTGCCGCGACCCTCACCTGGAACACCACCTGGGCGCGCCACGGCAGCGAGGTCGGCGCGATCGACAGCGACCGCCGGTACTGGCAGGAGGAGATCGAGAAGGTCATCAAGGGCCGCGGCCTCGCCTCCCTCACCGAATACGAGAACTGCTCCCGCGTCGGCCGCGAACGCCGGCTCACCCTCCCGCAACGCGCCGCCGTGTGGCGCCTTTACGAGGCCTACGAAACCGAGTTGCGCGCCCGCGACGTGTGGGACTGGGCCGACGTCATCCTGCACGCCGAAGCCACCGTAAGCCCCGGATCATCCGCCTACCGCGCCGTCGTCATCGACGAAGCCCAAGACCTGTCGGCGGCGATGATCCGTCTGCTGCACCGCCTCGTCGGCGACGAACCGGATGCCTTCAACCTCATCGGCGACGGCCAGCAGTCCATCTACCCCGGCGGCTACACCCTCGGCGAACTCGGCATCTCAATCGCCGGCCGCGGCGTCGTCATGACCCGCAACTACCGCAACACCCGCGAGATCGCTGCCTTCGCTGGGTCGCTGGTGGGCGACTCCGGGTTTGTCGACATCGAGAGCGGCACACGGGGCCGGATGGATGCCTCCGAGGTGCTGCGCGACGGAGTAATGCCGACGATCACGCGGTTCACGTCCGCGTCAGCACACGATGCGGCGCTTGTCGCGCGGGTGCGGGAGTTACTCGCGACGCCCGGAGTGCATCCCGGGGATGTCGCCGTGCTCGCGATGCGCAACCGGGAGGTGTCGTCGGTGCTGCGGTTACTCACCGCCGCGAGGATTCCTGCGATGGAGTTGGCGAAGTACGACGGCCGCCCCGCCGCCGCGGTGAGGGTTGGGACGATCAAACGAGCGAAGGGGCTTGAGTTCAAACACGTGCTCGTCGCGCACGTCCCTGCTCGGCTCGTGGGACCGGCGGCCGTAACGGTTGAAGATGAAGATGCCAACGAGCGGCTCGAAATGGAACGCCGGGAGCTCTACGTAGCGATGACTCGTGCACGGGACGGGCTGTGGGTAGGTGTGCTCGCGGCATAGTCGGGCGGCGAATGTCGGTGGTGAAGTCGAGGGTGGTGATGTGCCATTGACCGATGGCGCGACATGGAACGAGGGAGTTCCCATGAAGGTGTCCACGTACTACTCGATCCACCCGTCTGACCCTGACGTGTACCACGATCACAGCGACTGCCCAAGCGGCCAGCAGATCCCGGCCGTGAACCGTCGGTCGGGGACCGGTGGCCACCCGAGGTGCGGTCACTGCACCAAAATGGGCTGACCATTCTGGGGTCGAAAGCTCGCGACCCTAGGCCCCAGACTTCCGACAGCTACGAGCTGAGCGTTTCAGCATCGACTTCGTCGTCGGCAACAATCGCCTCCGCTGCATCTGTCAGCTCAATCTGCACTTGACGCCCTTCAAGTCGCGAGCGGACTTCAACGTGATGTACGACCGGAGTCACCTCGACGACGCGCTCGATCATTCGCGCGAAGAACTGGGCCGGGCCGATGTCGTCGGGGACGGCGTCCAGCTCGAGGGTGACACCGTTCTCGGGGGCATCCTCGTCCCATGAGACGAGGGCGAGGCCCGTAGCGGTGTAGCCGTTCGTTCCGTCGAGTTCACGGAGTTTGCGCATCATGTCTTTCGTCCGCTCAAATGCGCCCGGCTCGGACTTGAGGATGGTGGCGCGCTGCACGAAAAAGTAGCCAACGGCGGCGAGCGGGTAACGCGATCGTAGGTTGCCCGCGTCTCCATAGGCCTCCTCGAAACGATTACCGAGGTTCTTGCCGAAGCCCGAGACCATCGTCTTCGTGCTGATGAGCAGTTCGGGTCCCCGATCCCAACGCGCAATCGCGACGTCGACCTGCTTGTCGTAAGCACGCCCAAGCACACGAGCATCATTCGGCGCGACCGAAGGCATGGCCATTACGCGCTCGCGAACCTGGGCAGCAAGCGCCGCTGGGAGCCTAGACAAAAGAACGGACACGTCACGCGGAAGAATTCGCGGTCGGGTGGGGCGAGGCCAAACTTCGTCGGTCTCAAAGCCAGCGCGCCGTAGCTCGTGAGAGATCCAGGCATCCACTCCGTTGGCGAACCGACCGCTCTCGATCACCGCGCCGTCTGCCGTCGGGATGCTGAGCAACGTCTCAAGAAGCGTGTAGTCGGGCACGTATTGTGTGGGAGCCGTAGAGCTGTGCACCCAAGGCGTCGCCATTGCGGCCCCTGCAAGGACTTCGTCGAACGCGCTGAAACTGTCGCTCTTGCTTGCCATCGGGACGCCCTTCGTCGAGTTGACCTTACTGAGCAGGCTGAGATGTCGTCGCGCGATGGCCCGATCGCGCCACGCGACGGGCCAGGTACTTCGCCCGCGCCTCACGCAAGCGAGCGGCGCTCGTCTCGCTGCCTGCACCTTCGATTCCCTCGAAGAGCACACGATCCACTGTGGTCGACGCCCCAATGAGATCGCCCATCCCGAGGAGAACGCGCACCTCAGATGCGATCTCTTTCAGCTTCGCCTCGGATCTCCTCAAGAGATCGAGGGAGGGCATCGGCAGCATGTCGGCCTCTCGCGGTTCGATCTTAAGGAGGCCCCCGCCATAGGCGCGGCCCATCATCTCCGCACCAAGCAGTGTCATAGCGCTCAGCGACCCCATCGCGAGGACCGCTCTCCCGACTCGGTTGTATTCGGGAGCGAGCGTGATGCCGTGAACAGAGTTGAGGTGACGGACCCCTGCTGTGTTCGCGCTCACGCGAACCGAATCGGCGTTCATATAGGTGAGAAACAGATCCGCCTTCGAGACCACTGGTACGCGCCACCAAGGTGTCCTGACACGGCACTTATAGGCCTGATCGACACCGTCCCGTTCCCCTTGACGGATGTACTTCAGCGCGGCCTTCGAAGGATTCCCGACGGGCCGAAACAGCCATCCGCGAGCGCCTTCTTCGAGATGGCTCTTCCAGTCAGGTGTGCCATAACCCAATCCACGAAGGTGACGACTGCCGGGCGGCGAAAGAGGCGTTACGTCGGACGGCTCGAGCTTCAGTTCGCGGACGCTCAGCTCACTCAAGGCGAAGTAGCCGTTGTTGCCCGTGACTGCACCAAGGGTCGTGGATCCCCAGTTCTTCAATTCGGTGAAGTGACCCTCATGGAGCAGCGAGGAGTAGAGCTCAAACGATTCCGTGTCGAGAAGCGAGGGTGTCCACTTGGCTGCCGGATCAGACGGCGACCATCGCAGGGCCGTCGAAAGGTCACCTAGCGTGTCCGCGTTTTGGGACTGCTGGATACGAGCGTGGTCGGTAGGACCTTGGGCGTAGCCATCGGCGAGAAGCAGCACGACATCCGCTTCGGCCTCTGGGAACACCCGCTCCGTGAAGAGGACGAGGTCCACGGACGCGAAGCGGTCGAACAAGAACTTCCGGATCGGGCCGGCGTAGTTGACACTCAGAAGTTCGGCCGGTAGCACGAACCCCAAGCGGCCTCCCGGCACCAAGAACGATGTGGAGTGGACGACGAACGCCGCCCAGCTCGAGGCGAGCCCATTGATGTCAACACCCGCTCGCGCTGCGGCGGCGCGTGACTTCACGCGGGCTTCGCCGCTGAAGTCCTGATAACGGATGTACGGGGGGTTACCGACTACGGCATCGAAGCGCTCGGACGATTCGAAGTCGAAGAAGTCCTGCACGACCAGATTGGCGCGTCCGCCGGCCTCTTCGACCCGACGCGAACCTTCCGCTGCCGAGGAAGCATGGATCTCTACGCCGTGGACTGTTGGACGATGATCGATCCCGGCTTCGGCGCCTAGCGCGCGGAGTCTCGTGACACCTGGAACGAGAAAAGCAGCGTCGCCAGCAGAGGGCTCAAGTATCCGATCGCCCACGCCGCGCACGGCCCACGAAGTGATGAACTTCGCGATCGACGGAGGAGTGAAGAACGCTCCTCGCGCCTTTCTTAGCGTGGCGGTGTCGGAGGCGATCGCA
The DNA here is from genome assembly GCA_964586645.1 of uncultured Schumannella sp. GTDB lineage: Bacteria > Actinomycetota > Actinomycetes > Actinomycetales > Microbacteriaceae > Pseudolysinimonas_A. Next base: position 17,525 of record CAZPJC010000036.1, read on the forward strand.
GGACTTGTCACATTCGTAATTGTGTACGAACGCACCGACAACCGCGCTCAGCCGCGCCGCTCAGTCAAACGCGCGAGCACTCAGACGTCACCGAACGTCGAAAGGGGGGTCGCGCTGCGGGAACCTCGCGGGACTCTGTCACGCAGTTGGAGACGTGGGGCGCTAGCTCTCGCGCGACCTCGCACAGGAGCCGCAGGCGCGCGGTGGCGGCAGGCTTCTATGGAGTCGACCATGAAGTGTGGCTTAGGGGCTAGGGACTCTCCCGCACACGGTTTCCGCCCGATAGGGTTCGCGGGAGCCAAGTCGCTATTTGCGGTTGCTATGGCTGGAGAATCGGTCGCAACGCGAAGGTCGTTCTTTTGAATCTGGAATCTGTGAGTATCTACGGTTTTCGTTCTCTCGAGGTGATCGAAAACGTCCCGGTAGGGTCACCGACAGTGCTCGCCGGACACAACGATGCAGGCAAGACCGCGATTCTCGACGCGATCAGCTACCTCTTGATGGGATATCAGGTCGTCGACGAGGACCTGACGTATCTAGACCCGGCCAACGGAGTTGATCCCGGAACCCGAGCGTCCCTACTCTCAGTTGAGGGGACCTTTGCGATTGGGCCCCTCGACTCTGCGACACCAAAACAAACCATCCGAGTCCGGCGGGTCTTCGAGAGCGAGCGGTCTCGCTACGAACGCCTCGGTGACTTCTCGGCTCACGAAGATTTGCGAGATCTTCCGTCACGAACGGTGGCCGAGTTAAAGGTACTGGTCAGGAAGTACGGGGTGAGACCCTCCGGCCAGCTCAAGCAGGAACTGCTTACTGCGCTGCGAGGCTTCGCCGATGGCGAGGCGCAGGTTGAGATGTGGGCAACCTGCGAATCAGAGATTTTGGCAGATCTGCCCCAGTTGCTCCGCTTTGATCCCGTGGCCGACAGCGATCCCGAGGCCGCGATCAGAGCCGTCCTCCAATCCGCTTACAAGAGGCATCTCACGGACACAACGATTAGTGGCTCAATCCACGACCTGGAAGAAGAGCTCAACAAGCGTGTGGCTTCAGACGCCGAAGGAATCGTCGCCAACATCCAGCTCCGCTGTCCAGATATCGGTTCTGTCAGCCTTTCTCCGGAGGTGAGCTTCAGCGGCGGACTGCGTAGCACATTGATTCGCGTTGACGCCGCCTCCGGCCAGCCCGTTGGACTCGGGCAGGCGGGCACAGGCAGGTCTCGTCGAATCGCGCTCGCGGTTTGGGAGCACACCACGAACATGCTCTCTGACTCCAACCGAGATGTGGTCGTGATCTACGACGAACCCGACGCCCATCTCGACTACCACCATCAGCGAACGCTTATGACTTTGATCCGAGAGCAGTGCGCCCTCAGCAATGTCCGAATGGCGATTGCGACTCATTCGATGAACTTGATCGACGGGATCGATATCTCGGACGTAGTTCACGTTAAGCAGACCGCGCTTCGAACTGAGGTTGAGATGCTGGTCGATAGCGGGGCAGTTGGAGATCACCTTGGTCTAATTGCTCGATCGTTGGGCCTTCGGAACACCGTCCTTCTCAACGAACGACTGTTCGTGGGCGTCGAAGGAGTCACAGAGATGGCAGCCTTCCCTATCCTTTTCCGGCACGTGGTCGGCCACGCTCTTGAATCGGCCGGGCTCGCCCTGTGGGCGTGCGGCAATAACGAGGGTGCGATGCTTTTCGCGAGCTACCTGACCTCTAAGGACCGAAACGTGGTCTTCGTCATCGACGAAGACAGCCGTCAGAGACGGGGGGTCTTCTCGGACGACAAACTACGGCAACGCGGAATCGATCCAACAACCCAGGCGATATACATCGGGGCGCCCAACGAGTTTGAGGAACTCTTCCCGGACGACCTCTGGTGCACCGCCGCGAACGAAAACTGGCCGAAGCCGGAAGGTGCGTTGTGGGAGGAAGCCGAAATTGCCGCGCTTCGTCCGGGAAAGTTCAGTTCAGATCTCTTGGAAGCACTCCGGGTGGGAAGCGAAAGTGGGCCGCAAGGCAAGGGAGAGATGGGGTTGAGAATCGCTCTCGCCGCAGCTACCTCGAATCGAGTCCCGGATCAACTCGTCTCTCTATTCAGGGAACTAGCGGCGAGAGCAGCCTGAGTCGTCGTCCTCAGAGTTGAGCGAATATGGGAGAAATCTGCTTGTCGTCCCGCTGGTACTGAGGCGGGAGGCCTTCGAAGGTCTCATTCAGGACGGCGAGACGCTCGATCTTTGCGATCGTGAACATACTCCAGAACGGCGGCACACGAGTCTTGCCACTGCCTCGAACTTGATAGCCACGCAGGACTTGACTGAGAGTCGTTGCGTGTGTGCCGTACGCGGCTGGAATCACGACGCGCGGATGGCCGTCATAGTAGAACTGCACGAGCCGTCGGCTCGTGATGGCATCTGCGATTAGGTCACTCATACTTCGCGTACTCTCCCTCAACGACAGACGCCAGTATTGCTTAGACCTGCGCCCGCTCCAACACCAGCTCCCGAACGCGGGCGGCATCCGCTGATCCACCCATCGCCTTCATGACGGCACCGATGATCGCGCCCGCCGCCTGAACCTTCCCGTCCCGCAGCTTCTCGAGCACATCCGGCTGCTCCGCGAACGCGGCGTCGATCGCGGCGAGCAGCGCCCCGTCATCCGACACCACCGCGAGCCCGCGAGCGGCGACGACCTCCGCCGGGCGCCCCTCCCCCGCGATGACGCCTTCGAGCACCTGACGGGCGAGGCGGTCGGTCAGTTCCCCGGCCTCGATGAGCGAGATGAGTTCTGACACGTGCAGCGGCGACACGAGCGACGCGGGGTCGACCGACGACGCGTTCGCGA
>CAZPJC010000037.1:0-20304 GCA_964586645.1 uncultured Schumannella sp.
ACCCCCAGCGGCCTCGCCTCCCACATCGTGGGGTACCACTCGGCGTGCAGCGCGAGCACCGCGGCGAGCGCGGCGGCGGTGAGCTTCCGCAGCCAGAAGGGTCGCTCACCGGCGGGGTCGACGACGGTGGCGCCCTCGGGGGCGGAGTCGGCGACGTCGACGGTCACGCCGTCGACGAGCAGGAAGAACACGAGGCGGGGCTTGGACTCGGGCATGGGGTTCTCCGGGCGGCGCTGGTCGAAGCGCGCCCGGACACCTTACGCCACGTCGGCGCGACGTGCAACTATTCGGGCGCGGACGTGAACGTGACCGACCAGCGCGGGGCCGGGAGGTCGTAGCCGTTGGCCTTGCCCTGGGCGATGAGTGCGACGAGGGCCTCGTCCATCGGGCGCGTCACGTCCTCGAGCAGCGAGCGCACCGTCCCAGCCCGCTGGACGTTCATCTTCAGCTTCCCCGTGTCGCCGTCCGGGTAGATCCCGATCTCGATGGCGCCGGTGAAGAGCGTCACCACCCCGAGCTTCCAGGTGCCGGCCGGGTCGCGGCGGAACTCGACGAAGAAGGTCTGCCCGATCCGGTAGTTGCTCGCGTCCTCGGGCGTGACGAGCAACTCGGCCTCGCCGGAGGGCGTCGCCTCCCAGAAGGAGCGGTTCTCCTCGGACTCGTCGCCGCTGCTGCTCCACTGGTTCTTCGCCGTCACTGGCCAGAACTTCACGAGGACGCGGGGCGTGGGGACGGTGCGGCCGTCCACGTGGGGGTAGGTGACCTTCTCGACCTTTTCGAGCACACGGAACTTCGCACGGTACATGGGCCTCTCCTCGACCCCGTCGTGGGGTCTGGCTTGTGGTAGCAGAAGAGGCCGCGCTGTTGGCCCGGATCGCGGCGTGCCGGTTCCCGCCCAGGGTAGCACGCACCCCCTCACGAGGCGAAGAGGTCGAAGCCGGACGGCCCCGAGTCGTCGAGCGACAGCTCGAGCACGAGCTGGGCGGTGGAGTCCACGTCGTCGTCGTGCGTGCCGTCCGGGAAGGCGCAGACGCAGTCCAGGTAGTCCTCCACCCACGGGCAGCTCGGGTGATCGGCGGCCGGGAGGATGATCTGCCCCGACTCCGCGCGGCTCTGGAACCGAATCGCCCGCGCCGGCTTCGACTTGTCCTTTCCCCACTCGGCCGCGGTGGGATTGAAGAGTCGGATCCCGACGACGGTGTGCTTGCGTTCCTGGTAGTAGTTGGATCCGTTGGCCGCGTCCTCGACCAATACACCAGTGAGGACCGCGCTCCACTTGTTGACCATCCCGTCCATGCGGTCGCGATACTCGGGGTATTCGAGCCGCTGACAGATCCGGTCGAGCAGGTAGAGCCGCGCCCCGCGGACCGCCCACACCTGGATCGAGTGGAAGTCGTTGGTGACCCCGGCTTTGCGCGCGGCGTCGGAGGTGATCCAGACCGCGTCGGCCTCGCGCGCGACGTCGACGGGATCGGCCCGGTACCGCTCGCGGAACCAGGGGCGCTGGAACATCGTGCCGGTCGTCGGCACGGGCCGGAGGTCGAAGAGGGCTCGCCACCACCGCGCGGGGAGCGTGGCCTTGATCCGCTGCAGGCGCTCGAGCGGCCAGCGCGCGGGGTCGAGTGCCTCGCCCTCGGACCGAAAGGGCGTGTGCCCGAGGGCGATCAGCCTCGCCGCCTCCTCGGCGTCGGCGATCGCGGGCAGCGCCACCACCCGCCAGCGCTCCCGCTCCTGGCGGAGGAGCCGGCCGCTGATGTCGTCCACGCTCCAGGGGGTGTGGGTGACGATCACCCCGCCGCGCCGGGCGTCCATGCGGGTGTAGAAGGTCGAGGTGTACCAGTCCCAGCGCTGGTCGAGCGTGGTGGCGCTCGACGCCTCGGCCGCGTCCTTCACCGGGTCGTCGACGATGCCGACGTTGAACCCGTGCCCGGTGAGCGGGCCGCCCACGCCGACGGCCTTGTACTGCCCGTGGTTCCCCGTTTGCCACTGCTCGACGCGGTCGAGCGTCGCCGCGGGCCCAAGGCCGCGCCGCGACTCCCGCCGGAGCTGCAGGTCGGTCGGCGCGAGCGAGGGGAAGACGGAGATCGCCTCGGGGGAGCGCGCGCACTCGCGAGCTCGCCGGGAGTGCTGGATCGCCAGGTCGGCCGCGTAGCTCGCGCACACCACCTCCATGCCCTCGTTCCGGCCGAGCATCCAGACGGGCGCCTTGACCGAGACGATCTCGCTCTTTCCGTGGCGGGGCGGCGCCTGGATCATCAGGTGGGGGCAGGTCCCGGCGCGCACCCCGTCCTCGAACGCCTCCAACTCAGCGGCGATGATCAGGTGCATCGCCCCGAGCAGGTAGCGCGCGTTGGTCAGCTCGAGGAACGGCGAGAGTTCGTGCCGGCTCCGACGAGTGCGGATCGCGCGCAGCCGATCCTCGCGGCGTCGCTCGATCGCCGCGAGGCGGTCGGCGGCGGGAGTCACGCCCCGTCCGCCCCCTCGACGGACCTGGCGCGCAGCCGCGCCTCCTCGGCCGCGAGCTCCTCCGGCGACATGTCGTCCAGGTCCCGGTGCGGGTCTTCGACCGGGACCGGTGCGTTCCGGTTCTCGACGACGTAGCGCTCGGAGAACTGGTCAGGCTGGCGGACCGAGAGCAGCCACTTCGCCGCCCGCCAGTCCCCGTCGTTCTTCCGCTCGATGTGAGTCAGTCGCCCGTCCGGGCCGTAGTGCTCGATCACCGACCCCATCGACGCCGCGGTGACGGTGGCCACGTGGTTGCGGATGAACTCCGCGCGCGCGCGCGAAAGCCGCTCCACGAAGTTCTTGTACGGCTCGCGCGCCTTCCGAGGCGGCGTCGCATGTGGATCGTCGGTCCCCTTCTGTATCCACTGGTAGAACGCCCCGTGTGACACCCCAGCAGCCTCGTATGCCGTCTTGTCCGACAGCCCGAGGGAGATCGAGTTGACGATCTCGTCGAGGAGCTTCGCGTCGGGCGGCTTCCGTCCCATGGGGCGGCCCACTATGCGCCGCGCGCGGCGAGGAAGGCGGCGCACACCCGACCGAGGCGCCGACCGTTGGTCCGCTCTCGCTCGGGAGAGGTGGGATCGTCGTCCTCGCGCGCGGCGTCGATGGCGCGGCGGAGGAGCCCGGCGTCCTCGTCGTACAGCTCGATGGTGACGCGACGGACGGGCGAGCGCTCGGCGGCGGGCAGTCGGCCCCGGCTCTTCGGCCCGTCGCCGACCATGCGGGTGATGACGGCGGGGTTCCAGCCGATCGCGGCGGTGGACACCCCGCGGGCGCGAAAGTCGCGCAGCACGGCGGCGAGGACGGCGGGGTCGTAGCCGGTCGCGCGGCTCGCCTCGTTCTCGGCGAGGGCGAGGGCGTGCGCCTCGTCCTCGTTCAGGTCCATGTAGCGGACGGGGAGCTCGGGGTCGGGCGCGTGGGCGAGCCGAACGGCCTCGGGGTGCCAGGCCTCGCGGTCGGCCGCGGAGGCGCGGGCGTGGCGCTTCTGCAGAGACATGACCGCGGCGATGCGACCGTGACCGGCGATGATCTCCCGGTCGGCGAGCCGCGCGACGAGGGGGGTGGCGAACCCCCAGCGGATGATCGACGCGGCGATCGCGTCCGCCTCCCCGTGCTTCTTCGGGTTGCGCGCCCAGGGCCGGAGCTGGGAGAGCGGGACGTAGACGGCCGCGGCGGTCGCGGGATCGAGGGCGGGCGTTGCATCGCCCGCGGTCGTGCCGGGCGGGAGGGGCTTGCCGTAGGTGGGGTGCCCGCCCAGGCGCCCGCCCCCGAGCTTGTCCGCCTCGTGCTTCACGGCGGGCCGGACGCTGGAGGGATTGACGCCGAAGCGGGCGGCGGCGGCGGCGGGGGTGGCGGCGTTGGCCACCATCCACGCGAAGAGCTCGTCCCAGGGGATGGTGCTGCGTGCCATGCCTTCAGCCTACCCGGGCGGGTAGGTGGGTTGCAACCATGCTACCGTGCGCGAGCGGCGTGACCGACCAAGAGCCGCGAGGAGGTACCGGATGGGACGGACAGGGATCGAATGGGCGACGGACACGCTCAACCCCGGGTTGTACGGGTGCGACATGGAGAGCCCCGCCTGCGCGCACTGCTACGCGATGGGCATGGCGGCGAGGCTCGAGCGGATGGGGCAGGTCGAGTACGCGGGCACGACCCGGGACGGGCGGTGGGTGGGCGGGGTGCGGGTGGTGGACGTCGCGGAGGCCGTGCGGCGCGTGCTCGCCTACCCGCGGTGCCGCACCTTCCGGCGGCGGATCTTCGTCACGTCGATGTCGGACATCCTCCACCGGGACGTCCCGCTCGCCTGGATCGTCGAGGTGATCGTGGCCATGGCGGCGCGCCCCGACTGCGACTGGCTCCTCCTCACCAAGCGCGCGGCGCGCTGGCCCGAGGTGGCGGCGGCCGTCGTCGCGCGGCTCGGGAGCTGGCCGCGCCACGTGTGGCCGGGCGTCACCGTCGAGGACCAGCGGCGGGCCGACGAGCGGATCCCGTTCCTGCTCGAGGTCCCCGACGCGGTGCGCTGGCTCTCGATGGAGCCGCTCCTCGGCCGCGTCGACCTCACCATGGTGCGCGACCCACGGACCGACTCCGCCTTCTGGGCGGCGCGGGACGTGCTCCGCGGCGCGAACCGGATCGAGTGGGGGATCGTTGGCGGCGAGTCGGGGGCGCACGCGCGGCCCTCGCACCCCGCGTGGTTCCGCTCGGTTCGGGACCAGTGCGTTGCTGCTGACGTCCCCTTCCTGTTCAAGCAACACGGGGAGTGGGGTCCGCACGACGGCGTCACCCCCTACAGCACCCTCGACGGCGCGGCTGGCTCGCCGCCGGCCTACCTGGTCGACGACGCCGGACACGTCCACTGCACGCGCGAGGCGGCGGGCGCCGGCGCCGAGGTCGTCCTCCGCTACGGGAAGAAGGCGGCCGGGCGCCTCCTCGACGGCGCCACCTGGGACCAGCTCCCGGTGGCGGCGTGAACGCCCGCCAGCGCCGGCACCGCTGGCGGATGCGCGGCCGGCTCCTGGAGGAGGCGCTGCAGGGGTCGCGGACCCTGCACGGCGGGTTGCACTTCCGGGGGAGGGACTCCTGGGGGTGCGTGCACTTCTCGCTTGAGCCCCTCCGTCCGCGCTGGGCGCGCCGGCTCACCGCGAGCCAGTGGCGTGCCGTCTGGGAGTGGGCGGCGGCCGAGTTCCCGATGGCGCGGGCCTTCCGCGCGGCGGCCCTCCGCGAGGCCGGCGACGAGGCAGGGCTGCGCCGGCTCTACGGTGCCGCACACGCGATCGTGTGATCGACGTCGATCGCGATCGGCTGCTCGGCCGATCGCGATCGCACGGATCGTGATCGCTTTCCTCTTGCACCCCGCGCCGGGCTGGCGTAAGCTGTCTTCACGGTCGCCGACCAACGACCGCGGAGAACCCCGTGACCATCACCTTCCGCATCCACGCTCGCGACCTCGGCACCATCGGCCTTACCCTCGACGACTGCGACCGCTACGCCGACCAGCTCCTCGTGGAGCTCGGCACGCGCTACCCGGCCGCCAAGGTCGAGGTCCAGGTCAACCACCGCGACAGCGGCGCGGGCGCGGGCGTCCGCGTCGAGGCCAACGCCGACGAGGACTGCGACGAGGGCGCAGTGACCGCGGACGTGCGAGAGCTTGCCGATCAGGTGCTCACCCGCATGGTCGAGGCGTAGTAGAGGGCCGCGCCCACACCGCGATCACGATCGCCCTCCGCGATCGTGATCGCACCATCCCCCCAGAGGAGATCCTCATGAAGCCCCCGTGCCGCGATTGCAACGGCTACGGCTCCGCGGACGGCGCGCCCTGCGGCACGCTCGATCGCGACTTCGGCCCCGACGCTCCCGGCCCCTGCACTCGATGCAAGGGCACCGGAGACGACCCCGACCCCACCGGCGAGCTGGCCGTCGCCCGCCGCCAGGAGATCGCCCACCGCGACGGCCTCGCGCCGTAGCCCCACCCTCGGAGAACCCCGCCCATGTCCAAGCCCATCACCGCCGCCACAGCCGAGCCCGGCCGGCGCTACAAGACCCCGCACGGCCACGTCGTCATGTTTCAGGGCCCCTCCCGCCGGAAGGGCTTCTACCAGGTCCTGGTCATCGACACCGAACGCATCGTCGACGTCCCCGCCGACCATCCGCTCTTCCCCGTTGACGAGGCCGCCCTCGCCGCCAAGGCGAGCGTCGACGCGATCGCGGGCAAGCCGCGGGAGGTCCTCCAGCCGGCGATCCCCACCCTCACCGACGAGCAGCTCGACGCCCTCGCCGCCGCCGATACCCGCATGTGGGTCCAGCAGGAGATCCTCCTGGAGCTCGGCCGGCGCCGCGACGCGAAGACGGCGGCGCCCGCGACCCCCGCGCCCGTCGTCGAGGAGGAGGTGCCGCCGCCCTTCCCCGAGGCCGCCTCGGTCGAGGATCTCTCGCCGCCCGCCGCCGCGCCCCCCTACGGGCCCGAGGCCACCCCGCCCGTCGTCGCGCCCGCGCCCGCGCCCGTTCCCGCCGTCGACCCGTCCCCGGCCTCCGCCCCGACGCCGACGGATGCAGCGGTCCCCGAGCCCGAGATGATCCCCGACTCCGGCGCGCGCTCCTCCGCTTTCATGGCCGGGCGCGACGCCTTCATGGCGGGCCGCCCGTGGCCCGAGGCCTGGGACAAGGGGAACCGCATCGAGCGCGACTACGACGACTTCAAGCGTGGATGGGACGAGGCGCACGACCTCGTCGACTCCGAGCCGCAGTTCGTGAAGCGCGTGGACGACGAGGCCGTCGACACCCACGGAGTCCCGGGCGACAGCCTCGCGCCGGACGCCACGCCCCCGGCGGAGCCCCCCGCGAAGGCGAAGCGCCAGCGCAAGGCGAAGGCCACGCCCGTCGCTTCCGAGGTCCAGGCCCCCGTCCCGCCCGCGGTGACGCCCACGGAGCCGGCCCCCGCCGCCGCTCCCGCCTCCCGCGCGCCCGCGCCCAGCACCTCCGACGACGAGGTCCGCGGCTGGCTCTCGACCGCGCTGCGGATGGTGCGCGAGGGCGAGGGCACGGTCCAGGAGGTCGAGGACCGTCTCCTCGACGCCGTCGAGGCCCGGCCCGGGATGGGCGAGGTGCTCGAGGTGTGCATGCACAAGCTCGCGAGCCCGGACCGGACCGAGGCGACGTGGGCGCGCATCGAGCGCGCGATCGAGCAGGCGATCGCCCAGCTCCCGCCCGTCGACCGCGCGGCCGAGGTCGGCGCCTTCGACGCGGCCGTGGACCGCGCCCAGGCCGAGGCCAAGGCGCAGCGCGCCGAGAACGACGCGCGCGCGGAGGTCCCCGCCGAGGTGGCGCAGCTCGCCGAGGAGCGACTGGCCGAGGTCCGCCAGGCGGCGGCGCTCCCGACCGAGACGGCCGCGTTCCTCACCGAACGTCTCGATGTCGTCGACGGCGCGACGCTGGAGCGGTTCGACGCGCTCGTGGGCAGCGTCCGCGCCCAGCGCGACGCCCTCGTCGGCGTCGGCGTCGACGACCTGCCCCTGCTCGAGTCCGCGCTGGAGTGGGAGCGTGCCCACGCCAACCGCGCCGTGCTCGTCCGCGAGCTCGCCGGGAAGGTCGAGCGGCTCCGCGGTGGGCGGGCCCGGCCGGGCGTGCCGCACGCTGCCCACGCGCGTCTTGCCGTGCCGGCGGGCCCGACGCTCTCGCCCGAGGGGCAGGCGCGCGCCGCCTCCATCCAGGAGGCGCTCAACGCGCTCGCCGTCTCCGTCCCCGGCTACCTCGCCGCCGTCGAGGCGCGCGAGCGGCTGATCGCGCTGGGCTTCCCCGTCGACCTCGCGACGATCGCGGGAGGTGGGCGGTGAAGACCGAGTCCCGCCTGCTCTTCTCCCAGCGCGCCGCGCTGGATCGCGCGGGCGCGCCCACCGCAGGGCCCGACGGCGCGCCCGTGTCCGACGGGTGGCGCGCCGCGTGGGCGGCCAACGAGCTCGTGCGCCTTCGCGCCGAGCGCGACCGCTACGCCGCCGTCCTCCCCTACGTGATCCGCGAGTCCGACGAGGGCCTCGGGATCTGGCTCCGTGGCAACGGCTCCGACTCCAGCCTCGGGTGGCTCCCCCACGGCCTCGACCCGGCCGAGGTTCACGCGCGGGCGATGGCGCTGGTCTGGGGGCGGCTGCGCGCCGAGGACGAGCGGGACGAGGCGTACCTGGAGCAGGTGACGACCGAGCGGGACGAGGCGCGCGCTCAGCTCGCGGCGATCGCGGGTCGGTCGTGACGTCGTCGAAGCGCGACGCCTGCGTGGTCGGGATGCAGGCCGTCGCGCGAGAGCTCCGACGCCGCGCCACCACCTGGACCTGGCGCGGCGAGATGGGCCCCGACACCATGCGCCGGCTCACCTACTGCCATTTCGACCACGGCGAGACGCGGACTCGGGTCATGTTCACGCGCGACGCTGGGATGCACGAGAGCGGGTGGATCCGCAACCCGGACTACGATCGGTGCTTTCACCTGTCGCTCTCGCCGTTCCCCCACGACGTGCTGATCGGCGTCGTTCCCGTGCTCGACTTCCGCCCCGAGATCGAGCGCCTCTGGGTCGAGGCCTTCTACGGCGAGGACGCGCACCTCACCTGGCGCGAGGGACCGAAGACGCCCGAGGGCCGCGGTCGCGAGGTGGCCCACTGGCGGCTCTTCGCCGACGCGCACTGGCAACCCATCCTCCCGCGCGGCGAGGTCTACCACTCGCTCTTCACCCCGCCCGACTGGCGCTCCTGGTCCCAGGTCCACGCCGAGGACAACGGGCCGGTGATCGACTCGCCGCTCGACCCCACCTGACCCCACCCCGTTCCGGCGCGTGCTCGCCATTCGCGCCGGAGTGGGGTATGGTGGTCCACCGACCAGGAGAACCGATGTCCCGTCCCGCCCCTCGCGGCTCGCCACTGCGCCGCGCTCTCGACACCATCGCCGACGCGCACCCGGAGAGCGCCGAGGAGGTGATCCGCCGGCGGCTGATCGCCCTGATCGCGCTGGCGGAGATCCCGCTCACGCACGTCTCCGGGAAGATCGGCATGGCGCACGGCCTGCTCGCGCGGAAGCTCGCCGCCCCCGACGTCGCCGCGAAGGATCGCCGCCCTCTCGACGACGAGACGATCGGCCGGATCCTCGACGCCATCGACGCGGACCCCTCCCGCCTCGTCGAGCTCGACCACGTGCCCGGCGACGCCGAAGTGCTGCGCTGGCTCGTCGGCGCCGTCCAGACGAGCCGCAGCGAGGGCCTCTCCCGCTACCTCTCGGCGAAGATCCGCCTCCCCGTCTCCGAGGCGCGCGAGCTCTGGACCGACGCCGACGCGCGGATCCGCCGCCTGCACGCGCTGGGCCTGCTCTCCATCGAGGACGACCAGGGCACCCTCCTTCCGCCCTCCGACGAGGTCGCCCACACCGGCCGCCTCTCCGCCACCCGCAGCGGCTGGGCCTGCGCCGCCCGCTGACCACCCCACCCACCGGCGTCGGCCGACCAGCGGCGCCAGGGAGAACCCCATGTCCAACGAGTCCAGGTCCAACGAAGAATTCGTGCGCGAGCGCCGCGAGTACGTCTCGCGGGTGATGGACCCCCGCACCTACGGCATCCCCGACGGGCTGCTCCGCGAGCCGCGCACCATCCGCGACTCGCTGATCAACCTCCGCTCCGGCGGGGTGAACCTCCTCGGGGCGGAGACGCACCTGGACTTCATCCCGCCCAGCTTCGCGATCAGCCTGCGCTTCGTCTTCATCGACAGCCAGTACCCGCCGATGCGCGCGCAGAGCAGCAAGCCCGGCTCGCCGAAGTCGAACGGCCTCTGGTACGAACAGAAGGGCGGGTCCGGGATCTCGCTCCTGCTCCCCAGCCTCCGCCAGCTCGCCAACCTCGCTGGCGTCCAGTGGGAGTACTTCGAACGCTACGATGACGGGCGGACCGCCCTCTACTGGCGCTTCCGCGGGCGGGCGCGCGTCCGGCTCTTCGACGGCACCTGGATCCACGCCGAGGGGACCGGCGAGTCCGACCTTCGCGACGGCTCGGCCGAGATCGCGGGCATGAGTTCCGAGCGGGCCCAGGGGATGCGCGCGAAGGGAAGCCAGCGCGCCGAGTCGATCACCAAGGCGCGGATCATCCGCGAGCTGCTCGCCATCCGCCAGGTCTACTCCTGGGAGGAGGCCGAGCGGCCGTTCGTCTGGCCTGCGCTGATCTACCAGCCGCCCACCGACGACGTGGAGATCAACCGCGCGATCGCCCGGCGCGAGCTCGGGATCGTCGATCAGGTCTACGGCCGCCAGGTGGTGGACGTCACCGCACGCCCGGTGGCGGCTCTGCCCGACCACGGAGAGCGGACCGTGCCTGACTTCCAGGAGGAGGCGCGCAAACTCGCCGAGCGCGAGCGCGTCGTCGCGGAGCCCGTCCGCCGCGGTGGCCCGCCGCCCTCGGCCGCGCCCCCGCCCGCGCCCCCGGTTCCCTCGCGTTCGTTCCAGGAGCAGGCCGACGACGAGCCCCCGCCCTGGGAGGACGAGGCCCAGATCGAGCCGGGCGAGCCCACGTTCCAGACGCCCGTGCCCGTGAAGTGGAACGGGACCGACTACACCCTCCCCGAGATCCGCACCTACTGCGCGTCGAAGAAGTGGCCGGACCCGTCCACCACCACCGACGAGAAGCGCGCCCAGCTCGTCGCGTGGCTGCGGTCGGCGAAGGGGAAGGCGGAGATCGACGCGGTGCTCGCGGCGGGGCCGCGGTGAGCACCGAGACGTACCGGGGCGTCGAGATCCTCGTCGGCCCCGGGCGCCTCGTGGCGAGCGCCACCCACGTCGAACTCGGGATCAACTCCCTGACCGGGAAGTTCCACTACACCGGCGAGCACAGTCGGGCGGGCACGGCGCTCGTGTCCGCGATGGACATGATCGACGTGTACCTCGGCCACCACGCGGAGAGCGTGCCCTGCCCCCGGTGCCACGCGGCGGTCGGGGTCCGGTGCGACCCCGTCCAGTGGTACCACTCCGAGCGCTTCGCTCGCGCTCGAGCCACCTTCCCCTACGGGTCGGAGGCGGCGGCCATCCTCGCGCGCGCCGCCGCCTCCTGATCGGCTCGACCTGATCCCACGGCGATCAGGTCGAGCTCTTTCCGATCTGGAAAGACCTGCGCGAACTCATCAGCATTCCTTACCTGTTGCGCCCCGCGCCGTGGTGGCGTAAGGTGCGAGCACGGGACGCACGACCACGTCCCTGTAGGAGAACCATGCGCATCGCCCACCTCGCCGACCCCCACGTCACCGAAGGCGCTCGCCTCGCCGACCAGGCCGCGACGCTCGCCGCCGTCGTCGACGACATCCTCGCCGCGGAGCCCGACCTCATCCTCGTCGCAGGCGACCTCTACGGCCACGAGGTCCCCCACCGCTCGACCCCGCGCGAGCGCGCGGTGCTCTACCCGGCGATCGTCCGACTCGCGAGCCAGGCCCCGGTCGTCGTCGTCGTCGGGAACCACGACGTCGCCGAGGACGTGGCGGGGTTGCAGCACCTCGGCGGAGCCTGGCCGATCGTCGTCGTGGCCGACGCGCGCGCCATCACCGTCGACACGTTGGCGGGCCCGTGCCACGTCTACGCGATGGCCTACCCCACCAAGCGTGCGCTCCTCGCGGGCGAGGCCATCGAGGGGGGCATGGCGGGGGCGCAGCGCGCGATCGAGGAGCGGCTGCGCGTGCTGCTCGCGATGTGGGGTCACCGCATGCGCACCCGCCGCGCGGCCGCGCCGGCCGAGGCTCACGTCGTGCTCGCGCACGTCCAGGTGTCCGGGTGCCGGACCAGCGGCGGCGAGGTGCTGGCGGGGCAGGAGATCGAGCTCACCCGGCACGAGCTCGACGGCCTCCCCGCCGACTACATCGCCCTCGGGCACATCCACCTCCGCCAGGAGGTCGCCGTCCGCGCCTGGTACCCGGGCAGCCCGTGGCGCAACGACTTCGGCGAGAAGGACGTGAAAGGCTGGCACCTTGTGCACGTGGGTCCCGTCGACGTCGCCCGCGCCCACGCCCCCCTCGGCGAGGGCGCCTACCCCGCCGTCCCGGGAGAGCGCGCCGCCGTCTACGTCGAGCACCACGCCTCCCCGTGCCGCGACTTCGTCACCCTCCACTACCGCTGGGCGGCCGACCACGACGAGGGTGTGCCGCGCTGGATCACCCGCCCCACCGACGCGGAGATCGCGAGCTGCGCGGGCGCCGAGGTGAAGCTGGTCCTCGTCGTCCCCGAGCAGTGGGTGTCCGGCTGCCCCTGGGCGGACGAGGTCGCCCGCGTCGAGGCCCTCGCCCACCGCGTGAAGCAGGAGCGGAAGATCGAGCCGCGCCTGCGGATGCGCGCTCCCGAGGTCGCCGCGGCGATCGACGCGCCCACGAAGATGCGCGCCTTCTGGGGGACGCTCGCGACCGCCCCCGACGCGAACGAGCAGGCCGCAGCGATCGACGCGCTCGCCGAGATCGACACCCGCACCGACGAGGAGATCGCGGCCGACTCGCTGGCGGCGTGCGGGAGCGCGGCGTGAGCCGTCCCCGCGTGCGGCGGACCCGATGAAGGCACGCGACCTCCTTCGCGCCTTCCTGGTCTGGAAGCTCCCGCCCAGGTGGCATGTGGGCCGGACCTGGAAGCGAGGCACGCTCCGCTGCACTGGCCCCGACGGCGCCGTGCTCCAGCTCGAGGACTTCAACGACCCGGACGGCCGGTGGCACGGGTTCTCCCTCCTGGTCGAGGAGGGAGCCTTGTGCGAGTACGGCGGGGACCACTACCGCGCCGGGTTCCGCGGGGGCTGGCCTGCGTGGGTCGCCGACGAGGCCCTCGCCGCCGTGGCTCGGATCGGCACGCGGAAGCGCTGCCCGACGTGCAATGGCTACGGCATCGAGGCGAGCGCCCCGGACTACGCCTGCGCTCGCTGTCGCGGGGCTGGGACCGTACCCGTGGGCGAGACGTGACCGACCGCACCCAGCGCTGGCGCGAGCGGCGGGAGTCGTTCCGCCGGCGCGGCGAGGCCTTCGACCCGAGCGGCTTCGGCGTCGAGCTGCTCGATCGGCACGCGACCGCGCGCGAGTTCGTGACGCGCCACCACTACTCGGGGAGCTGGCCGTCGGTGTCGGTGTGCGTCGGCCTCTACCGCCGCCGCCTGTTCTTCGCGCCCGAGCTCGTCGGCGTGTGCACCTTCGGCACCGGGGCGTCGCAGAAGTCGATCCCGCGCTGGACGGGCGTGCCCGCCGACGAGGGCCTCCAGCTCAACCGCCTCGTGCTGCTCGACGAGGTGCCGTTCAACGCGGAGACGTGGACGCTGGCGCGCGCCTTCGCGATCCTCCAGGCCGACCGCCCTCGCGTCCGCGCCGTACTCTCCTACTCCGACCCCGTGCCGCGCCGCGACGAGGCCGGCGTGGTGACCATGCCCGGCCACGTCGGCGCCGCCTACCAGGCGAAGGGCGCGCGCTACGTCGGGCTCTCGGATCCCGAGCTGAAGTGGCTCGACGCGCGCGGCTGCCTCCTCGATGGCCGATCCCTCTCCAAAGTCCGCGCTCTCGACACCGGCGATCCCGTGAAGTCCAAGGGCGGCGCCGCCTACGCGCGCACGCTGCTCGCCCTCGGAGCCCAGCCGCGCCGGCCTCACGAGACGTGGACGCGGTGGGTGGAGCGGATCACCCGCGGCGGCGAGGGCCCGTTCACCCCGCTTCGCCACCCGGGGAACCACGTCTACGTCTTCGATCCGGCCGGGGTCGCCAACACGCTGCCCGACACCACGGCCCCGGCCCGCCCCTACCCGAAGAAGGATCGTGCCGCGGCGGTCGTTGCACTCCGCGCCGAGTCGGTGTAAGGATGGGGGAGGCGCACTCGACCATGCGCCCGGAGAACCGATGCGACCGCTCCTGCTCACCCTCTCGGGGTTCACGCGCTTCACGACCCCACTCACCCTGGACCTGACCGAGCTCCCGCCCGGCCTCGTCGCCGTCGTCGGCGGCAACGGCGAGGGGAAGACGTCGCTGCTCGACGCGCTCGGCGGCCCCGTCCCGCTCTGGCGAGAGCTCTCGACGCGCGCGGACTCGCTCCCGCGCTACTGCACGGGGCGCGCGGCGACGGTGGACCTCACCTTCGAATACGGCGGGGACCAGTACCGCAGCCTCCTGAAGATCGACGCCGAGGCGCGCCAGGGCGCGGGCGCGATGGAGGCGTTCCTGTACGGCCCCGGCTGCGAGGACACCAAGGGGCGGACGACCGATTTCGACCTGCTCGTCCGCGGCCGCCCCGCGAAGGACGGCGAGGCCGCGGTGGTCGGCCGCTTCCCCCCGAAGTCGCTGTACATGGCGAGCGCCTTCTCCGCGCAGAACCGCGCCGGCAACTTCTTCGGCATGAAGCCCGAGGCGCGCAAGGCGCTCTTCGCCGACCTCCTCGCGCTCGGGGACCTGCAGGCGCGCGCCGAGCGCGCCGCCATCGCGCGCAAGCTGCTCGACGCGAAGATGGCCGACCTCGATCGCGAGGTGGCGCGCGTGCTCGAGGACGCCACCGTCGCCGCCGAGCTGCGCGACCAGGTGGCGGGCGCGGACGCGGCGCTCGCCCCGCTCGTCACCGCCGAGGCCCAGGCCGACGCCGGCCTGCACGCCGCCGTTGACGCTGGCCAGCGCGCCGTCGGGCTCCTGCAGACGCTGGAGGCCGCGCGCGCCTCCGCGCTGAAGCGGCGTGCGGATCTCGACGCCGAGGAGCGCGCCGCCGCCGAGGAGGCGCGGGTCGCGCGCGAGCGCATCGCCGCGCTGGAGGCCGTCGTCGCCGACGAGGTGGGGGTGCGCGAGCGCGCCGCCGCGCTCGTCATCGCCCAGGCCGACGTCGCCTCGGCCGAGACGGACTGGCGCGCCGCGCGCGCGGTGAGCCGCGCCGCCACCACCGCCCGGGACGACAAGCGCACGGCCCTCGACGCGGCGCGCACCTCCGTCACCCGCGCCACCGCCGCCCTCTCCGGCGCGGACCTGGCGCGTCGCGCCCTCGTCGAGCTCGCGCCCACGCTCGCCGAACTCGAGCAGCTCCGCGCCGACCACGCGCGCCTCGACCAGCGCGCCCGCGAGGAGGAGGCCGTGCTCGCACCCGAGCGCCGCCGGCTCCTCGACGAGGCCTCGACCCTGGGCGCGAAGCTGACCGTCAACCGCACCGCCCTCGACACCGCGCGGAAGGCGGCGAGCCTCGTGAGCGCGGTGCCGTGCGGCGGGCGGCGCATGCTGACGTTCGGCTCGGAGGCGGACGAGGAGGTCGGGTGTGGGACGCGGGCGGACGCGGGCACTTGCCGCTTTCTCACCGACGCGCGCGCGGCCTCGGAGCGCGTCCCGAACCTTGAGCTCGAGGTCGCAGACCTGGAGGCGCGCAAGGCCACGACCGACCGGGCCATCGTCGACGCCAACGCGCGCGAGGCGGCGCTGACCCAGCTGCGAGCCGAGCGGGACCGGGCCGCCGCCGCCGTCCAGGCGCGCGTCCCGCAGGAGCAGGCGGCGGTCCGTCACCGCGCCACCGTCACCGCGGCGGCCGACGCGCAGGCCACGCTCGACGAGGCGACGGCGCGCGTCTCCACCCTGGAGGCGGACCTCGCCGTCGCCGAGGCCGCGGTGGTGGAGGCGTCCTCCGCCGAGGCTGCGGTGGCCAAGCGCGGGCGGCTCGCCAAGGCGACCGTGAGCGCCCACGCCGGCGCGGACACGCGCCTCCGGGAGCTGGAGGCGGCGGCGGCGCAGCTCCCGCTCCTCCGCGAGACGCTGACGGGGGCCGAGCGGCGCGAGTACGCCGCCGCTCTCGCCCGCGACGAGGTGGAGATCCCGCCCGACCCCGAGGGCGCGCGCGTCGACGCCGACGCCGCCAACGCCCGCACCGCCGCCGCGCGCCAGGCCCTCGCCGCCGCGCGCGCCGCGGTGGTGGCCGCGCGCTCCAACCTCGACGTGCTCCGTGGGAAGCTGGCCCAGCTCGGGGACGTCGCGAAGCGCCGCGCCGACCTGGAGGAGAAGCGCCAGCGCGTCGCCTTCCGCCGCGCCGGGTTCGTCCTCGTCGAGAACGCCTTCGGCCGGTCGGGGATCCAGGCGCTGGAGATCGACGCCGCCGGCCCCGAGGTGTCCACGCTCACCAACGAGATCCTGGAGTCGTGCTTCGGGCCGCGCTTCACCGTCAACCTCCGCACCATCCAGGAGGCGGGAGGGGGCCGCGTTCAGAAGGAGGTATTTGAGATCGACGTCCTCGACGGCCTGCGGGCGAGCCGGGGCCCGACCGACCGCCTCTCCGAGGGGGAGTTCACCCTCGTCGACGAGGCGCTGAAGCTGGCGCTCGTCGTCTTCAACGCGCGGCGCGCTGGCACCCACATCGAGACGCTCTACCGGGACGAGGCCGACCGCGGCCTCTCCGACGCCTGGGCCTCGCTCTACCCGCCGATGCTGCGCCGCGCGATGGAGCTCGGCGGCTTCCGCAACGTCTTCTTCATCAGCCACCGCCAGCAGGCTTGGGAGCAGGCCGACGTCCTCCTCCGCGTCGAGGGAGGCCGCGCGTGGCTGGAGTAGACGAGGCGATCGCCGGCTACGTCGACGCCGTGCTCGCCGAGATGGACGCGGAAGGGCTCCTCGAGCACGTTGACGTCGGGAGGGTGCGCCGCCACCTCGACGACCGCGTGCGCGAGACGTTGCGCGGCGTGCGCCGCCACCTCGTGCGCGGGCTGCAGGCGGGGAAGCGCGTGCGCGAGGCCGAGGAAGCACGCTGGTACGTCATGCCCGAGGACGGGGACGGCGGGATCGAGTGCAGCTCCGAAGAGCTCGTCGAGCACGCCACGCGGCTCGGGATGGTCCACGGCATGGCCAGGAGCCTGGTTCGCAGCGGTCGCCCCGAGGACGTCGCCACCTGGATGCGCCTGCGCGGGTGGCGCGTCGAGCGGGCCCGCAAGTGACGGACGTGAGGCCCCCTCCAGCGCGCCCGGGAGAACCGGAGGAGCGTGCCGGAGGGGAGCCGCGGGAGCACGATCGTGTGGGCTCACCGCACCCGTCCTCGTCGGCCCTTGCGGGCACCCGCCGCCTTTGCAGGTGGCGGGCCGACCAAGCGACGGATCAGGGCACCCCAAGTGTGCCCCGTGGCGACGCCTCGCGCAAGGCCGGGCCGGGGTGTTGCCACCCGATCGCGCTTGACCTCGGCCGCGTGCTCGGGGTAATGGATCGACGTCTTCAGGGTCCGACGGCGTCACGGCATCGGCACCCCACCGTCCACGACTTGACGGCCCCCACGTGGGGCCGCGGCTCCCCGCCGCCGGACCGTGACCCGGCGGCGGGTGAGCCCCGCGGACGCCGCCTGCTCTTCTCCTCCACCACCCCCGCGGCATCCGCTCCGTGAGCGCCCGCGAGCTGGACTTCGACCCGCTCGGGTTCGAGCCGCTCGACGCCGAGTGGTGGCCGGCGATCGCCGACGGGCTCACCCGTCCCTGGCCCGAGGAGGCCGTGTGGATGGATCTCCGGTGGTGGCGCGGCCAGGTGCGTGCGACGGCGATGGCCGCCGCCGAGGGCCGGGAACGCGGCGCCCGAGGCCGGTTCCGCGTCGCGCGCATGCCCGGCCGCCCAGCCCTGCGCGCGCGCTGGGGGTGGACCGATCACGCCGTGAAGGAGGTCGTCGCCGACCACAAAGCCTGGGAGGACACCTGGACTCGGGACGGGGAGCCTGCCCCCGAGCCGTTCGCCAGCGGATCGCCAGCGGATCGCCAGCGCGCCGCCAGCGGATCGCCAGCCACGACGCGGACCAAAGCCGACAATTCCGCTAAAATCGCCAGCGGATCGCCAGCGGATCGCCAGCGCGCCGCCAGCTCACCGCCACGTGCGCGATCAGAGGAAACACCGGATCACCGGATCACCGATCTGGGGGGTTCACGCGCACGCGCGCCGGAGGCCCCCCGACCCGCTTCACCTGGAGGGCCGCATGCGGTAGCCGGAGCGCCGCCCGGGACAACCACTGCCGTGGACCCGGGCGGCCAGCCCCGCCGCGCCTACCCGCCGCCCCCGCCGCCGATGCCGCTCCCCGACACGAGCCCCGTCGAGGTTGACGGTCGAGAGCTACCCGGGGATCTCACCGCGCTCCTGTTCGGCGCGACCGCCGGCCGGGTGCTCATCCTGGAGGCCGTGCTGCGCGCCGGGATCGAGTCCACCCGCGGGCTGCTCTCGCTCCCGCTGGACGACTTGCGACACGCTGGCCGAGGCCTCAACGAGCCCGTCCGCCGGGCCCTTGCCCAGCACCTCTGGCACACCTGGGGCGTGCGCCTCGGGTGCCTCGCGGTCCCGACTCCGCAGCCTCGCGCCGGTGCCCCGCCCGGCCGCGGCGTCGCCCCAATGGCCGACCGCTACGCCGCCGCCTTTGCCGAGATGGACGGCGGCGGCGCCTCCCCACCCCGACCCGGCGCGCTCGACGTGCCCTTCTCCGAGGAACCCCGATGATCGAACCGAAGCACGTCCTCGCGTCGTTCCAGGTGCTCGAGCTGGCGGGCATCAAGCCCGAACCGGCGATCGCCGGCAACCTGCCCGCCGCCGCGAGGGTCTACGCCGCCGCCCTCGCCGACCTCTCCCTCGCCGACCTGGAGGCCGCGGTGCTCGCCTACGTCCGCGAGCCGCTCCCGCCGGGGCAGTTCTGGAAACCGTGGCCGGACACCGGCCGGCTGCTCGCGCTCGTTCCGCGCCGCCAGCTCGCGGCGCTCGACGACTCCGACGTGGCCTGGGCGGCGGTGAAGACCTGGTGCCGGCAAGTCGGGTTCGGGGAGTACGTGGGCGAGGGCACCGGCCGGCGGCGCGGGCGCGACCCGCGGGCGGGAGAGCTCGACGCCGACAACCCCGGCCGCGACGCGGCGATGCGCGAGGGCCTCGCCGCCATCGGCGGCACGATCGGCTACCGCGACGCGACCGAGGCCCAGGAGCATCACACCTCGCGCCGCTTCCGCGAAGCCTACACCGCGGCCCGCACCCGCAAGGCGGTGAGCGCCGAGGTGGGGGCGATCACCGGCGGCTTCGACGTCACGCGGCTGCTCGGCGACGGCGGGGATCGCGGCGGCGGGTTCCGGCGCCTGGGCGACGGGAGCCGGCGGTGAGCCGCGCCGACGTCGACGTCATCATCGGGTACCTGCGCCAGCAGTGGCCGCGGATGAAGGTCGAGGGGGAGCTGCTCGTCGAGTGGTACAAGGCGCTCGAGCACGTCCCGCTCTCCCAGCTCCAGGTGGTGACGGCCGGGGTGCTGCGCGAGGACGAGTCCGCGCCGAAGCTCGCCACCATCGTCAAGCGCCTCGGCGGCGGGAAGGGTGGGCGCGGGCGCGCCAGCCGCGGCACGGCGGCGGCGCGAGCGCTTCCGCGCGGGCCGGCGCCGAAGGGCTGCCCCGACTGCGCGCGCCAACCGGGCTGGCGGGAGATGGCGCGGCATTTCGAGCGCAACGGCCTCGCCGAGGTGCGGGTGGTGATCGCGAAGTGCGACTGCGAGCTCGGCGCGTCCATGGCGGGCGCGGCCCCGCCCTTCCGCGAGGTGCTCGACGCCTGGACCGCGAGCCCGGCCACGACGCGCACGCACGTCACCCACCGCGAACTGCCCGTGCTGGAGGAGAGCATGCGGCACACCCCCGCCGCCTACGCGCGGATCCTCGAGATGCGCGATCGCGGGCCGCAGCGCTTCGGGGGCGGCGCGCTCGCCGCCGCGGTGGACCGGCGCGAGGCCCCTTCCCGCCCCGCTCCGCCGCCGGCCGAGGAGGACGTCGCCCCGCCCTGGCCCGAGGAGGCGCCTTTGCCCAGCGACGCCGATGCGCCGGCGTGGGCGAGCGACGACGACGCGCAACCGCCCTGGCGGTAGTTGCGCCCCGCGCCGCGCTGGCGTATGTTCAACCCGCCGCACGACCAGCGGCACCCTGGAGAACCACATGCCGATCCCCGACCCGTCCGACCTCGCCCGCGATCGCCGCATCGCCCGCGTTCTCGTCCGCCCCCTGCCCGGGAACCCCGTGCGCGTCGAGCGCGTGCTCTTCCTCTGGCCTCTCCCGCCGCTGCGCGAGGGGGACACCACCCACCGCCTCGCGCGCGACGACGGCTGGACGGTGCTGCTGGAGCAGGCCACCGCGCCCGGGCAGTGGCACCCCGGAGTGCTCTACGCCGACGACTGTGATCTCCAGGAGGTGGTGGGCGATCCGATCCCCCCGGTGGACCTCTCCGTGCCGACGAGCGCGCGCGAGCCGCTCCGACTGGCCGAGCACCTCGCGCTGGCGGCCCGGTTCGAGGTGCGCTGCCACTTCGACTACCGGGCGAAGGACGCGGCCGCGAGTGCGCCGCCGCAGGAGCG
>CAZPJC010000038.1:0-19890 GCA_964586645.1 uncultured Schumannella sp.
GAAGCGGTCGACGATGCCGGCCAGCGCGGCGTCGGGATTCTCGTGCAGCGCGGCGTAGCTCGTGCCGACGCACTGCTCGTACTCGAGCTTCGCGCTCGCGTGGTCGAGCAGCATCTCCAGCACGTAGTCGCGTTCGGGCCCCGACCGCGAGATCGGCCGGAAGATCCCGACCCGGGCCACCGACCCCTTCAGGGTCTCGAGCAGTCCGACGGCGACCGTCGACTTGCCGGTGCCGCCCTCGGCGGAAGTCACATAGATGCGGGTCGCCACGGCTCCACGCTACGGGAGGAGGGCTTCGGCGGGCGCGCTGCCCGGCGTCGTGCCGGCCGGCACCTCGCCGACGGGGTCGCCGTCCTCGTCGGCCGCCGCGAGCTGGCCGCACGCGCCGTCGATCTCCTTGCCGCGGGTGTCGCGGATCGTCGTCGGGATGCCCATCGCCTCGAGCCGCCGGACGAACTCCCGCTGCACCTCGGGGTCGCTCGCGGTCCAGATCGAACCGGGCGTCGGGTTGAGCGGGATCGGGTTGACGTGCACCCAGCCGCGGCCGCGTGCGTTGAGCTTCTCGCCGAGCAGGTCGGCGCGCCAGCCGTGGTCGTTCATGTCCTTGATCAGCGCGTACTCGATCGACACCCGGCGCTTCGTCGCGTCGAAGTAGGCACGCGCGGCGTCGAGCACCTCGTCGACCTTCCAGCGCGAGTTGACCGGGATGAGCTCGTCGCGCAGCTCGTCGTCGGGCGCGTGCAGTGAGAGGGCGAAGGTGACGGGGATGCCTTCCGCCGCCAGTTTCCCGATCGCCGGGGCGAGCCCGACCGTGGAGACGGTGATGCCACGGGCGCTCATCCCGAGGCCGTCGGGAGCGGGCGCGACCATCGTGCGCACCGCCTGCATGACCCGGGCGTAGTTCGCGAGCGGCTCGCCCATGCCCATGAAGACGATGTTCGACACCCTCTCCTGCGAGTGGTCGGTCTTCTTCTTGCCGCCGAGCTGCCCCTCGGCGATGACCCGGTTGGCGCGCACGATCTGGTCGACGATCTCCGCCGTCGAGAGGTTGCGGGTGAGCCCCGCCTGACCGGTCGCGCAGAACGGGCAGTTCATGCCGCATCCGGCCTGCGACGAGATGCACAGGGTGATGCGTCCCGGATAGCGCATCAGGACCGACTCGACGAGCGCGCCGTCGTGCAGTTTCCAGAGGAACTTGATCGTGTCGCCCTTGTCGGTCTCGAGGCGGCGCAGTTCGGTGAGCAGCGGCGGCAGAAGCCCGGCGACCAGTTCGGCGCGATCCGCAGCCGGGAGGTCGGTCATCTCCGCGGGGTCGCTCGTGGAGTGCGTGAAGTAGTGCGTGGCGATCTGCTTCGCCCGGAACGACGGCATCCCCAGCTCCACGAGCTTCGCGGCCCGCTGCTCGGGCGTGAAGTCGGCGAGGTGCTCGGGCGGCTTGCCGCGCTTCGGGCTCGCGAATTGCAGGAGGGGGCGGCCCGCCGCGTCGAGCTTCTGCGCCCACCCCTCGGTCTTCGGCCGCACTTGACGCACGGTCGGGCGCGCGGCGTCGGTGGTCATCCCCCCAGGGTACGTGGCCCCGGGATGCGGGGCTCCCGTTGTGGGGCTGACAGTCGCGCGGGGCCGGGTCTACCGTCGTTGTGTGAGCGCGATCAGGCCGGCCGCGGTACTGGGCGTGCGCGGAGACTCCCGAATTCCCAGCCGTGCCGTCGGCGCACTGCTGCTGCTCACGGTCGTCGTCGACGCGGCATTCCTCGTCGGGTTGATCGCGACCAACGGCGACAATAACCGGTTCGTCGACGTCGGCCTGTCACTCGCGAGCCAATGGGTCGCCGTCTCGGTGTTCTGGCTCGTCGGGGCGCGGACCGGGTTCCGGCAGCCTGCCGTGGTGCTCTCCGCCGCCGCCGTGACGTTCTCGGCGATCGGCGACTCGTATTGGGCGCTCGCCATGGACGCCGACGGCTACCTGCCCTTCCCGTCGCCCGCCGACATCGGATATCTGCTGTTCTATCCGCTCATGGTCGCCGCGCTCGTGGTGCTCGTGCGCCGCCAGCTCGGTGCCGCCGGGCGCCTCGTACTGCTCGAGACCGCGGTCGCCGTCGTCGGCGCGGCCGCCGTGCTCGCCGTCGCGCTCGACCCGGTGATCGGCGCCGCGCTCGAGGGCGACAGCGTGATCAGCAGCGCCGTGGCTGCGGCGTACCCGCTCTTCGACCTGATCCTGATCGCCGTGATCGTCGGCATCGCCGCGGCCCCCTCGGTCTCGCTCGGACGTCATCGCTGGGCGCTCATCGCGGGTCTCGCCGTCTTCGCCGCCGCGGATGTCGCCTATGCCCTGCTCGAACACGACGGGGCCTACGTCGCCGGCACGCCGCTCGATGCCGCGTGGGCCGCCGGGCTCCTCCTCATCACCTGGTGGGTCTCGGGTGCGACCGATTCCGCTGCGGATGCCGCCCTCGCCCCGCGACGCCCCGCTGTCATCAGGCTTCCGGCGATCGCCGTGATCGCCGGGCTCGCGGTGCTCGTCGTCGGCACCCAGGTGCGACTGTCGATGACGGCCGTCGTGCTCGCCGCGCTGACCGTCGCCCTGGGAGCGGTGCCGATCATCTTCCGCCACGCGATGCTCGGCCGGATGCTCGCCACCCAGGAACAGGCGGTGCGCCGTCTGACCGAACTCGACCAGGCGAAGACCGACATGCTCACGACGGTGAATCACGAGTTCCGCACGCCGCTGACCTCGATCAACGGGCACGTCGAGCTGCTCCTCGACGGCGGGGCCGGCGAGCTGCCCGCCGACGCGATGCGGATGCTGGAGACGGTCGAACGCAACGGCATGCGGCTCCAGGCGCTCATCGACGGGACGTTCGCCGCCTCCCGGTTCGACGCCGGGTCGGAGGTGCTCACCTGGACGTCGCTCGACGTCGCGGAACTCGTGTCCGGCGCCGTGCAGCAGGTCACGTCGCTCGCGACGAGACGCGAGGTGACGGTGGAGGTCGAGGTCGAGCCCGACGTCCTCATCGACGGGGACGCCGCGCACCTGGAACGCGCGCTCGGCGCCCTCCTGGACAATGCCGTGAAGTTCGGCCGGGCCGGCGGTCGCGTCGAGGTGAACGTCGCCCGGAGCGGCGCAGACGCGGTGATCCGGATCGGCGACGACGGGATCGGCATCCCCGCCGAGGATCTGCCTCGCCTGTTCACCCGCTTCTTCCGCGCCTCGAACGTGCAGCGCGCCGCCATCCCGGGGGTCGGACTCGGCCTCTCGACGGCACGTCAGGTGGTCGCCGCCCACGGCGGCGCGATCGACGCCGCCTCGACGCTGGGCGCGGGCACGACGATCACCGTGCGACTGCCCCTTCGCGTTCGCGCGGGTCAGCCCGCGTCGTAGCCGGCGAACAGCACGGCACCGAACACGGCGGCGTACCACGGCGTGTCCGCGGGGATGTCGAGGGACACCGTGATGCTCGGTGCCCGCTACTGCTCGGTGCCCGCTACTGCTCGGTCAGCGCGGCGAGAACCTCGAGCGCGTCGTCCCGGCGATCGGCGGGAACCAGGAGGTGGTCGTGGTGGAAGCCGGCGAGCACGTTGCAGCTGATGCCGGCATCCGCCAGCGCCGTGGAGAACGCGGCGGTCAGCCCGACGGCGGCGAGGCTCGAATGCACGGTGAGCGTGATCCAGGCGGCGACGAAGTCATACGGGATGCCCGCGCCGTCGGCGTCTTCGCGGCGCAGCACGAGCGTGGTGCCCTCGTCTTCGCGGATGACGGCTTCGGCCGGCAGCTCGATCGCCTCCGACGTCACGATCACGAACTCGCCGTCGCGGGCTTGCGGGCGCATCGAACGGATGAGTTCCTCGAGATCCGTCACGCCGCTCATCTCTTCGACTCTACGTCAGCCCGAGACATCGCCATCGACGTAGAACCAACGGCCGTCCTCGCGCACGAACCTGCTGCGCTCGTGGAGCAGCCCAGCGCCGTCGGCTCCGCGGTACGACGCTCGGAACTCGACGATCCCCTCCGTGTCGCCCGCCCCGCCGGCGACGGTCTCGACGATCTGCAGGCGCCGCCAGGTCACGTCGTCGAGGTCGAGAGACTCAGGTCGGGTGGACGGATGCCAGGTCGCGAGCAGGTACGGCGCGAGGCCGAGGGCGAACGCCGAGAACCGCGAGCGCATGAGCGCCTCGGCCGTCGGTGCGGCTCGTCCGAGATGCGGCGGCTCACAGCATCCGGCGTACTCGGCGCCCGACCCGCACGGGCACGGCATCGACTACTTCAAGGGTTCGATCGCGATGACCGTGGTCAGCCACGGGCAGAAGATGTCGCTGGTGAGCGTGCCGTCCTCGACGTACTCGGGCAGCCCGTCGCAGACCTCGGTCGTCATGTCGGCGAACTCGACCGTCTCGGGATCGATGTGCCAGCTCCACGGCTCGTTGACCGACGGGTCGTCGCGCACGATCGTGCCGACCGGGATGCGCCCCTCCTCGCCGCCGTCCATCAGCTCGTACGCGTGCTCGACGAGTTCGCGCGTGATGAGTTCGATCTTGAAGGTCTGACCCTCGATCTCGAACGTGGCGACGCTCGGCACGGCGACGTCGTCCCCGCCGCCCGCACATCCCGTGAGGACGAGTGCGAGAAGTCCTGCAGCGGCCAGCGCCCTGATCCTGTTCATCCGAATGCCTCCCAGCGGTCGACGAATGACTTCTCCTGTCATCATGACGAGTTCTCCGGCGCGGGGCTAGAACAGGTCGCCGTCGTCGTCTTCGTCGTCGACGGGCCGCGGGGCGCTCACCGGACGCTCTCCGATCGCGGTGCCGGGCACACGGCCGGTGCCGGGCGCGAACTTCTCGCGCTCGACGACGAGCCACTCGGGTCGCTCGGCGAGGAGGGCGCGGATCTCCGTGGTCGTCAGCGAGTCGCTCACTCCGCCCCGGGCGAGCGCCGAGTTGGAGACTCCGAGCCGGCGCGAGACCTCGTTGCGCGGATGCGGCCCCTCCTTCCGGAGTGTCGACAGCCACTCCGGCGGATCGACCTGCAGGGCGGCGAGCGCGTCGCGGGAGATCGAC
Organism: uncultured Schumannella sp.; assembly: GCA_964586645.1. GTDB lineage: Bacteria > Actinomycetota > Actinomycetes > Actinomycetales > Microbacteriaceae > Pseudolysinimonas_A. Next base: position 5,053 of record CAZPJC010000038.1, read on the forward strand.
TCGGCCCGGAAGGATTCGGGCGTCGCCGGCAGGTACACGCCGAGCTTCTCGGCCGCGGTCTTGGGGCTCAGCAGCTGCGGCTTCGGCGGCTTCGGCTGCTGGCGGCGGTCCGGCGCCTGCTCATCGGTGGGGCTCGGTGCGTCGGTCATGCTTCCGAGGGTACGGGGCGCAGCGCGTAGCCTGGGCGCATGCCCGATCCTCTCGCCGTCGCCTTCGTGACCGGCGTGACCCCGGGCAAGTGGGAGCGCGTCTGGCGGGAGCGCCGCATCGGGCGTCTGGACCTCGCACCGCTCCCCCAGGCCGAGGCGAGGGCCGCCCTCCGTGACGGCTCGGCGCACCTGGCCCTGCTGCGCGACGCGGTGGCGGACGACGACTTCCACGCCATCCAGCTCTACCGCGAGTCCCCCGTCGTCGTCGCCCCGAAGGGCTCGCTCGTCGCCGCGCTGGATGCCGTCGACCTCGCCGACCTCGCCGACGAGAACGTGCTGCCCGTCGATCTCGTGTCGGGCACCGGTGAGGATGCCGTGGAACTGGTCGCAGCGAACGTCGGCGTCGCGATCCTGCCGCAGTCGGTGGCCCGCGTGCTGTCGCGCAAGGACGTCGTCGCCCGACCGCTGCGCGACGGGCCCGATACCGGCATCGCCCTGGTCTGGCCGATCGACGGGCCGCATCCGCTCGCCGACGCGTTCGTCGGCATCGTGCGCGGCCGCACCGCCAACAGTTCTCGGTGACAGCGTGATCGCGATCACGCCTCGCGTGCTCGGACGGCTGTACTTCGGCCTCCAGGCGTTCGCGGGGGGCGCTGTGGTGGATCGGCGTGTTCACGTTCCCGATCGTGCGAGACAGCACCCTGGGCGATCTGCCGCCCGTGCCGGTCGCGGTGGCTGACATCCCGTTGTTCGTCGTCACGTCGGCTCTCGTCGCCGCCGGAGTCCGCAGCGCGGTCTGGATCGTCGTGCCGTGGGCGCTGCTGGTCACCGCGGGACTTACGGTGTATGCCACGATCGCGACGGAAGCCTGCTGGGGCGCAGTGCGCATGGTGGCGGCGGCAGCGGGCGGCATCGGTGCCGGCATGCTCGTGCTGCTCGGGCGCATCCCGACCGAGCGCATCCTCATCGGCCCGCTCGGATTCCGGGATGCCCGCCCCGCCCGCGCCCGGCGGCACGTGGCGCGCATGGCGCTGCAGATCGTGATCTTCTGGGGGCTGTTCCTCGGCGTGATCCCCGCCGTGCTGGCGTGGGTCGAGCACCGCTGGCAGCTGCACGTCCCGTTTGCTCTCCCCCTCGTGATCGCCGGCGCCGTGATCTTCGCCTGGATCGTCGTCGGCTACGTGATCGCCGGGTCCGCCGTGTGGAACGACGTCGTGCGGCCCGTCGAGGAGCGCGACCTGCTCGCGAAGTTCGGCGCACCCTACGCGGAGTACTGCGCGCGGGTGCGGTGCTGGGTTCCGCGGATCCCGGCGCGTACGGTGGGCGTATGAAGAGCCGCGTCGGACGTACCGCCCTCACCGTCGTCGGCGTCGTCGCCGTTCTGGTCGGCGGCGTCTGGATCGGTCAGGGGGCGAACCTGATCCCCGGCAGCTTCATGACCGGTGACCGCAACTGGCTCGCGATCGGCATCTTCGTCGCCGCGGCCGGCGTCGCGGCGATCGTCTTCGGTCTGCGCCGCCGCAGCACGTAGCGCCGGCCGGAGTCGGGGCCTCCGCGACAATTTCTCGGGAAACCGTGCCAGAGTCGAGCGGTGACCGATCCGGATCAGGACGAGTTCGTCGCACTGCGCCGCCGCGCGTACGGTCGCGACGCCGACATCCATCTCGACCCCGCCTCCCTCGCCCGGCTCGACGAGCTCGAGAACGCCCGGCCCTCCGCCCCGGTGGAAGACGGTGTTCCCGCCGTGGACTCCGGCCCACCACCCGCTGTCTCCCCGGTCGACCCGACTCCAGAGGAATCGGTCCCGGAGCCGTGGTGGGCTGCGGCGGCGCGACACGCCCGCCCGTGGCTGATGCGGATCGGGCGCGGGCTGCGGGGCCTGCGCCGCTCGACGGTGCTGATCTCGCTGGGGTGCTGGCCATCGCCGCCACCCTGCTCACCGTGCTGACCGTGGTGCAGCGGCTGCAGACCGATCCGCTCCAGGTCGGAGCCGTGCAGGTCGCCCGGCTCTCCGTCGACGGGTCCTACGTGAGCCCGTTCGTGGACTACGCCGCGAACGTGGGCGTCACCGGCCGCGAGGCTCGCGGGTACCAGGAGTTCCATGGCCTGCGCGCGACCACAGGCCCGGCCTACTTCTACGCCTACGGGTCCACCGCGGACGCGAACTGCCTCACCATCTACGTGGAGTCGACCCTCCAAGTGCAGGGCAACGGCATCTCGGGCTCGCTGTTCAGCTCGTGCGCGGCCGGCGACTTCCCACCGATGCTGCAGTTCCCGCTCGACTTCCCGGAACTCCCCGCGGAGCTGGCGGCGGCCTACCCGGATGCCGGCGGCGTCCAGTTCGTCTACGACCGGGAGAACGACGAGGTGGTCGTCTTCGTCGACCGATGATCAGCCGGCCGCGACCGGCTGCGTGTGGATCGGCGTCGAGAGGTGCACGCCGTTCAGCTCGAGGTAGATCTGCCGCTCGGTGACCGTCAGCGTCAGCTCAGTGCGCCGCTCGAGCGCCTCGACCGCGGCGGCGACGAAGCCAGGGTCGAAGCTGTGCAGGAGGATGTCCTCGGCTCGGTGGATCTTCGCCCCCGCCCAGGCCGCGGCCACCTTCGCCGGATCGCGGTGGGTGTAGACGACCGTGCGGTCCGCCGCCTTGCTGCCGGTGTGCAGGCGGGCGGCATCCGGAGCCCCGATCTCGATCCAGACGAGCAGCTTCCCGGTGAGGTCGCGCACGAGAACGGCGGGCTCGTCGGTCGCCGAGATGCCCTCGCTGAAGACGATGCCCTCTTGATACTCGAGGCAGTAGGCCAGCAGGCGGGTCACCAGGTAGGCCTCGGTCTCGGACGGATGGCGGGCCGCCCGCACCGCGAGCTGCTCGTAGACGCCGCGATCCGTGTCGGCCAGCTGAACCTCGAAGGTGTGGATCGTCGCGCCGGCCGCCATGCGCTCAGCCTAGGCATCCGCCGCCGAGCGGGCGTCCGCTGATGAATTCTTGTCGGCCTCGTGCACCTCTGCTCCCGTGATTCAGCAAGCCGGCCTTACGGCACTGGTTGGTTCCTGCGCTCCGGTGCCCGCTGGGCTGGCAGCGCGCGCAGTAGCTCGGCTGCCCGCTCCCCGACCGCGACAGCCGGCGCGTGCGTATGACCGCGGATGATCTCGGGGAACACGCTCGCGTCGGCGACTCGCAGCCGTTGCACGCCTCGGACTCGGAGCTCCGGGTCGACGACACTGCCGGCGTCGCTGCCCATCCGCGCCGTCGACGTGGGGTGGTAGAGGGTGTGAGCCATCCGAGCGAGCACCTCCTCGTCCCGGCCGACCTCGAGATCGACATCCTCGACGATGTAAGTGCGGCCGGTGTGGAGGTTTCTGAGAGCGGGCATGCGCAGGAGGCGTCGCGCCTCGGCGAGACCGCGGAGCATGACGTCGCGGTCGTCACCGTCCTGAAGGTAGCGAGGGTCGATCACCGCCTTCGCGGTGGGGTCGGCGGAGGCGAGCGAGATCGTCCCTCGAGACTTCGGCTGCAGCAGGATCGGGCCGACGGTGAGCCCGTGGCCTGGGGACGGGATCAGGCCCTCGCCGACGTACGCGGCCGGTGCCCAGATCATCTCGAGGTCCGGCAGCGGCAGCGACGGCTGAGAGCGGAAGAAGCCGTAGGCTTCGGCGACATTCGAGGTGAGCATCCCCTTGCGGCCGGTCAGGTAGCGGATGACCTGGCCGAGCCCCGCAGCCGCATGCAGAGTGCCACCTCCCGCCTCGACCACGTAGGCGCTGAGAAGGTGGTCGCGGAGTCCTTTGCCCACTTCGGGGCTCGCGGCGACGAGAGCGATCCCGTGACGGGACAACTCCGTCGGATCCCCGATGCCGGAGAGCAGGAGGAGCTGCGGCGTGTTGATCGCGCCGGCAGCGAGAACGACCTCGCGGCGTGCGCTGATCGTGGTCCCGTCGACCAGCGTCACACCGGTCGCCGCCGTTCCGTCGAATGCGATGCGGGCCACCAGTGCACCGGTGCGGATGGTCAGGTTGCTCCGCGACTTCGCGGGCTTCAGATAGGCGGCGGCAGTGCTGATTCTCGCGCCGCGACTCTGCGTGACCTCGGTCTGGGTGAAGCCCTGCGGCTCGGGGAGGTTCGCGGCCTCGACGGGGTATCCGGCTTGCCCGACGGCCTCGAGAAAGGCAGCGGTGTGCGGACGCGGGTCGCGCTGGGGCTGGTGGGGTACGGGAGACTTCGCGAGGAGGCGCGCCACCTCGGCAGCCGACCAGGTCGGCCCGGCGAGCTCGGCCCAGCGATCGTAGTCGGCGGCGAAGCCGGTGACCCACATCATCGCGTTGAGGCTTGACGATCCGCCGAGCGTCTTGCCGCGTGGCCAGTAGATGCTGCGACCGCCAAGATTCGGTTGCGGCACGGTCTGGTAGTCCCAGTCGTAGGGACCCTTGAAGAGCTTCGAGAAGGCGGCGGGGATGTGGATTTCCTGCGCTTTGTCTGGCTGACCGGCCTCGAGGAGAAGAACGCTCGTCTGCGCGTCCTCGGTGAGCCGGGCCGCGAGGGCGGCTCCTGCGGAGCCGGCGCCAACGATCACGTAGTCGAAAGATTCTGGAGTGGACACGGGCATGGCTAACTTCCTTTCCGACGAGGGCGGCTCAGCGAAGCGCCCCTCTGGCAAACGGGTATGGGTGCGCCCGGGGGCGCGCTATCCGATCTCGACCGGCTCCGGTCGCGTGCGGAGGTCCTTCCGGAGGATCTTCCCGGAGGAGCTCTTAGGGATCACGTCGATGAACTCCACGCGCCGTACCTTCTTGTGCGCGGCGACATGATCGGCGACGAACGCGATCACGTCCTCACCGATCAGGGCGCTGCCTTCCTGCCTCACGACGAAGGCCTTGGGGATCTCACCGGCGTCCTCGTCCGGGTAGGCGACGACGGCGGCATCGGCGATCGCGGGATGGGTCAGGAGCAGCGCCTCCAGCTCGGCCGGCGCGACCTGGTAGCCCTTGTACTTGATGAGCTCCTTGAGTCGGTCGACGATCCACACGACCCCCTCAGCATCGACGCGGGCGATGTCGCCTGTACGCAGGAATCCGTCCTCGGTTACGGTTGCCGCCGTGGCCTCGGGGTTGTTGAGGTACCCGGTCATGACGTTCGGGCCGCGCACCCACAGCTCGCCCGGCTCCGAGAGCCCCTCGTCGGGGACGTCGACCTCCTTGCCGGTGGTCGTGTCGACGATCGCGATCTCAATATTCGGCAACGTGAGACCGATCGAGCCGATCGAGAGATCCGTCCGGTCCCGCGGGATGACGTGGGAGATCGGACTCAACTCCGTCATCCCGTACCCCTGGAGCACCGTGACCCCCAGCCGATGCTCGACCGCCCTGCCGAGTGCTTCATCGAGCGGCGCTGCGCCGGAGAGAACGACCTCGACGCTGGAGAGGTCGAAATCTTCCACCAGGGGATGCTTCGCCAGGGCCACCGCGATCGGCGGTGCGATGAAGACCCACGTGCATCGGGTGTCCTGCACGATCTGCAGGAAGTCCGCAAGGGCGAACCTCGGCATCGTGACGAGCCTCGCCCGGGCACGCAAGGAGAGGTTCAGCAGCACCGTCATGCCATAGATGTGGAAGAACGGCAGCACCGCGAGCACGGTGTCCTCATTGGAGACATCCAACTTGGGCAGGGCCTGCGCGACATTGGCGACGAGGTTGCGGTGGGTCAGCATCACTCCCTTCGGGGCTCCCGTCGTGCCGGATGAGTATGGGAGGACCGCGAGATGCGTCGCCGGGTCGAAGGAGACCTGCGGCGGCACGGCCTGAAGAGCCAGGAGTTCACGCGCGCTCACATACCCTTCTGCGCCGTCGAGCACGACGATCTGATCGCCACCGAGTCCCGCGCCGGCGGCCGCATCGCCGGCGACCGCCAGGAAGGCGGACACGGTGATCACCAGCCTTGCCTCGGAGTCGATCAGCTGCCTGGCCATCTCCTCGGCTGTGTACAGCACGTTCACCGTGGTCGCGGTCGCTCCGGAACGGAGGATGCCGTGGAATGCCGTCACGAACGCGGGCACGTTCGGCGCATGCAGCGCCACCACATCGCCGACCCCGATCCCGCGCGCCGCAAGTGCGCCCGCGAACGCATCGACCTGTCCTTTCAGGGCACCGAAGGTCGTCTGAACGCCGGACGGACCGTCGATCAGCGCCACCTTCGACTCGTCGTCGGCCGCGAGCGTGCCGAAGATGAAGTCGTAGACGCTGACATTCGGGATGTCCACATCCGGGAATGAGCTCTTGATAGTCACAGTTCGTCCTTTCGATCCACGTTGATCGTCCTGTCGGCGCCGCGGTCGGTCACGCGCGGAATGCTGCGAAGAAGATGCCGGGCATCTTCAGCCAAGATGGCGCACCGGCGTAGCCGGCGAGACGTCGGCCAGTCGTCGCCGCCGTTCGTGCCTGCACGAACCACGGCGGTTTGGGGAAGAGGGTCATCTCACCGTGCGCGAACGAGCGAGGGAACGGCCGGAACGGGCCGCGGACGATCGTGCGCTCCGGCCCGTCGATGAGGAATCCGTTGTGAACTACCCCGATACCGCTCTGCACGTCGTCGATCGTGGCTCCGGGGAATGCCCCCCACGGCGCCGTCGGCGTCAAGAACCCCAGCCCCGTCCAGGCGTTGATGGCGATGGTGCCGTAACGGAGCCGCGCGATCGCCTCGAAGAAGCCGTCGCCCAATTGCCGCAGCACCCTCGGTTCCACGATGACATTCGCACCCAGGGTGCCGACGAACTCGTCGTTCGCCAGATCGACGGCCGCGTCCAGGAATTCCTGCCCGGTACCGCTCACTTCCACCACCCCGAGCACCGGAGAGAAGTACTCGGTGGACAGCACGGCGGACGCGTCGTCGTCGGCATGGACGTCGATCAGCAGGCGGCAGCCGCCGGGACCGAACCGCTCCGCAGCAGGGTACGACGATGCGGCAGCCTCCATCCGCGTATCGCTTCCCGGGTACCAGGCAGGTCGAGCCGGTGCCTCCTGCAGAGCGCGACGCAACTCCGCGAGGAAGGCATCCTTCTGAGCCCAGTCGCGGCTGACCACGACGACTTGGCCGGCGATGCAGTTGTATCCGCCATTGTGCAGTCGCTGCGTGACGACATGCTCGGCCTGATAACGCAGATCGCGCTTCGTCCAGGCGCTCGGCACGATGATGATCGGCGAGACGCCGCCGAGCTCGGAGGTGATCGGCTTGGTCAGCTGCGGCGTCCCCGCGGCCCGACGTCGTGCGGCATCCTCCCCGACTCCCCACACGATCGCGTCGTGAGTCGCGGCGCTTCCGGTGATGTGGACGTGCGCGATGCCCGCGTGATGCGCGAGGTATCCGCCAACGTCCGCGCCGCCGTTCGTGATCCTGAGCACGCCGAACTCGATCAGCGGCGACAGCGCCTTCTCGAAGACGGGCAGCATGTCGCTCATCACCGGGTTCAGCTTGAGGAGGACGCTCCGATTGCTCGCGACGATCTCGTAGAGCACATCGAGCGGCGGGATCGAGGTGATGTTGCCGGCGCCGAGCACCAGACCGACGCCGCCGGATCGGGTCGGGGTGAGTGCGCCCAGGCCCGCCGCTGCACGGACCTCGTCCGCCGTGCGGCCCGGTGGCATCCACACCTCGGCGCTGAATCCGTGCAGCAAGAGCCACTGCTGCGCGTTCGCGGGGAGGACGGGGATCGACACCCGCCCACCGGGGGCGGTTCCGATCCGCCGCTTCGCAAGCGGACTCGACCCGTGTGCCAATGCCTCCAGGGAGTGTGCGAGGACGCCGGCGCCGGCGATTCCCGCATATGGGCCCGAGATCCATTCTTCGCCCACGAGCGGCGAGTGGGGCTCCAGCCCCTTGATCGCCGCAGCGGTCTCGGCCCATGAGCGGGCGGCCAGGGTCATCGCAGCGTGAGTTCGTCCGAGCAATCGAGCGCGCTCGGCGAGAGGTGCCGCCGCCCAGCGCGTCGCGCCTTCGCTCAAATCGGCGACGGCGGCATCCAGGCGATCGCGCTCCGATACGTCAAGGGTGTGATCCTCAGCCCGCGCGGGCAGGTTGGTCATGGACATGCAATCTCCTTCGATTGGCATCGGACGCAGCCTTGGTCGTTGGTGGAAACGTCCGCGGTCGTCTTGGAAGTGTCTGCCGCTCGACCAAGCCGCGTCTATGGGCCCCGCCGCGGGTTGTACGGTCTCGCAGTGTGCCGGTGCACAATGCAAGACCGGTCGCTGCCTCGTACAGTGGGTGCATGAGACGCGACGTTGCGTTGCTGCAGCACGGCCGTGACGCGCTCGGCCCAGGCGATGCGGCTGTGCTGTTCTCCGACATGGCTGAGACGCTCGACGAGCTCACAGATGGCGTGCTCGCCGACATCGTGCACGGCGAGGAGGCGTATGCCGGAAGCGGGCTGAGTACGGACGTCCTCCGGGGGATCGTGAGAGACAACATCGAGTCGATCCTGCAGAACCTCCTCGGTGTCAGCGACTCGATGCACGCGCCCCGGATGGCCGGCCGAGTCAAGGCGGAGTACGGCATCCCCATGGACAGCCTGCTCCACGCCTACCGGCTGGCAGGACTGCACCTGTGGGAGTCGATGATGGCTCGGTCCACAACGTCAGAGGCGACCGCCGCGCTGCTCGCCGCCTCCTCGGGTTTCTGGGGCATGATCGATCGCTTCTCGGGGGAGGCCGCTGACACCTACCGACTCGTAACCCAGCAGAGAGATCGCAGAGATCTGGAGAGCCGGCGCGTCCTCCTCGTCAGCATTTTCGAAGGGGACATCGGCGGCGATCCGACACCCGTGACCCGCGCCCTCGGCCTGTCGATCCATGGCGACTATGCCGTGTTCGCCCTCGAGATGGGCGAATCAACGGAGGACGCGCGTCGAAGCATCGAGGAGCGTCTCCGCGCAATCGGCATCACGTCCGTCTGGACCCCGTGGAGAGGCGAACATCTCGGACTCCTGGCGGGTGGCACGAGCGGCGACATGGAGGGGTCGCTCGCGGAGATCGCCGGGTCGACGCCCTTGCGTGGCGGCCTGAGCACTCCCTTCCGCAGCCTCGACGAGGCACCCGAAGCGGTCAACCAGGCACTGCTGGCCCTGCGCTGCGTGCCTCCGCAGGAGACCGGGGTCCACGCCTACGGAAGCGCCCCGATCGACACCATCCTCGCCGCGCACCCGCGCTACGCGGCCGAGTTGAGCGAGCGGACATTCGGCGTGTTGCACCGAATCGACCGCGCGGATGCCCGAATGCTGCTGGAGACCCTCCAGACCTGGTACGACACGGACGGCTCGACCTCGGCGTGTGCTGTGCGACTCCACTGCCATCGCAACACCGTGTTGAACCGGTTGGAGCGGATCGCCCAACTCACGGGAAAGTCGGTGATGAAACCTCGACAGGCCGCGGAGCTGTTCGCGGCATTGCGAGCCACCACAATCATCGGGGAGAGCCCGGGGCCGCGCGCGGTCACGCAATCACGATGAACTCGTTCGACGCAGATTGTCCATGACTCGCTGCCTTGAGCACCTCCAAGCTCACCCGGCGGCAGCGCAAGGCGAACACCCTGTGATCGGTGGCGCCAGCTAGGACTCGATCATGCTTAGACGTTCGAGCAACGTGGGGAGGGTTCGCGCGACATAGGGCGAATGCGGGAAGGCCGAGTCTGCATTCCCCTCGAGAATCCAGGCTTCGAAGGAGCGCTCGAACGTATCGAGCACGATGCGCACCGCGAACGCAGTGCTGGGCTCGAAACGGCGACCCATCTTGTGGATGAGGTCGTCGAGTATCTTCCGCAACTCGTGCGTGAAATGGCGCTCCGAGAGAAGCAAGGCGGTTCCATCGACCTGGCCTGCGAGCGCTCTCGCGCGTCGTTCACTCCGAAGCGTGACGCCGCCTCGGTCCAATGGCCACGCCTCGGCCAGGCTGCGGGCCGCGTCGACGAACATCGTCGTCGGATCTTCGGGAATGAACTCGTCGACCCGCGCGCGAAGTCGGGCCGCCGTCTCGTCGACGAGGCTCGCATGCACCGCATCGAACAATTCGTCGTTGGTCGAGAACAGCTGCCGGTAGGCGTGCCGATGGATGCCGACCGCCTCGCACACGTCGTTCACCAGCCGCGTGTCCAGTCCGCCCCCGGCGGAAAGGGCAATCCGAGCAGCGACGACGACCCGACGGCGAGCGGCCTCTCGCTGGACCGTCGAGCGTTGAACGTGGCCCTCCACCGGTTCAACCACGGCGTGGCATCCGATATCGCATGGCGACGATCCTAGGTCGGACGTCGCAGCTGACTGCGATTCGGCCCCGCCTCCTAGCTCCGACAGCTGTTCGGAGAAGCTGGACGTACGAGCCGTGGCGGAACAACCCAAGGAAATGGAGAAGCCCCGGATTCTCAACCTCGCTGAGATTCCGGGGCAATCTGTCGGGCTGACAGGATTTGAACCTGCGACCCCCTGACCCCCAGTCAGGTGCGCTACCAAGCTGCGCCACAGCCCGTGGCAAGCGCCGCTTCCCCGAGGGGAATCCGGCACAGCCTCCTACTGTAGCCGACCATCCACAGGTCGCTCGCCGGGTGGGTCGGATGTCGGTGGTTGCTACTTATATATAGCCATGATCTCCTTCCGGCACGAGCCCGACCCCGGGGACGCCGTTGCGCGCCTCGAGGCGGACGCGGGGGTCATCGACGCAATCGTGGAGACCGACCGGATGATCTCGGTCCTCACGGCGGCGAAACTGCGGCTCATCGACTTCGCGCACGCCACGCAGGTGCCACCCCTCTCCCCCGCCCTCGCGGAGCGCGAGTTCCGTGCCGAGATCGCCACGGCACTGCGCATCTCGGAGCGGGCGGCCGAGCTCCTCATCGACGAGGCCGGAGTGCTCGTCACCCACCTGCCGGCCACGCAGGCCGCACTCGCCGACGGCCGCATCACGCCTCGCCACGCGCGCGTACTCGTCGACGAGCTGGGCCGGGTCGACGAGAGCGAGCGCCCCGACCTCGAGCGGCAGGCCCTGGAGGCCGCCGATCAGTCGGTTCGGGTCTTCGCCCGCACCCTGAAGCGCATGCGCGACACCCGCGACGCCGGCCACGGGATGGAGCGGCACCAGCGAGCACGCGAGGCCCGGCACGTCTCGTGCGAGCCGGGATCCGACGGCATGGCGTGGCTCACCGCGTCCCTCCCCGCCGCCGACGCCCTCGCGATCGACAGCCGGCTCGACGACCTCGCCCGCGGCCTGGCACGGCTCGGCGACGATCGCACCGTCGCGCAGTTGCGAGCGGATGCCCTCGCCGATGTGCTCCTCGACCGCGACAGCCGCGCGTTCCGCCGGTTCGGCGACGCCCGGCCGACGATCGTCGTCACGGTCCCGATCGATGTCCTGACCGGCGCGTCCGACGCGGGCGCCGAACTGGTCGGACATGGACCGATCGACGCTCAGACCGCTCGTGACCTCGCCGCCGACGCCCCCGTGTTGCGCCGCATGTTCACCGACCCTCGCGACGACAGCATCCTCGCCCTCGGCCGCACGAAGTACCGGGTGAGCGACGAGCTGCGGCTGTTCCTCACGGTGCGCGACGAGCGCTGCCGTTTCGTCGGCTGCACCCGGCGGGCGGCCGCCTCGGATGTCGACCACTCGCGCGCCTGGGAACACGGCGGCGGCACCGACCCCGCCAACCTCGCGCACCTCTGCCGCGGCCACCATCGGCTGAAGCACGGCTCGCGCTGGCGGATCGAAGCCACCCACCCCGACGGCACCGTCGACTGGGTGTCTCCCACAGGCCGTCGGCACCGCACCCGCCCCGCCCGCGCCACTGGATCCCCACCTCGGGCCGAGCAGGGCAGCGACCCGCCCTGACTCACTGACGCCCTGACTCACTGACTCACTGACTTACTGAAACTCAGGCGGTCGGCACCGACTTCTCCACCGACCGCCACGCGGCCCAGCTGTTGGGCAGATGCCCGGCGGCGAGCACGAGAGTCGCCGCCCCCACGTACACCGAGCCGAGCCACCCCGCGGCGCTCAAGAACGCGAGCGCCGGGAACACCGCCATCGGGATCGGCAACGCGAACCATGCCCGACCGAGCGGCCGATACAGGGATGCGGTGCGCCGCTCGACGAGATAGCGCCCCCAGAGCGCCAGATACGCCCCGATCGCGACCACCACGGGCACGAGCCACCAGCTCCACGTGCCCGGACCGCCGACGAGGAACGGCAGCACGAGGCATCCGACCTGCCCGGCGCGCTCCAGAATCGTCGCGACCATCCCGGCATCCTGCGGACGCAGGTCATCCCGCGGGGGAAAGACCACGAGCAGCAGATTCGGCAGCAGGACGACGAGCGACACCACGGCCCCGGCGATCGAGAAGGTCACGGGCCGATTCTCCGGCAGGACGACGGGACGACGAGTCGGATTCGAGAAGCCTCCCGTCCGGGGTCGCCGATACCGTGGCTCCATGCCGACGAACGCCCACCCCGCCGACAGCCGACACCCCGCCGACAGCCACGACCTCATCCGCGTCATCGGCGCCCGCGAGAACAATCTCAAGAACATCAGCGTCGACATCCCGAAGCGGCGGCTGACCGTCTTCACCGGCGTGTCGGGTTCCGGCAAGTCGAGCCTCGTCTTCGGCACGATCGCGGCCGAATCTCAGCGCCTCATCAACGAGACCTACCCCGCCTTCGTGCAGGGGTTCATGCCGAGCCCCGGGCGCCCGGATGTCGATGTGCTCGCCGGACTCACGACCGCGATCATCGTCGACCAGGAGCGCATGGGCGCGAACGTCCGCTCGACCGTCGGCACCGCGACCGACGCGAATGCGATGCTGCGCATCCTGTTCAGCCGGATGGGCGAACCGCACATCGGGTCGCCGCAGGCCTTCTCGTTCAACATCGCGAGCGTCACGGGCACCGGATCGGCGAAAGTCGAGACGGATGCCGGCGCCACGATCGAACGCGAATTCACGATCACCGGCGGCATGTGCCCGCGCTGCGAAGGCATGGGCTCGGTGAGCGACATCGACCTCACCCAGCTGTTCGACGAGACGAAGTCTCTCAAGGGCGGCGCGCTCACGATCCCCGGCTACAACGCCGAAGGCTGGGGCGTGCGCATCTTCACCGAGTCGGGCATCATCCCCGGCGACATCCCGATCAAGGACTTCACCCCCGAGCAGCGGCACGACTTCCTCCACAAGGAGGCGACGAAGGTCAAGGTCGCCGGCATCAACATGACTTATCTCGGCCTCGTGCCGAACGTGCAGAAGTCGTTCCTCAGCAAAGACGTCGAGGCGATGCAGCCGCACATCCGCGCCTTCGTCGAACGCGCCGTCACCTTCACCGCCTGCCCGGAGTGCGAGGGCACCCGGCTGAGCGCCGCCGCGCGCTCGTCGAAGATCGCCGGCATCTCCATCGCCGACGCCTGCCGCATGCAGATCAGCGACCTCGCCGACTGGGTGCGCGGGCTCGACGCCGGCCACATCGGGCCGCTCTTGGAGAACCTCCAGCAGACCCTCGACTCGTTCGTCGAGATCGGACTCGGCTACCTCAGCCTCGACCGGCCCTCGGGCACGCTCTCCGGCGGCGAGGCCCAGCGCACCAAGATGATCCGGCACCTCGGCTCGAGCCTCACCGACGTCACCTACGTGTTCGACGAGCCCACCGTCGGACTCCACCCGCACGACATCCAGCGCATGAACGAGCTGCTCGTGCGGCTGCGCGACAAGGGCAACACGGTACTCGTCGTCGAGCACAAGCCCGAGACGATCGCGATCGCCGACCACGTCGTCGACCTCGGTCCGCGCGCCGGCACGAACGGCGGCGAGATCCAGTTCGAAGGCACCGTCGACGCCCTCCGGAAGAGCGACACCCTCACCGGCCGCCACCTCGACGACCGCGCGAGACTGAAGGATGCCGTGCGCCGCGCGACCGGGACGATCGAGATCCGGCACGCGACCCGCAACAACCTGCGGGACGTCTCCGTCGACATCCCGCTCGGCATCCTCACCGTCGTCACCGGCGTCGCCGGATCGGGCAAGAGTTCGCTCATCCACGGGTCGATTCCGGCCGGAGCTGGACAGAACGGCACCGACGTGGTGTCGGTCGACCAGGCTCCGATCAAGGGGTCGCGCCGCAGCAATCCAGCGACCTACACCGGGATGCTCGACTCCATCCGCACCGCATTCGCCAAGGCCAACGGCGTGAAGCCCGCCCTGTTCAGCGCGAACTCGGCCGGCGCGTGCCCGAACTGCAACGGCAACGGCGTCATCTTCAGCGACTTCGGTTCGATGGGCAGCGCCTCGACGGTGTGCGAGGTGTGCGAGGGCAAGCGGTTCCTCGCCTCGGTGCTCGAATACAAGCTAGGCGGCAAGGACATCAGCGAGGTGCTCGGGATGAGCGTCGACGAAGCGGTGTCGTACTTCGCCGACGGCGACTCGAGGGTTCCGGCCGCGCACGCGATCGTCGTGCGCATGGCCGACGTGGGCCTCGGCTACCTCACCCTGGGTCAGCCGCTGACGACGCTCTCGGGCGGTGAGCGTCAGCGGCTGAAGCTGGCGATCCACATGGCAGAGAAGGGCGGCGTCTACGTGCTCGACGAACCGACCACCGGGCTCCACCTCGCCGACGTCCAACAGCTGCTCGGGCTGCTCGACCGGCTCGTCGACTCCGGCAAGTCGGTCATCGTGATCGA